>JBCBNX010000005.1:0-34969 GCA_039821555.1 Bacteroidota bacterium
GGTGCGTTCGCTGACGCTGTACCACTGGTGGCCGGGCGGCGCTGACCACATCGCAACTCATTAGCCGGAGATGGTATGAAACGTGAAACGGGGTCGGTAGCATCGTCTACCGACCCCGTTGGTTGTCTCACCCCGTCAGCTAGAACCGTAGCAGCGCCGCGACGGGGCCGTGCGGCTCCAGCGCCGTGCGCGCGTCGTCGGAGCGGACGAGTTCGAGCGAGGCTCCCTGTTCGAGAGCGCGTTCGAGCATCACCTCCACGAGGTCCGACTCCGGCTCGATGCCCTCGCCCGTCATCGGATGGTCGCCCTCGGTGAGCGTCGTGAGCATACCCGTCTCAACGCCGCGCCCACCAGGCTGCCGGAAGGCGTCGTCCACGACGAGCGTCATCACGCGCTGCTGGTTGAGCATCTGCAGCGTCTCGTCGAGGCCCGTGACGGCGCGGTTGGTGAGCTGCTCACGAATGTGCGCGATGGTTGCGGTTTCCTCTTCGGCTTCCACGGCTCGCTGCACGGGGGCCGCCCGCTCCGCCACCTCCACGGCCGTAGCGTTCGTGTCGCACGCGAACGACGCTGCGATGGTCTGGCGCGTGGCCTGGTCGAGCGCGTCGAGGAACGGCGCCTCCATGTCGGTGGGCACGCTGTAGATCGTATGCCGGACGCCTAGTTCTTTCACCATCAGCTCCAGCGCGTGCGCCGAGCGCTTGGCGTGGTCCCGCTTGCGCGCCTCGCGCTGGTCCTGGCGTTGGTCTTTCGAGGCATGGTCCCACGTCTCTACTTCCTTGCCGTCGAGCGTGAGCACCTCCTCGACAAGGCCGATCTGCGCGAAGAAGTACCGCGTCTTCGCAAACGACACAAGCACGATGGCAAAGCGGTCGTGCTCGTCGCGCAGGCGGGCGAGCGGGCGCACGTAGGGCCGGTTGTTGAGGTGCACGGCCGTGGGCAGGTCGAGCGCCGTGCCAACCTGGCGGAAGAGGCCAATGCCCTCGCAGGCGAAGAACGCGAGCCCACGCCCGGTCCGGGGCAGCCTCTTTTCGAGCGCCGCCTCGATGCGGTTGAGTTCGGCCTGCACGGCCGCGCGGTCTGCGTCCTGCTCGTCGGCGAGGGCAAGGGCCTGGCGGCTGAGGTCCTTGAACGTGATGCGCCAGGCGTCGCCGGAGCGGGCCTCCGGGTCGAGCGTCATGTAGAGGCTCAGGACAGGCGCGCCGTCCGAGACGAGGCCGTTGAGTTCTTGGAGGTGCTCGGCGGAGAGGAAATGGAAGCCGGGCGACGTGGTCCGCTCGTGGAGTTCCTGGATGAACACATCGCGCTGTTCGGCGGAAAGGACTGTTCTCATGAGCCGTAGAGTCGAATGAAATGGACGAACAGATGGAGGCCTGACTAAACCGGAAGCCCTTCCGAAAAGGTCCACCAACCCCAGCATCATCCGTGCTAGCGCTGTCACTCTTCGTGGCGATGAATACGAGCGTGAGGCGTAGGCCGATGTGGAGGTCGCCATTGTTGCTCGATCACGAGGTCGAGCATGACGGCGCGCGGCATGCGGAGAGAAACAACCGAATAGGAGCGCGTCCCGCCTGGTCAAGCCGGGTCTCCAAGCCGCCGCCCCACCTGATCGTTTCGCGAAATTCTGCGCGGTGTGCCGCTCGTAGCCGGCGTGGCCCCGCGTGCGGCCGTGGGCGCGCATTCTGTGTAGAACGGCATAAACCTTGTTTAGGTAGCCAGTCCGCACGACCTTCTTCCTGTTTGTTTTCGCGCTCCCGCCGTGCCTCCTTCCTCGCTCGTGAACGCGCCCTCCGCCCTGCCCACCCCTCGCTCGGGCACGCTCTCGGACGCCCCCTCTGGCCCAGGCCCGGGCGTGCCGCCACGGCCGCGCGTGCTGCTGCTCGCCTACGCCTGCAGCCCCTACCACGGCTCGGAGCCGAAGGTCGGCTGGAACCGCACCGTCGAGGCCGCGCACTACTGTGACGTGTGGGTCATCACCGAGCAGCGCGAGTTCGAGGACGACATCCGTCGCTTCGAAGCTGAGCACGGCCCGCTGCCGGGCGTCCACTGGCACTTTGAGCCGCTCACCGACCGCGAGTGGGCCAACAAGACGCGGCCGTTCATCAACAGCGGCGCCTTCCGGGCATGGAACCGCCGCGCGGCCGACAAGGCCCGCGCGCTGCACGCCGAGGTCGGCTTCGACCTCGTCCACCACGTCAACATGGTCGGCTTCCGCGAGCCAGGCTATGGCTGGGAGTTCGACGACGTGCCCTTCGTCTGGGGCCCTATCGGCGGGACGCAGAACTTCCCCTGGCGGTTTCTGCACACCATCACGCCGCGCGCTGCCGCCGCAGAGATGGTACGCAACGTAGCCAACCGGCTCCAGCTCTGGCTCAGCCCACGCGTCCGCAAGGCCGCGAACCGCGCCGACGTGGTCCTGGCGGCCAACTCGACCAACCAGCGGCACCTCGCCCAGCTGACCCGCACGACGCCGCAACTGCTGCTGGAGACCGGCGTCCGGGCCGTAGGCACCCCGAAGCGCTGGGCCGACCGCCGGCCTGGACCCGTCCGCGTCCTGTGGGTGGGCCTTTGCGTCCGGCGCAAGGGCACCACCCTCATGCGCCGCGCCTTCGAGCACCTCCTCGACGGCCCCGGCGCCTACGAGCTCACCGTCATCGGCCACGGCCCCGACGCGGACAGCTTCGACGGCCTCCCCCACTGCGACGTGAAGGGCTTCCTGCCCTATGCCGAGGCCCTCGAATCCTACGCCGACGCGGACCTCTTCGTCTTCTCCAGCCTGCGTGACACGTCGGGCAACGTCGTCCTCGAAGCGTTCGCCAACGGCCTGCCCGTCGTGGCGCTCGACCACCAGGGCGCTCGCGACATGGTCACGGCCGACTGCGGTGCGAAGGTGCCGGTGTCGTGGCCTGGGCAGACCGCCCGCGGCATCGCGGAAGCCGTCCGCAGCATCACCGCCACGGCCGAGCGCTACGACCGCCTCAGCGCCGGAGCCATCGAACGCGCGAAGGACTACGCCTGGACACGCAACGGCGAGATCGTGAACGAGATCTATACCGAGTTGACCGGCAAGCAGGGCACGTTCCGGCGGGTGCTCCCCGATGCGCTTCGGACGAGCGTCGGTCGCTAACCGCTTGGGACGCCTATGCTGAAGGACGCTGTCAAGCAAACTGCGGGGCTCATCGCCACGGGCTTGCGCGGCGCGCTGGGACGCCGCACGCGAGGCGCTGGGCTCCTGATCTACCACCGCGTCGCCGAGAACGTGTTCGGTGTCCCGGATGATCGCACGCTCAACGTGCCGCCCGCTGCGTTCGAGCAGCACCTCGTCGGGCTGCGCACGCGTGGCTACCGCTTCCTCGCCCTGCGCGATCTTCTCGCGGCGCATGCGAGCGGCGAGGTCCCGGACCGCGCCATCACGGACCGGGCTGTCGTGGTCACGTTCGACGACATCTACCAGAACGTAGTCGACGCTGCCGTGCCGATCCTGCGCCGCCTCGGTATCCCGGCGACGATGTTCGTGAGCACAGCGTTCGTGGACAGCACGGAGCCGTTTCCGTTCGATGCGTGGGCCCACGATCACCGCGCAAGGCTGCCCGCAAGCGCCTACCGCCCCGTCACCCGCGCTGGGCTGGACGCGCTCGTCGCCGATCCCCTCTTCGAGGTCGGCGCGCACACGCACACCCACGCCGTGTTCATCGACCGCCCCGACGCCTTCGAGGCTGACCTCGCCGAGAACCTGCGCTGGCTCGACGCCCGCCTCGGCATCGCCGCGCCCCCGTTCGCGTTCCCCTACGGACGGACCGCGTTCGGCTTCGCGGGCGGCGCGCTCACCGAGCGGGCGCGGACGCTCGGCGTGGCCTGCGCGCTCACGACCGACTGCACGCTCGTCACGACTGACAGCGACCCCTACGCCTGGGGCCGCTTCAACGCCTACACCTGGGACACGCCCGCCACGCTCGACGCGAAGCTCGCCGGGTGGTACGGCTGGGCGCCCAGGCTGATGGAGCGCGTGATGGGATGAGCGCGGCGGTGTCGCGGTGTTGCAGTGAGGTGGTTTTGACGTGAGGTTGTGACTGCGCGGTTGCGCTGAGACGCTGCGGCCTGATCTTTGCCCTCCACGCCCCCGTTCTCCACCCTCGCATTCTCCTGCGCCTCGGTGCTCTTCACGTCCGCCCAGACTCCCGACACGCCCGACGACGAGGCTCCCTCGCTGTCGTGGCAGCAGCAGCTTCGCTGGCGGATGTGGCGGTTCCTCGCGGGGCCGCTCGGCAAGAGCGGCGTGTCGATGGCGGACCAGGCGCTCGTGAGCGCGGGGCGGCTGCTCGTGAGCATCGTCGTGGCGCGGGCGGCGGGGGCCGATGCACTCGGGCTCTACGCGCTCGCGTTCACGATCCTGCTGCTCGCCGAGGCGCTCGCGGAGACGCTCGTGGCGCTGCCCTACACGGTCTACAGCCAACGGCTCGGTGCGAAGGCGCGGCGGTCGTACCTCGGGAGCGCGCTCGTGCAAGCGGGCGGCCTCGGCCTTGGGATGGCGGTCCTCGTAGCGGTCGGCGGAGCCGTGGCGTGGATGGGCTTCGGCGAGGCTGGGCTGGGCGGCGTGCTCTTCGCGCTGGCGGGGATGCTGCCGCTGCGGCTGGTGATGGACCTCGGGCGGCGCGTCGCCTTCGCGCACCACCGCGTCCACACGGCGCTCGTGATGGACGTGCTGCTGATGGGGGTCCTCCTCGGCGGCCTCGGCGTGCTCGCGGCGACGGGCAACGTGACCGTGTGGGACGTCTATGCGCTCTACGGCGCAGCGTGCCTGCTCCCACTCTGGCTCGCGTTCCGTCCCCTCCAGCGGGGCGACGGCGGCTTCCGCTGGCGCGTGGCACCGGCTACGGCCCGCGACGACCTTCGCCGGAACTGGCGCTTCGGGCGCTGGGTGGCGGCCGGGCGCATCTCCGTCAACGGGCGCGAGTTCGGCATCCCGTGGCTGCTCGCGGCGTTCGCCGGGACGGCCGCCGTCGGCTTCATGGACGCGGCGATGAAGGTCGTCGGGCTGATCTTCCCGATGATCACGGCGCTCGCGAACGTGCTCACGCCGAGCATCGCGGCGGCCTATGCCGAGGACGGCGTGGGCGCGGTGCGGCGGATGGTCGCGCGGACGGCGCTGCTGATGGGCCTCGCCACGGGCACGGTGGCGCTCGGCCTCGCGTTCGGCAGCGAGTGGGTGATCGCGCTCTTCTTCGGCGACGAGTTCGGCGGGCAGCACACCGCCGTCGTCGTCTACGCCGTGGCGACGGTCGTGGAGGCCATCGGCATGCCCGCCGACGCGGGGCTGTGGGCCATCGAGCGGCCCAACGTGGGGTTCTACATCAACCTTGTGAGCATGGTGACGGCCTTTGCGGTGGCGTGGGCGCTGATCCCCTCGCTCGGCGTGCTCGGCGCGATCTGGGGCATCGCCACGGGCAAGGGCGTCGCGACGACGGGCCAACTGGCGTGCTTCTGGTGGCTCAGCCGGTGAATCGGCGTTGGCCGTCGTCCAACAGCGCGCGGCCGAGCACTGGAGATCGAACCAAACGCCCTGGAGGTTGGAACTTGACAGCACGCCGTCCTCTGCAGGACTCGTCTCTTTCCGTTGATTCGACGCGTCCGCCTTATGCTCTTCCACGTCGTGTACCATACCACCGTGGGCAACGCCGCCGCGCAGACGCAGCGCTTCTCGATCATGCGATGAGTTGGGGATAAGCAGGCGTGCAGACGCTCAGCGGCGTCTATCAGCCGCTCGGTCTCTCGGCTCCCCCCGCTTGTACGCCTGCAACGGCGCACAAGCTGTCCCCCTCATGCGTGAGGGGGACAGTTTACTACGTGAACCTTCGGTTTGAGGAGCGGAGCGCACTGCGCGGAGCCGACGCAGGACGGGGGGAGCCGAGCCGAGCACGACCTCCACACCTGGCGCACAGTCCATTACGAGGGACCTACTGGGAGCCCTCCCTTCGGTGGACCATGTCGTCGCCCCCAACCGCGCGGCGCCCTACTCGAAGTCCGTGTTCAGGCGGTAGCGGCTGATGCGGCCGTTGCCGGTGTCGGCCACGTAGACGATGCGGTCGTAGTAGGCCACGCCCTGCGGGTTGCGGAACTGGAGCGCGCCGCCGCCGGTGCCGCCGAACGAGACGCGGATCGGCGTCGGGTCGGTCTCCCCCGGAGGCGGGGCCACGCCCTCCACGCCGGTCGCGTTGAAGACGAACAGGCTGTCCTGCACCGCGTCGGCCACGAAGAGGTAGCGCGTCGCGTCGGCCGCGAAGGCGAGGCTCGTCGGCGCGCCGAACTGGAAGTCGTCGTAGAGCCCGCCGGGCGTGTCCGGGGCCGCCCCGGCGGCGAAGCGCTCGGTGTCCACGCGGTACTCGATGCCGTCCGAGGTCTCCACCACCAGGATCGACACGACGCCGTAGCGCAGCGGCTGCTGCGGGCTGTCGGGGGCCTCCACCGGCGACTGTGCGATGAGGAAGTTGCGGTCGAGCGGCTCGTCGAAGTCCTGTGGCGGGCCGAGGAAGGTGAGCACGTCCGAGGGGTAGTAGGCGCTCAGGAGGCCCGGCTGGCTGGGCGAGAGCGCGAAGATGAACTGCTCGTAGTCGCCCTCGGCGTTGAAGGTCAGGAGCGCGTTGAAGGGGCTGAACGAGAGGTTGGGCCGCCCGTCGCCGGTGCCGTTGCGCGTGAGCGTGTTGACGGGCCCGCGCCGGGTGACGTAGAACCGCCCGTCGGCCAGCGTGGCGACGCCCGTGAAGACGGCGTCCTCGTCGGAGAACGTACCCACAACGGTGCCGCCGTCCTGGCGCTCGTAGACGTCGGGCTCGTCGAACTGGCCGGAGAGCGCGCGGCTGGCGTCGCTGAACGGGTGCCAGATCTTGGCCTTGACGATGGGCGCGCCGGTCGTGAGGCCGCCGATGCGGTAGACCACGGCGAGGTCGCACTGCTCGCCGCCCCCGCTGGACGGGCAGGTCGCCCCGGCGACGGTCGTGTCGCGGCGCGCGGCGATGAATACATCGAGGTCGCGCCCTTGCGTGACGGCGGTGATGTCGCGCAGCGGCTGGCCCTCGACCTGGTCGAGGAGGAACTGCGGACGGCCCGCGAGGTCGAGCACGTGCAGGCCGCGGTCGTCGGCCACGTAGACGAACTCGTCGTAACCCACGTAGACGTCGGACGGGTTCTCGAACGGCCCGTTGACGCCCTGGGTGAAGAACGGCGTCAGCGGCACGTAGCCGACCTCGTCCACGAGCGTCGGGTCGGTCTGGCCCTCTTCGAGGATCTCGTCGGTGATGAGGTCGTCCTTCGAGCCGAAGACCGCGTCGCAGCCGGAAAGGAGGAGCAGGGCTGCCAGAAGGGCGCTCGTAGGAATTCGGAAAGGAAGGAAGAGCACGGTTAGCGAGAACTTGCTTTTCTGTCATCCTGAACTTGATTCAGGATCTCAGCCAGTCCGTAGAGATGCTGAATCGAGTTCAGCATGACAAGGTGGGGAAATCGAGGTCAGTCGAAGCTGACGAGAAAGCCGACGCGGTGGACGGCGCCGAGGCGGTCGAGGCGGTTGAAGCCGTAGTCGAGGCGGACGCCGTCGTAGCCGGGCGCGCGCACGCCAAGGCCGAAGCTGGGCAGCGTAGCCTCCTCGATGCCGAGCTGGTAGCCCCCGCGCAGCGTGAGGACGCGGTTCCAGGTGTACTCCAGCCCGAGGTTGAACCGCTCGGTGTCGTCGTTGGGGTTGGTGAGCTGGCCCGAGACGCGGAAGTCGTGCTGCGGCCCGGCGGGGCCGGTGAGGCCGAGCGCGCTCAGGCCGCGCAGGAGGTCGTAGCTCACGCCGAGGAGGAACGTCGTCGGGGGCGTGACGCGCGCGAACTCGTCGCCGGTGACCGTGACCGGCTCGCCGTTCTGGAGGTCGAGGTAGCTCACCTCGCCGGAGGGCCGCCCGTCGAGGCCGAAGTTGCGGATCGCCACGCCGAGGCGGACGCCCGTCTCGCCGACCGAGTAGGCCACGCCGAGGTCGAGCAGCGCCGCCTGCGTGACCACGTCGAGGACGCTCTCGCGGGCGTACTTCACCGTAACGCCGTAGCTGAAGAGGTCGGTGAGCGCCTGCGAGACGGTAAGCCCCACGCCGAGGTCGACCAGCCGGAACGTGCGCCCGGTGCCATTCGGCCCCGACACCTCGGTCCGCTCGACGAGTTCGCCGGAGTCGAAGGCTTGGATGGAGAGCCCGAGCGTGTAGGGGCCGAGGCGGTAGAGGCCGCCCGCCCAGTAGAGCTGCGTGTCGACGTAGTAGTTCGTGAACGTGAGCGCGCCCTCCACGTCGCCTGCGCGGGCGATGAGCGCCGGGTTGTGCAGCAGCGCCGTCACGTCGTCGGCGTGCGAGACAACGCTCTCGCCGAGCGCCGCCGTGCGCGGGTCGACGGCCACCTTGAGGAACTGGAAGCCGGACGTGCCGCGCCGGTCCTCGCCGTAGCTCGGGAGCGGGCTCTGCGCAAAGGCCGGACCGCTTGAGAGGACCGTCCCTATGAGGCTGACTAGAAGGAGGAGCAGAGCGGCGCGCATGGCGTGGACGGTGGCAAGTAGCAGGTGGCAAGTGGCAAGGATGTGCTGGCAAATGAGCATCCTTGCCCACTTGCGCCTTGGCACTTGCTACTCAGAATTGGTAGGCGAAGCCGAGGGTGATGTGGCGCTGCGGGAGGTAGCGCGCGGGGTTGAACGGCGGCTGCCCGCTCGACCGGGGGTCTTCGAAGCGCGGGTCGCGCACGGAGCCCGTCACGTCGAAGTCGGTGTTGGTGCGGAAGCGCTCCGGGTTGGCCGCGATCTCGGCCGGGTCGATGTCCGGGTAGGCTTCGCCCGTGACCGGGTTCACCACGATGCCGTTGTTCTGGTTGAAGAGGTTGGTCACCTCCAGCGTAATGCGTAGGTCCTGGCCCACGAGCGCGATGCGGCGCTCCAGCGTGAGGTCGAACCACCACCACGGCGCGCCGACCTCGCTGAAGCGGTCCTCCGGGTCCGCGCTGCGCTCGTAGACGGGGCGCCAGCAGTCGGCGGTCCGCTCGTCGTCCACGTCGCAGCGGGTGCCCGTGAAGGGGTTGGTCTCGTAACCGACGAACTCGACGGGCGTGTAGCGCTGGCCGCTGCGGAACGTGCCCGAGAGGAACGCACGGAAGCGGTTGAGGCCCGGCACGCCGAAGAGCGGGTTCGCCTCGTCGTAGCGGTAGGTCACGCTGCCCTTGAGGTCGATCGGGCGGTCCCAGGCGAGCGGCGTCTCGACGGTGTTGTCGACGTTGCCCTGCTGGAGAAACTGCTGGAGCGCGTCGTTGTTGGTCGAGGAGAGGCCGGTGGCGCGGCTGTAGGCGGCGTTGATCTGGCCGGTGAAGCGACGGCCGATGCGCTTGGTGTAGCTCGCTTCGAGGCCACGCACGCGGGCGAAGTCGCCGTTGATGCGCAGCGCGCGCGTCGTCTGGCGGCCCGTCTGGTCCTGAATCTCGATGTCCTGGACGGTGATGAAGTCGTACTTGTCGCGCCAGAAGGCCGTCAGCGTAAGCGCGTCGTTGGACGTGATCTGGTTGCGGACGCCGAGTTCGTAGGAGATGTCCACCTCAGGGTTGAGGTTCGGATTGCCGAGGTCGGCGAAGAACGAGCGGTCCTGGTAGACGGGGTTGAGGCCCGCGTAGAGGAACGTCGGGTGCGGCAGGCGGGTCGAGCGGCCGTAGTTGAAGAACAGCACCTGGTTCTCGCGGACGGGGAAGCTCACGCGCACCTTGGGCAGCAGACGCGTCTTCCAACGCGTGCCGAGGAAGCCGAACGTCTCGCTCTCGTAGGACCGCGCGATCTCTTCAAGAATGGGTACGCGGACCCGGTCGCTGACGTCCTCGCCCGCGTCCTCGGCGTCGTAGAACGCGACGGCGTCGTCCACGAGGTCGTCCACGAAGCCGCCCGGTGCCCAGAACTCCCAGCGCAGGCCCACATTGGCGATGAGGCCGCGGTAGCGGAACTGGTTCTCGGCGTAGAACGCGGTCTGGCGCGGCTTCACCCGCCACACGTCGCTCGACTCACCGAGGCGGTTCGTCTGGGTCGTCGTGCCGTCGCCGAGCGTGATCGGGGCGCCGATCCACGGGCGCTCGATGTCGATCCACTGGTAGTCGTTGAGCTTGACCTCGAAGCCGGTCGAAATCTGGTAGCCGCGGTTGGCGGTGAAGCGGCTGAAGGCGCCCTTGACGGTGACCTCCTCCGCGAAGTGGTCGTGCCAGCGCGTGGCGATGCCGCCGTTGTTGATGAGCCCCGGCCCCGGCAGCACGAAGATGGGCGTGCCAGGCGGAATGTTCTCCGGGTCGACGCCGCCGGGGAGAAAGAGGTCGCCGGGGTAGTCGACGATGCTCTCGGGGTCGAGCTCGGAGTCGACGTTCTCGGGGCGCCAGTCGCGGCCGTTGGCGTCGGCGCGGAGGCGCGTGAAGAGGCGCGAGACCTGGAGTTCGTAGTAGGCCTGCGAGCCGATCACGTGGCTCCAGCGCAGCGTCGAGAGGTTGCTGTCGTGGGCGTACGAGTTGGCGAGGTCGGGCTGCAGCGCGAAGCCGTACTGGAAGCCGGGGCGCACGGCGGCGTCGTTGCCGGTGACGCGCAGCATGTTCTCGTTCTGGTTCACCGTCAGCGAGCGCGAGTAGCTGCCGGTGAGCTTCATGCCGGGGCGCGGGAGGAAGGTCAGCTTCGCGACGCCGTTCCAGCGGTTGTCCGTGCGCGGCATCCAGAAGTCGCTCCCGACGATGCTGTTGCGGACCTGGTCGGGGTCCGAGGTGAAGCGGTAGAACTCGTCGGAGACCTGGGCCTGGGCGCTCACGAAGAAGCGGAGCTTTCCAGGCAGGATCGGCCCCGAGAGCGACGCTTCGAACGTCTCCTCCATGAAGGTGCTCTCCCAGTCCTGGTTGAAGCCGAGGTTGTCGCGCTTGTGGCTGAGCGTGCCGCGGAACTCGTCGGTGCCCTCCTGCAGCGAGACGGCCACGACGCCCGAGGTCACGTCGCCCACGTCAGCGCCGACGCCGCCGGTCGTGACCTCGACTTCGGAGAAGGCGTTCGTGCCGAGGTCGAGCCCGAAGCCGGTGCCCGCGAGCGGGTCTTTCGCCGAGACGCCGTCCACGAGGAACGCGGTCTCGTCCGCGCGTCCGCCGCGGATGTAGAGGCCCGTCGGGTCGCTCACGACGCCCGCCTGGCTGGCCACGACCTCCGTGACTTCACGCACGGGTGCCGCCTCCATCTGGTCGCGCGAGATCGTGAAGGTGCTCGACGACTCCTCGACGTCCACGAGGGGCGCGTCGCCCACAATCACGACCTCGTTCTCCGTCGAGAGCACCGCCTCGCCAATCTCGATGTCGAGCCGCGTCGTCTCGCCGTTGTTCACGCGGATGCCGGTGAAC
Organism: Bacteroidota bacterium; assembly: GCA_039821555.1. Taxonomy (NCBI): domain Bacteria; kingdom Pseudomonadati; phylum Bacteroidota; species Bacteroidota bacterium. The sequence continues at coordinate 11,403 of JBCBNX010000005.1, forward strand.
TGCTTCGTCTCATAGCCGACGAAGCTAACCTGGATGGTGTACTCGCCCGCACGAATGCTCGGGATGACGTAGTTGCCGTCGAAGTCGGTCGCCGAGCCGAACTGCGTGCCGAGGATGAACACGTTCACGCCCGGCAGCGTCTCGCTGGTGGTGGCGTCGGTGACCGTCCCAGCAATGCGGCCCTGGGCGAAGACCGTGGAGGTAACGCTGAGGAGGCCGAACAGGGCCAGCGCCGAGAACACCCGAAGCATCGAGGTCTGTGTTACGTGTTGCGTGGTGCGTGTTTTGGCGTCCGTACGCGCAGCACGCGACACGCAACACGAAGCAGAGAAGGCACGCACGGAGCGACGAGGGTTGGTGGTGGCGGACGAGCGGGACATGGCGCCTTACCGCGGGAATTCGAGGCCGTCGAGGATGAGGTTCATGGCGTCGCAGAGCGTTTCTGGCTCGGTGGCGCTTGTGAAGTCCTCGACGGTGCAGTAGGTCAGCGGGTCGTCGCCGGGCCCGGCGTCGGGCGGCGCGAGGCGGGGGATGCCGGTCGTACTCACGACCTCCAGCCCGAAGAGCGCCACGCGGGCGTCCTGACTGATCGCCGCCATCGTGAACGGCCCGTCGAAGCTGCCGCCGCCGGGCGCGAAGAACGGCGCGTCGTAGAGCGGGACGTCGCTGCCGCCCACCTCAAAGGGGACGGTGTTGGTGAGCGTGCTCGTGACCTCCAGCGGCGGGAGCGGACGGCCCACGCCGGGGACGGCGTCGCGCACGTTCAGGGGATCGCGGCGTACGCGCAGCGTCACGCCCGTAACTAACGCGTCGAGCGGGAGCACGTTGATGGCGGCGTTCCCGTCGTTGAGTGTCGGGTCGGCGGCGAGCGGCTGCGTCACGGGCGTCTGCACGAAGAGGCGGCCGCCGTTGGTGAAGAAGAGGTCCATCACCGAGGCCGCAGGCGGCAGGTTGTTGCCAATGGGCGAGTTGGTCGCCGCGTTCGTCACCCAATAGATCCGATCCCAGAGCGCGAGCGTCTGCCGCAGTGTCGGGTCGACGGGCGCAGGCAGCGCCGCGGAGAAGTCTGCGGCGTCGGAGCGGAGGATCGTCTCGGAGAGGTCCCACTCGTCCCACGCGACGGCGTCGCCCGCGAGGCCGAGGCGATCCCGGAGCACCGCGCGGTGGAAGTCCATCACCGTCTCGTCGTTGGTCGTCGGCAGGCGGGCCGAGCGATAGTCGTTGACGAGCAGGAGGCTGCTCGTGACGGGCTGCACGACGAAGCCACGCAGGAGTGGCGGCGTGTCCGCGTTGTCGTCGTCGTCCAGCGGCGCAGGATAGCGGATCAGCGGCGAGGTTGCCCCGGCGTCGTCCACGGCGCGGATGTAGAACGCGTTCTCGCCGCCGACGACGAGGCCTGGCAGCGTGAGTGCGGTACGCTGGAAGCCGCGCCCGAGGTAGACCTCGGCATCGGTCATGCCCTCCGTCTTGGTCTGCGCCACGAGCGTGATGAACGTCGCGTCGGCCGGGAGTTGTACGAACGCCGTGCTGTCGTTGAGGCTCACCTCGATGGCAGCCAGGTTGCTCTCGCCGTCTGGGTCGCCGGCGGTCCAACCGAAGGAGAACAGCGGGAATGTCCGCAGCGTGTCGGGCGCGTCCGGGTCGTCTTGGAAGGGCGGCACGTCGGAGGTGCTGAGCCGCAGCGTCGGGTCGGAGTTGCGGATCGGGAAGACGGTGCGGGCCGGGCTCGGGTCACGCACGCCCTCGTTGTCGATGGCGCGGATCTCCAGCGCGACGTCGGCCTGGGCCTCGCCGAACGGGATCGGGAGCAGCACGAGCGAGTCGGTCCGCTCGGTGAAGCGCCAGCCCTCCTCATCACCGAGGGGCTCGCTGAGCGCGAAGAAGCGCAGCTCGTAGCCGTCCACGAAGCCGTCGGGGTCGGTGCCAGTCCAGGCGATGGGGACGGTGCTCGTGAGCCGCAGCGTGTCGCGGAAGAGCACGGTGCCGTCGCCGCCCACGATCAGCGTGTCGCTGCCGATGAAGATGGAGTCGCCGGGCGTGCCCGTGAACGTCTCCTCGAAGGCGAGCGGGCCGCGCAGGTCGTCGGAGCGGACGGCGAGTTCGGTCTCGGGCGGCTGGTTGCCGAGGAAGTCGCCCTCGAAGCCCGTGTCGCAGGCCGCGAGCGCGAGGAGCGCGGCAAACACCAGAGCCACGGCGACTCCCCCCGTCCTCATCGACTCCCTTTGGTTGCTCTTCGGACTGTCCCCCTCACCCGTGAGGGGGACAACTTGACCACCGTTCAGGTGCGTCAAGCGGGGGGAGCCATCAGGCTGCCGAGCGGCCGAAGCAGATGAGGAGTAGCGCACGGAACGCAGGAAGGCGAGCGAAGGGAAGCGAAAAGACCCGCGCGGTCCGGTCAGAGACCGCGCGGGAGGGGTTCGGGAGCAGGCGTCAGCCTGCGGGGCTTAGCGTGCGAGGATGAGCTTACCCGTCTCGACGCGGTCCGCCGCAGCGAGGCGGTAGACATAGACGCCCGGCGCGAGGTCGCTCGCGTCGAAGCGCACGCGCTGCTCGCCCGTCTGGACGGCGTCCACGAGGAGCGCCACGCGGCGGCCCGTCACGTCGTAGACGGCGAGCTGCACGTCGGTGGCGGCGTCGAGCGTGTAGACGAACGTCGCGGCGTCGGTGGTCGGGTTCGGGTAGGCCTCGATGAGGCCGCTTCCCTGCAGGAGGTCGTCCTCGCCGGCGACGGGCATGCCCACGTCCGCGGCGTCGGTCGGGATGAGCTTGAAGTTGCCGAAGCTGTAGTAGAGGAAGCCCTGGATGAACTCCAGCTGGTCACCGTTGGCGAGGTTGTCGGTGGCGTAGCTCTGCTCGAAGGCCTCGGCGAGGTCGTCGACGCGCAGCGCCTCGGCGTCTGAGCCCGTCGTGAAGGACCACTCCCCGAAGCCGAGGTTGTTGTCCGTGACCGTGATGTTCTCAAAACGGAGGAGCATGCTCTCGAACTTCTCGGCATCGTCCGGATTGGCGATGGAGCCCGTCGGGATCGTGAAGTAGCCGTAGGCCCCGGCCCCTGCGTTGGTCACCGAGTAGGTGAGGCTTTCGAGGCGCGTGAAGCCGAAGTTCTCATTGATGTTCGCCTCGGTGATCGTGATCTCGTCACCGACCTGTACCGCCGCAGCGATGTCGACGAAGGCGGCAATACCCGTGAACTGGCCGAAGTTCGGGTCTTCCTGCAGAATCAGCGTGCGGTTGCCGTCGTTGTCCACAAAGTCGTCGTTGACGATGGCGACAATGTTCATCGCCACGGCTTCGATGTCGCCGACGGGGCTGTCGCCCTCGCCGCCGTTGGCCGTCTCCTGGATCTGCGTGATCGAGGTGAGCGGGCCGTCGAAGACGCGGTAGGACGTCGCGGCAAAGGCGTTGAGGCCGTTGGAATCAGTCACCGTGTAGGTGAGGTTCACGAACTCGCCGGAGGCCGCGAACGCGGGGATCTCGCCCGTGAACGTGCCGTCACCGTCGCCGTCTTCGAGGACAACGGCGCCGCCACCGCTCGGGCTGCCGTAGTTGACCACGACGGCCGCGATGGTCGCGCCACCGTTGGCCTGCGCGGTGACTTCCACGGGGAAGGCGTCGGCGGGCGAGAGGATGCCTTCCGGACCTGCCGTGAAGAAGTTGATGGTCGGCGGTGCACCGGTGATCTCGAGGTCCTCGGGGAGGATCGGGTTGATCACGAAGTTGGCCGCGTCGGGGGTGGCATAGTCGAACGCGCCGTCGTCACCCTGATAGATCAGGAAGCCCTGCAGGTTGGCGAAGCCGGTCGCCGGGACGTTGAACGGACCGTCGGTGACACACTCCGGCGTGGTGCCCGCCGGGAAGTAGTCTGCCTGGCGGTCGTTGCGGTAGCACACGGAGACGTCGTACTGGTTGATGAACGGCGCGTCGCCGCTTGCGCCTGCGAAGAGCACGTCGGGGCGGTTGGCGTCCGGGACGCCCTGCACGATCTGGATGCCCTCCATGCGGACGTAGTTGCCGACGAAGGCCGTGTAGTTGTTCCAGTTGATCTGGGTCTCGGCACCCGCCGGGGCACCCGCCACCGTGGTGTGGAGGTCGCCGATGGAGATGCCGATGGGTGCGAGGCGCGGGTCGCCGAGCGCGATCGGGTCGTCGTCAGTGAGTTGGATGGCGTTGGCGTCGACTGGGTTGATCTGCATCGAGTAGCCGCCGGTGCCCGTGAACGGAGCGACAACGCCGCAGATGGTGACGATGTCGCCCACGAAGAACTGCGCCGAGAGGCCGGAGCCGGTGTTGTCGACGATCTGCGCACCGTAGCCCTGCGGGCCCTCGTCGAACGCCGTCACGTCACGGACGAAGTAGTGCACGCGGTTCGGGATGCCAGCATCGTTGGTGCTGGCGAGGCCCGAGAGCTTGGGGTCGCTCAGGATGACCGCCGTGAACTCGATCGTCTCGCCGACGAGGTCGTTCGCGAGCAGGTCTTGGATCTGGCTGGTTTCGAGGTTCGCCCCACCCCCGTTGAGCGCGGCGAGGCTCCCGTCGGGCAGGGTGTTGACGTCGAGAAGGGTGACGCGCTGGAAGTCGGTGCCTTCGGTGCCGGAGCAAACCTGCTGGGCCGAGGCCGCAGGCAGACCGAGCACGAACGCAAGCGCGAGCGTAGCAAGAAGTCGCATGGTTGGATGGGTTGAGTGGGCAAGTGGCAAGGGACACGTGGCAAGGGCGGAGACACGGTGTCTCGTGAGACCTGCCACTTGATTCTTGTCACTCTGGTTATCGGATAATCACGAACTTGCCGGTCTGGACGTCGCCGGTGTCTTCGTCCTGGACGGAGAAGAAGTAGAGCCCGGAGGCCAGGCGGAGGTTGTTCTCGGAGAGGACGTCCCAGGCGTGCTCGCCGCTGGCCACGACGCGGTTGTCGGCGCTGAAGGTGTCGTACCACCGGATGTCGCCGCGGTAGGTCGCGGCGTCGTGGTTGAGTTCGGTGACGATCTCGCCGGCCATCGTGTAGATGCGGATGGCGGCGCGCGGCGGCAGGTTGAAGAAGTAGAGCTTGCGCTGGGTGGCGAGTTCACCGTCCCAGGCGGCTTCGAGGCGGAACGGGTTCGGGTAGACGCCCACTTCGCCGTTGTTGGGCAGCCCCTCAGCGCTGGGGTCCTCGACGGCCGAGGTGCCGGGGAAGACGCGCACCGCGCCGAGCGTCCGGCTCGACTCTAGCGGCTCCAGCCCCACGTCGGGGTCGCCCTGGTCGAAGGCGGTCACGGAGAACGCATACTGCCAGCCGTTGAGCAGCCCCTCCGCTACGAAGCGGTAGCGGTAAACGTTGTCGTCGCCGGGAAAGGTGACGGGGTCCTGGAGGCGAATGTCCTGGAACCCGTTGTTGAAGCCGACGCGGTTGCCCGCCTCGTCGTACTGCGCGATGAGGCCAGCCTCGCCGATGATGTTGCCCGCGGCGTCATCGCCCGGGTCCGAGCGGTAGACGCGGTAGCCCTCGAAGTCAGCGCGCCCGCTCACTGGGTCGATGGCGTTCTCGGCGAAGTCGTCCCAGTAGAGGATCGCGCGGCCAGACTCGACCTCGACGCGCACGTTTGGGCCGGGCGGCGGCTCGGGGATGAGGTAGCGGTCGAGCGTGCCGTTGCCGTTGAGGTCTTCGCCGGTGTCGAGGCGCCCGTTGTAGTTGGCGTCTTCGCCAGCGAAGGTGCGCTGGGCGAAGAAGGCGTTCGTGCGTAGGAACGCACGCGTCTCTTCCGTGTCGAGGCGGCGCCCGCCGAGGTCCTGGAAGCGGTCCGGCTTGAGGGCCGCCACCCAGGCGAACGTCGCCGTGAGCGACTCGCCCGCTTCGAGACGCGGGAACGGGCCGATGCTGTAGAGGCCGATCCAGTTGCCTTGCGACACGAGGCCGTCGGACGATAGCCGGTCGGCGAGCGAGCCCTGTCCCTCCTGGCCAGGAATGGGCTGGCTGAGCGGGAGCGGCGTCGCCATGCGGAAGTAGCGGTCGTCGTCGCTGCCGGGGCGCGCCAGCGTGGGGTTGGCGTCGGCGAACTTCCAGTAGCGCGTGTGGACGAGCGGGACGGAGAGGCCGTCGGCCACGTACTCGTCGGCCACGAACGGGTGGAAGAAGCGCTCAGCACCGGCGTCGTCCCAGGTCGCGCCGAGGAAACTGACGGAGCCGTAGGTGTTGAGGCTCTCTTCGTCGCCGCCGAGGTTGTAGGCGTAGGAGACGAAAAGCGTGTCGTCGGGGGTGTAGGAGACGGCCCCGTCCTCGCCGACGGTTGGGTAGCCGAGCACACCGCGGCCGTTCTTGTTGAAGAAGTCGCCGCCACCCTCCTGCGTCGTGAACACGTTGCGGACGACGAGGTCCTCCCAGATGCCGACGTAGACCGAGTCGAGCGGGCCGCCAGAGACGTTTTCGACCTCGAACTCCATCACCACGAAGGCCTCGGCGAAGGGGAAGCTGTAGGCATAGGAGCGCTGGCGCACGACGATGCCAAGGCTGCCCTGGGGGTCTGGCGTCGGCGTGGAGGTGCCGGGGATGACGGCAAAGGTGTCGGCGTAGGCCGTGAGGAAGTCCTGCTGGCTGACCGCGAGCGGCGAGAAGGCGGGCGAGCCGAGCAGCGTGGAGCGCTCCTGGAAGGGCTCGGCCTGCACGAACTCGAAGCCGCCCGCGCCGGGCGAGTAGCCCCCGCCGGAGGCAATGGAGCCCGTGCGCACCGAGATGGTACCGTCTGGCCGCACTGCGCCAACCCACAGCCCCGCCTCGAAGAGGTGCTCGATGCCGGAGTCGAGCGGGTACTCGAACGAGGGCGCGCCGGAGGGCGCGTTGCGGACGTTGTTGTTGCCGACGTAGCCCGCGTTGGTGACCGTCAGCCCCACGTTGCCGATGTCTACGACGCGCTCCTCGAACGGCTGGGCAGCCGCGCGGTCGGCCGCGCCCAGGAGGACGAGCAGGAGGGAGAAGACCAGAAGCGGGACCCGAGAAAGGCGGGCTCCGAACGTAGTGGTGGCGGCCATGCAGACCCGAGAAATGGCGGAGAGAGGTACAAAAATGTACGCTGCCCGGTGGACTTGACAAAGCTCGCAGCTTCGGGCTTTACGCTGGCTTAACCAGCCAATGCGGCCCGGCGCACCTGTGCAACCCTCGGACTGCACGCGCCTTAGCGGGTTCGCAACCGCCGAACGCTTCGCTGTGTATTCAAAGTGCGCGCAGCCACTTGCCTGACTCCCACACCTGCAGGGTCATGGCGAGTCCAGCAGATCGCCTCGCGTGGATCGCTCAAGGCATAGACCGCTCAAGGCAACGAGCCAGATCCTTACGGCACCTTCAGACGTTGGGGCAGGCAGGCGTTGGGGCGGGACCTCACCGTTCGCTGTCGGTGAATGCGTCATGGACCGACGGATACTTTGGCGCCCAGACAGGCACCACCTGCCGGGGGTGAGCCTGGGGAAGGCCGGACCACTTTTCCCTCTCTGGGCCCGTCGCCTGGAGCGTCTTGCCTTCCACCCGTCGCACCGCTGGTGCCTGAGGAACCGCTGGTGCTTGAGGAACGGTCTGCTGCTCCCACTGAGCACGGTCTGCTGCTCCCACTGGGCAGAGCACATTGGAGGCCGCGAGAAGAGAATTTTTGTGAAGGCTACGGCCGAAATCGACCAACGGACTCCGTATGGACGTTTTGACCGTTCATGCGGTTGTAGTCGGGTCAGAAAAATCGGCCGGTTGTTTGGAAATCCCGGCGTAACCCTCGTATTGTTTTTATGGCACGGTGCTGTACCAGCGTTCGCATTTCCTTGCTGGTTGCCCCACCACGCTGAGCGTGCCCTGCGCTCCCGGCACTTCCTCCTAGACGGCCCTTCTCTCTTACGACCGCCTACCGAGAGCCTGCTCGGAAGCGCTTTGTGCGCTGCTCATCACATCACCTCACACACAGGCAGGGTTCCCATGTTCGACCTACCTAGTTTGACCGCCGGGCAGTACAGCCTCGCGTTCAACATGTTTTCCTTCACGATCGCGTCCATGCTGGCGACGTTCGTGTTTCTCCTCGTGGCTCAGGGCCGTGTGGCTCCCAAGTACCGCATCTCGCTGATCGTCTCAGCGCTTGTGGTCGGGATCGCGGCCTACCACTACATCCGCATCCTCGGCAGCTGGCAGGGCGCCTACGCGCTCGACCAGGCTACCCAGATGTACAACGCGAGCGGCAAGCCGTTTAACGACGCCTACCGCTACGTGGACTGGCTCCTCACGGTGCCGCTTCTCGTGGTGGAGCTCGTGCTCGTGCTCGCGCTGCCGAAAGAGAAGAGCGGCTCGCTCATCACGCGCCTCTCCATTGCGGCCGTGTTCATGATTGGCCTGGGCTACCCAGGTGAGATCGCACCGGACGACGCCAATGGCACGCGTGCGCTCTGGGGCTTCCTCTCGTCGGTTCCGTTCGCCTACATCCTCTACGTCCTCTGGTCGGAGCTGGGCTCGGCGATGGATCGGCAGTCGGCCCGGGTCCAGAAGCTGTTCAGCAACATTCGCCTGCTCCTGCTGGCGACGTGGGGCTTCTACCCGATCGTCTACATGGCTCCGTTCCTCGGCATCTCTGGTGCTGGTGCGGAAATCGCCATCCAGGTTGGCTACAGCATCGCTGACGTGGCTGCCAAGGCAGGCTACGGCCTCATGATCTATGCCATCGCACGTGCCAAGTCTGACGACGAAGGCTACGTGGTCGGCGAAACCATGGTGGCACAGCGCGCTGCGGCGTAACTGCCTGTGGCGCCTCCAGGGCGCCGCTGTCACCGACACCGCGTGGGGAGGCTCGCCGCCAGAGCCTCCCCATGCGGCTGTCCTGTCTCCGCTGTCCCCCGTCTTGGGACACGGCCTATGCCAGGTCTCACCCACCTGCAGGGCGCTCACTCCCGCTCTGCTCCTCCGGACGAAACGATGTCGAATGTGCTCATGGCTAAATCGACCGAGCGGCCTCTCTTGACCACCTTGCTCCTCGCGCTCTGCATTGGCACCGCCGCGGGTGCAGCCTTTGGTGTGTTCTTCGGGGCATTCGCCTCGGTCTTCCACAACGGTCCCGAACTGTGGACCGGAATCCGCGAGTCGTGGGGCTTCTTTGCCTTCATCGGCGCAGCGATGGGCCTCGCCTATGGGTACGCGCGCCACGCGCGCCCAGGCACGCGCCCGTGACCTTCTAAGCCTCGCTCGCGATGACCTACCTCCAATTCCACTTTGCGTTCACGCTGCCAGCGATCCTCATGTTGAAGGTCGTGGGCCCCCGCGTCGCCGCTCGCGACGCGATGAAGGCAGGCGTGTCGCTCCTCACCATCACCACCATCGCCTTCGTCTACACGACCCCGTGGGACAACTACCTCGTGGAGACGCAGGTGTGGGGCTATGGTCCTGGTCGCGTGCTAGGCACGGTCGGCCACGTTCCCATTGAGGAATACCTCTTTTTCATTCTCCAGCCGCTCCTGACCGGCCTGTGGCTCTTCCGCCTGTTGTGGCGCGAGGCCCCCGGTACCGGCTGGACCACCGCGACCTTCCTCGAAGCCCCCTCGCGGGCTGCTCGCTGGGCAGGTGTCGCCCTCTGGCTCGCTGCTTCCGTGTGGGGCCTCTTCCTGCTCGCGGAGGATTCGACGCGCTACCTCGCGCTCATCCTTGTCTGGGCCGCCCCCGTGATTGCCTTCCAGTGGGCTTACGGCGGGCACCACCTCTGGCGTTTCCGCCGCCTCGCTGCGCTTGCCGTCGCCGTGCCGACCCTCTACCTCTGGGTAGCTGACTGGATCGCGTTGGCGCTAGGCATCTGGCATATCTCGGAGACATACACGACGGGGCTTGCCCTCTTCGGGCTGCCCATCGAAGAAGCGCTGTTCTTCCTTGTCACCAACATCCTCGTCGTGCAAGGTCTCCTGCTGATGCTGCACACCTGGAAGGTGCCATCGCTTCTGGACGCGAGGCCCGTCCACCGAAGCTCGACGCAGCGCATCGGCGACGCGGGCTCTGCCAGCCGCGCGGAGCCTTTGACGGCATGAGTGACGGAGGCGGTGGTAGGTTTCGGAAACCTGTTTCACCGCCTCTGACATGCCCCGTCTCCACCCTGCTGTCCTCGTCGGATGGGGCAGCGTTGCGCTACTGACAGCGCTGGTCCTCGTCGGCGTTGAGCCTGACGGCCTGTGGATTTACCTGCCCTTCTTGCTGAGCGTCGTCCTGCTCGGGCTACCACACGGGGCTGTAGACCACGTGGTGCTGCTGCGTCTCCGGGGTGCGCCGTTCCGGGCAGGACCGCTGCTGCGCGTGCTCACACCGTACCTCGCCATCGGCCTGGCGTACCTGGCGGTGTGGTTTGCGATGCCGGTCGTGGCATTCGTGTCGTTTATCGCACTGACGTGGGCACACTGGGGACAGGGCGACGTGCACAGCCTGCTCACCCTCACCGGCGGCGGGCATCTCGCGCATCGCTGGCAGCGCGTCTGGGCCCTCGTTGTGCGTGGGGCACTGCCGATGTTCGTACCACTCCTGGCGTTTCCTGAGGTCTACCTCGCGGTGGCCGACGCCGTCGCGGGCGTGATCGCGGAGGACACAGGCCTTCCGGCCATGCTGCCCCGGCCGGTCCTACTGGCAGGGGCGCTCGCCTACGGGTTGATCGTGCTTGGCTACCTTGCCGCCGGATTCCGAGCAGCAGGACGAACGCACCGGCAGGCCTGGGTGCTGGATGCTGCGGAAGTCGCGCTGCTGACTGCGTTCTTCGTGACGGTGCACCCGCTGCTGGCGGTCGGGGTCTACTTCTGCCTGTGGCACGCGCTCCGGCACGTCGTCCGACTTGCCGCGGTCACCACGGCGGCTCCGCAGGCGCCGCGGCACGGGTGGCTCGCCTCGGCGACGACGTTTGCGGTGCACGCCATCCCCACGACCGCGCTCGCCCTAGTCTTTCTCGCGGGCCTCTACTGGATCGTGCCCGAGCGCCCAACGACGGTGGACGAGTTCATCGGCCTCTACCTCGTGCTCATCGCCGCGCTGACGCTGCCGCACGTGTGGGTGGTCATCCGCATGGACGCCGCCGAGCAGGTCTGGACCCCCTCGGACGGTTCGACGACCTCCCACTAGACCGACCCCCCACGGCCGCCGCCGCGTGGGGCATCGCGCTATCTTGACGGCATGAAGCTCCTCCACTGCGCCGACATTCACCTCGGCTACGAAACCCACGGGCGCATCGACCCCGAGACGGGCCTCAACTCGCGCCTGCTCGACTTCGCGCGCTGCTTCGACGCCATGGTCGAGCGCGCCCTCGCCGAGGACATTGACCTGTTCCTCTTCTGCGGCGATGCCTACCGCACCGCCGACCCCACGCCGACGCAGCAGAAGCTCTTCGCCGAGTGCCTCAAGCCAATCTCGGACGCGGGCATCCCGATCGTGATGGTGATCGGCAACCACGACCACCCCGTGAGCCACGGCAAGGCCTCAGCGGTGGACATCTTCTCCTACCTCCAGGGCGACGTCACAATCGTCCGGCGTCCAACGACGTTCGCGGGCGACACGGTCATCGAGACGAAGTCGGGGCCGCTGCAGCTGGTCGCGCTACCGTGGCCGATCCGCTCGCTCATCCTGGCGAAGGACCAGTACCGCAAGAAGTCGCCGACCGAGATCCGCGAGCTGATCGAGGACGTCTACCTGCGCTACATCGGCGACGCGTGCAGCAAGCTCGACCCGACGCTCCCGGCGGTGCTCGCGGGCCACTTCAGCGTCCACGGCTCCGAACTGGGCGGCTCCGAGCGAGCGAGCCTCATCGCCCACGAGCCCAAGTTCTCCGTCGGCGACCTCGGCGACCTGCGCCTCGACTATGTGGCGCTCGGGCACATCCACAAGTACCAGGACCGCAACCTCGACGCGTCGTCCACGGGCGAGGGGCCTCCGGTCGTCTACTCGTCGTCCATCGAACGGATCTCGTTCAAGGAGGCCGACTCGGACAAGGGCTTCGTGCTCATCACCATCGAGCAGGACGAGGCGGGTCGCAACGGCAAGCGCACGACGTACGAGTTCGTAGACACGCCCGCGCGCCGCTTCGTCTCCGTCGACGCCAACTTCACAGACGCTGACAGCCCCGCTGGCACCCCAACTGCGCAGGCCGATCCGACGGCCTACCTGCTCGGCCGCATCAAGCTCGCCCACCTCGACGAGGCCGTGGTGCGGGTGCGCTACCGCATCGACGACGCGCAGGCTTCGCTGGTGGACCACACGCTGCTCCGCGAGGCCCTGGCCCCCGCCAACACCATCGCCGCCATCGAGCGGATCGTAGACCCGTCCACGCGCGAGCGGCGCACCACCGTCCGCCGCGATGCCTCGCTGAAGGACGCGCTCGAACAGTACATCGCCCAGCACGACACACTCACCAAGCTCAAAGACGATCTCGTGGAAGCCGCGCTGAAGCTGGAGCAAGAACTGTAGGACTTAAGATTGGACGATTTTGGATTTATGATTTGACATGACCAATCAAAGATCGAAAATCATCAATCAACCATCGCTATTCTCGATCATCATCCCTGCGTTGGACGAGGAAGCGACACTGCCTGCGACGCTGGCCAGCGTGGCCCAGCAGACCGGCCCCGTGGAGGTGATCGTAGCCGACGGGGGCTCGACGGACGACACGCGAGGGGTAGCGGAGGCGCACGGCGCGGCGGTAGTGCGGGCTCCCCGAGGCCGGGCCTCGCAGATGAACGCGGGCGCGGCGGCTGCCTCGGGCGCGGCGCTGCTCTTCCTTCACGCTGACACCGCGCTCCACCCGCGCGCCCTCGCGCTGGCCCGTGCGACCCTCGCGGACCCGGCCGTGGCCGGCGGCTGCTTCCGTACGACCTTCGACCGCGACAGTGTGTGGCTGCGCCTCTGGTCGTCCCGGACCGTGATGCAGTGGTGGCGCTTCGCCTTCGGCGACCGCGCCCCGTTCACGCGCCGCGCCACGTTCGACGCCATCGGCGGCATCCCGGCGCAGCCCATCTTCGAAGACCTCGACTTCGTGAAGGCGCTCCGGCGTCAGGGCCGCTTCGTCTTGCTGGACACCCCGGTACAAACGTCGGCGCGGCGCTTCGAACGCTATGGACACGTCGGACAGCAACTTCGCAACAGCGTGCTCTGGAGCGCGTGGTGCCTCGGCATCTCGCCCGAGCGCTGTGTGCGGTTCTATCCCGCGCAGCAGACCGAGCGAGAGTAGCAACCGTCGGTGCTACGCTGGTTCGAGCGGCGCAGCGAAGGCATGGAGCCAGGCGTGGGCGGCCTCGTCCTGATACTCGACGCGCGTGAGACCGAACCGATCAGCGAGACGAGGAAGCAGACGGTCCGCAGCCTCCGCGAGCGAGACAGGCTGCCCCGTCTCCTCGGCAAGCGACGTCACGCCGCGGTCGGCGATGCCGCACGGCACGATGTGATCGAACCAGCCGAGGTCGGTGGCCACGTTGAGCGCGAGGCCGTGCATGGTCACCCAGCGGCTGCACCGGATGCCCATCGCGCACACCTTGCGCTCGGGACCGCGACCGTCGGGGCCAATCCAGACGCCCGTGCGGCCGTCCACCCGCCCAGCGTCGAGGCCGTAGCTAGCACACGTCTCGATGATGGCCTCTTCGAGTTCGCGGAGGTAGCGGTGGATGTCCGAGCCACGCTTGCCGTCGGCGTAGGCGATGCGGTCGAGGTCGAGGATCGGGTAGGCGACGAGTTGGCCTGGCCCGTGGAACGTGATGTCGCCGCCGCGGTCGGTCGGGACGAACGTCGCCCCGACTTTGGCGAGGGCCGCTTCGGAGCGCAGGAGGTGCGCCGCGTCGCCGTTCTTGCCGAGCGTGTAGACCGGCGGGTGCTCGACCACCAGGACGACGTGCGGCAGGCCGTCCGCCTTGCCCGCCCGCTTTGCCGCAATGAGCCGCGCCTGCACGCGCCGCTGTAGGTCCCAGGCGTCGCGGTAGCCCACGCGGCCGAGGCGACAGACGACGAGGGAATCCGACATAGCAGCGGGAGCGCAAGGCTGAGGACAAGGGAGCCGTCTCGGTAGCCGTCAGACCGCGCGGCGTTCCCTTTGAGCCTTGGTGCAGACACGCCGTACCACAACGAGGGCCGAGGCAACCATGTGCCTCGGCCCTCGTCACTGAGTGAAAGCAGACTTACGGGTCTGCGCGCTCAGCAGTTTGCTTGATGTCGGTCACTTGACGACGGTCATCCGGCCCGTCTGCGTCTGCACGTCGGCGGCCATGCGGGCCTCGACCTGGTAGACGTAGGTCCCGGACGCCAGCGCCGACGCTTCGATCTCGACGCCCTGCGCGGCGCCAGCCATCACCGAGCGCTGCACCGCCATCACCTCGCGGCCGAGCACGTCGTAGACGCGCACGGTCACCTCGGCGTCGGCGGGCAGGCCGAAGCCGATGCGCGCGTTCGTGGCGAACGGGTTGGGGTAGGCACCGTCGAGCGTGAGCGCGGTCGGGAGCGCCTCGGCGCCCGCCGTGCCTGCGCGGACGCCTTCGGGCAGATCCGTGGCCGGGAGCAGCGCAGCGCGGCCGTTCGGCAGCACCGCAAGCAGGCCGAAGCCCGCGCCATCCTGGTCGTCGTCTGGCGAGAGGAAGCCCGAGGCGAGGATCGTGAAGGCGGCCCCACCAGCCCCGCTCAGGTCAGCCGCGAACGACGCGATCGGCGCACCGCCCGCCGGGGCGATGTCGATCGTGTAGGCGTCCGGCGCCACACCGACGTAGCCGGTGATGTCCTGGAACGTCACCGTGGCGAGCGTCGCCACGTCGCGGGCGATCACGTCGACGGTCGGCGCGTCCGGCGAGCCGTGCACGACGGCGAACTCGACGAGCGACGGGTCCGAGGCCATCATGCGGGACGGCGTGTTGATGAGCAGCGTGAAGGCCGTCGAGACCTCGTCCGGGTTCATCGAGAAGGCGTCCGGGTCGAGGACGCCCGCGGCGATCACCTGGTAGTTGACGCCCGCGTCGAGGACGAGCGGGAACGTGTCGAGCGCCTCTTCGACGCTCTCCGAGTTGCCCGGCGCAACCGCGACCTCGATGGCCGTCTCGGCGGGCAGCGGGAGGTACGGCGTGGCGCGGCGGAACGGGAGGTCGTCCACGGCCAGTTCACCGTCGAGGTAGATGTCGACCACTTCAGCCGCAGGGTCCGGGCTGTTGTGGATGATCTGCACCGGCGCGGTCGCTCCAGAAGCCGCCTGAAGCAACTCGGTGCGCCCCGTCGGCGTGACGGCGAGGAGGCCGAAGGCTGCCCCATCCTGGTCGTCTTCCGGCGTCAGGAAGCCCGAGGCGAGCACGATGCCTGCGCCGCCGCCCTGACCGTTGAACGGCGCTTTGAACGACGCCACCACGAAATCGACACCGGCTGGCTTGACGTCGATGATGTAGTCAGCTTCGGGGACCGTGATGAGGCCCGAGATGTCAGTGAAGGCCGCCGTGACGAGCGTCGTCACGCCGCGCGCCTCGATGTCGACCGTCGGCGCGTCAGGGGAACCGTGGTTGATCGAGAAGCCGACCGAGCCCTCCTCGACCGTCGTGGCGGCCTCAGCCTCCGCGAGCAGCGTGAAGGCCGTCGGGACCTCGTCCGGGTTCATCGAGAACGCGGTCGGGTCTAGGACCCCGGTGGCGATGAGGCGGTAGTTGACGCCCTCTTCGAGCATGAACGGGAAAGTGCCGAGCGTCTCCTCGGCGCTGGCCGAGGTGCCCGGCGCCACGTCGATCAGCAACTCGACGCCCGCAGGCAGGTCGAGGAACGGCGTGGCGGTACGGAAGACGAAGTCGTTGATGGCGAGGTCGCCGTTGATGTAGACGTCGACCACTTCGGCGCCGGGATCCGGGCTGTTGTGGATGACCTGAACCTGGGCAGTCTGCGCGAGCGCAAGACCGGGGATGAGCAGCGCGCACAGCGCCGCCAAGCGTAGAGAGATCCGCATGGGTAGGAGAGAGGAAAGAGAGGAGGTGCAAATGCGAAGGGGAGCGTGTCCCTTCGGGGCGCAGTAGGTTTCCCGCGTCATGCCAGGATCAGCTCGTGCCTTGCGTGTCCGATGGGACTGGCACGCTTGGTCCGGGCACGTCCCGCGCGAGGACGCCACTGCGCCGCTGTGCGTCACGGCGCATCAAGTCCTTTACCCTCGACGTTTCAACCCTACCTAGTCGACGCGGTTTTTTTCCTAATTGTCGCCCAGAACCTACGTCCCGGCCTCAGAAGAACAGCACGTCGTCCACCTCGAACGTCGTCGTGCCACCTCGGTTGGCGAAGAGGGCGAGGTGGACGAGGTCGGCCCCCGTCCATTCCAAGGGCTGGCCGTAGCCCTCCTGCCTGAACTGGCTGAAGGGAACGTCGAATCGGGTCCACTCGGCGGTAGTCAGCGTGACGTAGGCGTTGAAATGGTCGTGATCGTCCACGCGCGCCGAGCCGAGCTGGACGATGTAGGTCCCCGGCGTGCCCCGCAGCGCGAGGCGTACCCCTTCGAAGGCCCGCGCATCGAAGCCCGCGACGGAAGACGTGAGGCGCGCAACGGTGCCCGCCACATCGGTGGGGCCAGGCGCAGCGGGGCGCGTCGCCTCGACGGTGAGGTG
This sequence comes from Bacteroidota bacterium, assembly GCA_039821555.1. Lineage (NCBI taxonomy): Bacteria > Pseudomonadati > Bacteroidota > Bacteroidota bacterium. Next base: position 27,954 of record JBCBNX010000005.1, read on the forward strand.
GTACTGCGATGCCGCCTGCATGCCGCCGGGCTGCGCATACACCCGCGTCTCGGCCTGGCCATCGGCCAGTGCGTGCCACACAGCCTCGACCCGGGCACGGTCCTCAAAGTCCTCCACGTAGCCGCCGACTCCGTCCACGACGCTCACGCGGAGGCTCGGCGTTGCCACCTCCTCGGCCGCGTCTTCCGTCGGCACTCCAGCACCGTCCCCTACAGGCTGACACGCCACAAACGTGAGCACGAAGATCCAGGCGAAGAGCAAGAGACCAAGGCGGCGCATGAGTTCGGCGGGTGCGGTTGGGATCAATGACGTCTGTCGTCTATCCAAACAACACGCCAACGCGTGTCACCCTGGCCGGACGGAATGCAAGGGCCTGATCTTGTGCGTGCATACGCTCGTGGCGTACCAGCACGAGTCTGCCCCAACGCTGCCCGACCGGCTCGTCTCACTCTGCCGGGTGCGGCCTACCCACCGCGGGGCCACGTGACGATGGGCGCTAGATCCGCGCGAGGTGCTCGCTCGGAATCGGCTGCACGTAGGCCGGGTTGAGCGTTTCCTCGTGCACGCCGAAGAGGCCCGTTCCCCGGAAGTCGACCACGACGAAACCGTCTACCTCACCGACGACCTCGCCGACGCCGTAGAAGGGCGGCATGGGGCCGTAGTAGACGAGATCGCCCTTGTCCAGATGAGACGCCGCGCGCGCCGCGCGGTAGTACGGCAGCACTACGGGCAGTTCGTCGAGCCGGTAGGGGACTCGGTTGGGCATCTGCGCAGGCCGTAGGGCGGAGTCGAGGAACGGAGAAGTAAAACCAGCCGCAATCTACGGGCGAGGTGCACCTAGGTTCGGGGCTAGACACCCAAGGGCGAGTCGGGCAGAACCATCTCGTTTCTGAAATCGTTCAACTCGGCCTACTCAGGGAGAACCCTACACAGGGTCCTCGGTATAGGCGCAGGCACACCCGCCCTCCTCCTTCCCTCCTGCTCCTATTGCCATGGTCACCGACCGCAAGATTCTGGACCGCCAGGTTGGACGCAACGCTCAGCTCTTTGCCGAGTCGATTGCCACGCTCGGCTCGAAGGAAGAGCGCTTCCCCTACCTTCGCATCCTCGTGTCGCTCGTGGAGCAGGCCCACCCAGAGTGGAACCAGGCGCCGGAGAAAGACCGCCAGATCGCGCAGCTCGTTCACATGATGAGCAACAGAACATTGGACCGCGGCGAGGTTGCCGATGTGGTGCGGGTCCGCGACGAGGAACGCGGCATCTTCTACGAGTAGGGCTCCCACGAGTAGCTCCGCCCCCAAGCGCGCGGCCATGAGGACGGCCAGTGCTGTGCAGAGAACCCCGAGGCTGGCCTAGGGCGTGTGGACAATCGGTCTGATCGGCGCTCATGGCCTCCGTTCGGCCTCCGCTGCGTTCCACTCGTCCCCCGATCCTACAGGATCGCGCTCCTCGTGCGCCTTTCGGAGACGCAAACGGCGTCTCGTGAGCACCTGACCCGATCAATGTCCACACGCCCTAGCCGAAGTCTGTCGGCTTCGCAGTTTAGCCCTATGCAGCGACACGCTTCCGATACGCGAGCGCTGTCTATATGCTCTAAACGCATTCAGCGCAGAGGAATTGGTGCAGGGGCGCGACAGAATGGGGCGCCAATCCCTACCCTGGGAGCGCGGTGCGGTCCTTCTGCCGCCACCGTTGCTCTACCCACGGCGCCTCGCCCCTCTCTCGACCCCTCCCATGCTCCACCCGCGTCGCTCCTGGCGTATCCTCGCCGGGGCGTTCCTCCTTGCGCTCGTCGCCGCGCCCTGGCTAGCCGGCTGCGACTTCCTCCGCAGCTCCGACGACACCACCCCGCTGACGCCCACACCCGTCGGGCCCACCGACCTCCGCTATCCCCTGCAGCTCGTCGACGGGCGGTACCTCGCGGACGCTAGCGGGACGCCCGTCTTCCTCAGCGGCGACGCCGCCTGGTCGGCCATCGCCAACCTCACCCGTGAGGAAATGGTTCGCTACCTCGACGACCGCGAGGCACGCGGCGTCAACGCGGTCTACGTCAACCTCATCGAGGCGGCGTTCTCGAACCAGACGCCGCCGCATACCAACGTCTACGGCGACCCGCCCTTCAACTCGACGGTCGACGGCGTCGAGCTGGACTTCACCGATCCCAACGAGGCCTACTGGACGCTGGTCGATGACTTCCTCGCCTACGCCGAGGCGCGCGGCATCGTCGTTTTCGCCTTTCCCGCCTACGCTGGCTGGCAGCAGGGCAACGACGGCTGGGGCAGCGGCATCGACGCCAACGGGCCAGACAACCTACGCACCTATGGCACCTTTCTCGGTGCCCGCTACCGCACGCAGCCCAACATCGTGTGGGCCGCCGGTGGCGACTGGGGACCGACCGGCCCATTCGACCTCGTCGCCGAATACGACGCGCTCAAAGGTGGCATCCGGGACGCTGGCGCCTCGCAGCTTTGGACCGGACACGGCGGCCAAGAGAGCGGCCTCGACGTCTATGGCTACCTCGGCCTCGACATGAACACGACGTACCGCTACCCGCCGCAGGAAGTCCCGGAGGCCGTCATCAACGACTACTTCCGCGACGACCGCCTCCCGTTCGTCTTCTTCGAAGGCTACTACGAGGGCGAGTTCGACGTGACGCCGCGGGAGCTGCGCTACCAGGCCTACATCAGCATCCTCGGCGGCGCGTTCGGGCATTTCTATGGCAACAGCCCGATCTGGTTTTTCGGCGACGGCTGGGAGGACGCGCTCGACGCGCCCGGCGCCCGCTCGATGACGCACCTGGCGAGCCTCATGCGCTCGCGCCCCTTCGCGCGGCTGATACCCGACTATGAGTTCGAGCCGGAATCGGCGCTCCGCGGCGGGCGCGGCGACCTCGACATGGGCTATGCGGTGATCTCGGTTGCCAACGACGGCTCCTCGCTGGTCGCCTATGCCCCGGATGAGCGCGCCATCACGCTCGACTTGGGCGTCCTCGCCGACGACACCGCCCAGCTCTGGTGCTTCGACCCTGCCACCGGGGCCTCGACGGATCTCGGCACCGGGACCGGCACGCAGACCTTTGAAGCGTGCGCCTCGTCGGAGGACTACGTCATCGTGGCCGACGCGGCCAGCCGCGACTTTGCGGCACCAGGGACGTCACGGTTTACCGAGTAACGCTACCCTCTCGTCTGACTATGCGGCGGCTCGTCTGACTATGCGGCGGCAGGGCTTCGGTCTCGCCGCCGCGCTGCATTATCGGGGCTCGCTATTCGATAATGCGGTCCTGGTTGGCCTCGACGAAGCTCTTCCAGTTCTTGAACTTGCCCGTCGGGCCCTGGTGGACGCGGTGGCCGTGGCAGAGCGCGACAGCGAGCGCGTCGGAGGCGTCGAGGCCCCGCGACTCGGTGAGCGCGAGGAGGCTCTTCACCATGTACCACACCTGCTGTTTGGTCGCGTTGCCGTTGCCCGTGACCGACTTCTTGACTTCCTTCGGAGTGTACTGCGTGACCGGCAACTCGCGGTGCATCGCGGCGAGCATCACGGCCGCCTGCGCGCGCCCGAGCTTGAGCATCGACTGGGCGTTTTGCCCGTAGACGGGCATCTCGACGGCACACTCGTCTGGCAGCGTCGCCTCGATGACCTCGGTGAGGCGCGCGTAGATCACGCTGAGCCGCTGCGCGTGCGCCATCTTCGGCGAGAGGTCGATCGCGCCGTAGTCGAGGATGCGCTCCTTCTGCCCGACGATCTCCACGACGCCGTAGCCCGTATGCCGCGTGCCAGGGTCCACTCCTAAGACAATCATGGGCCGAGGACGATCATGTCTGTTTCGTGTTGCGTGTTGCGTATCGGCTGCCTTGAACACGCAGCACGAAATACGCAACACATCGTAAGGCTCACGGCTTCGTTCTACCCGGATCAGGCCAACGCTGCCATCGTCTCGTCGTCCATGTCGAGGGTCGAGTAGACGGCCTGGACGTCGTCGAGGTCTTCGAGGCGGTCGAGGAGCTTGAGCACCTTCGCGGCCTCGTCGGGCGCGAGCTTGGTCGTAGTCGAGGCGATCATCTGTAGGCCGGAGTCGTCGGTCGGGGCGAGGCCCTCGGCTTCGAGCGCGTCGCGGACGGCGGCGAACTCCTCGGGCGGCGTCGTGACCACGAACACGTCGTCCTCGCGGCGGAGGTCCTCCGCGCCCGCGTCGGCCACGAGCAGGAACAGGTCCTCCTCCTCGTTGCCCTCGGCGGGGACTTCGAGGATGCCTTTGCGGTCGAACTGGAACGCGACCGAGCCCGACGTGCCGAGGTTGCCACCGGCCTTGCTGAAGGCGTGGCGCACCTCCGAGACGGTGCGGTTGGTGTTGTCCGTGAGCGTCTCCACGTAGACGGCGATGCCATGCGGGCCGTAGCCCTCGTAGGTCATCTCCTCATAGTCAGCCCCGGCGATCTCGCCTGTGCCCCGCTTGATGGCGCGCTCGACGTTGTCCTTCGGCATGTTCTCCGCCTTCGCCTTGTCGATGGCGAGCGCGAGTTTCGGGTTCATGCCAGCGTCGCCGCCGCCCTCGCGGGCCGCGACCATGATGTCACGCGTGATGCGCGCCCAGGCCTTCGACTTCTTGGCGTCGGTGGCGGCCTTTTGCCGCTTGATCTTCGACCATTTGTTGTGACCAGCCATGCTGTGGAGCGAGAGGGTGAGGTGCAAGCAGTGAGGGCACCATGGCACGCGACCGCCGCGCGCGGGATCCGACTTTGCAAGGAGCGAACGTGTGCCGGTGTGAACGTATGGACGTAGCATGTCTCGTTTTTGAACTGTGACCTGCCACCCCCGACCCATGACCCTCGACCATGTTGGTGCCTCGATCTACGTGGCCGACCGCGGAGCGGGCGTCGCGCCGCCGGTGCTGCTGCTGCACGGCAACCCGGACTCGGCAGACCTATGGGACGGCATCCTGGACCACTTGGCCCCGCGACGCCGCTGCCTTGCGCCGGACCTTCCCGGCTTCGGACGCTCAGGCGTACCCGTTGACTTCGACCCGTCGCTCGCTGGGCTCGCCCGATTCGTGGACCAGTTGCTGGACGAGATTGGCCTCGACGGGCCGGTGGACCTCGTCGCGCACGACCTCGGCGGCCTCTTCGGACTCGCTTGGGCGATCACGCACCCGGAGCGCGTCCGGCGACTCGTGGTCGGCGGCTGTCCCTTCCACGGCGACTACCGCTGGCACGCCTGGGCGCGCCTCTGGCGGACCCCGCTTCTCGGCGAACTCAGCCTGCTCGGGATGAACCGCTGGCTCTTCCGCCGCGAGCTACGCCGAGGTGGACCGGGGCTGTCGGACGCACACATCGCGGCGAGCTACCGCCACGTCACGTCCGCTGCGAAACGGATGGTGCTGCGGCTCTATCGTGCCGCCGATCCCTCGGTCTACGCGGCGTGGGAGCCACGCCTGCTTGCGCTCACGGCGCAGGTGCCGACGCTGGTGCTCTGGGGCGCGCACGATCCCTACATCCCCGTTCGATACGCCGATCGCTTCGGTGCGACGCAGACCGCGTCGGGCCGCGTGCACGTCTTCCCCGACTGCGGTCACTGGTGGCCCGCCGAGCAAGCCGAGGCCAGCGCAGCGCTCATCGAGGCGTTCTTCGACGAAGAGAAGAACGGATAGCCGGACGCGCCGGTCACGGGTCCAGCACGCGGCTGAGGTCGGCGATGAGGTCATCGGGGTGCTCCAGACCGACAGAGACGCGAAGAAGTCCCGGCGGCGCGAGCGACGCAGGCCCCTCTACCGAGGCGCGGTGCTCAACGAGGCTCTCGGGCCCCCCGAGGCTCGTCGCCTGCGTGAACAGCTGCAACCCGTTCGCCACTGCGCGGGCTTTCGCTTCGCCGCCCCGCACCACGAACGAGAGCATGCCCCCGAAGTCGTCCATCTGCTTCGCCGCAGTCGCGTGTCCAGGGTCGTTGGGAAGTCCGGGATAGTGCACGCGCTCCACCGACGGGTGCACATCCAGAAAATGCGCGAGGGCGAGGGCGTTCTCGACATGGGCGCGCATCCGCACGGCGAGCGTCCGCAGCCCGCGCGCCACGAGCCAGCAGTCGAGCGGAGCCGGGACGACCCCTGCCACGCGCTGCACCGTCTGCAACCGCTCGACGGTGTCGGTTTGGCCGCGCACGACCACCGCGCCACCCGTCACGTCGGAGTGCCCGGCGAGGTACTTCGTGGTCGCGTGCACCACCAGGTCGGCGCCGAGCGCGAGCGGGCGCTGGAGGAGCGGCGTCGCCCAGGTGTTGTCGCAGGCCACGAGCGCACCGCCGCCGTGCGCCACCGTCGCCACCTTTTCGATGTCGGTGATGTCGAGCAGCGGGTTCGACGGCGTTTCGATCCAGACGAGCTTGGTGGCAGGCGTCATCGCCGACGCGACCTCATGCGGGGCGGTCATGTCAGCAAACGACACAGCGACGCCCCACCGCGCGAAGTGATCGCGCAGGAGCAGCGCCACGTTGTAGTACGCATCCCGCGGCGCGACGACGTGGTCGCCGGGCGCGAGCGTCTGGAGCACCGCGAAGATGGCCGCCATGCCCGACGGGAAGGCGACGCACGCGATCTCGTCGTCTAGGTCGCCGCCTTCGAGGTCAGCCAGCGCAGCTTCGAGCGTAGCCCGGTTGGGGTTCGCTGAGCGGCTGTACTGGTAGCCTGCCGGGTAGCTGCCGTCGGGCGCGCGCTCAAACGTCGTCGCGAGATGGATGGGCGGGACGACGGCGCGCGTCTCGGGATCGACAGCCAGGCCAGCGTGCGCGGCGCGCGTGGCCGGATGAAGCGGGTCGATAGACATAGCGGCGGGAGGCGGATGAAGGTGGCCAACCTACCAGTCCCGGCTCCTATTGCGCCACCTCCATGCACGACAGACTCCATGCACGACAGAGCTACTGCGACAGCGTCACCGTGCGCGTCGCCACACCCCCCGCCGACTGCACACGCACCAGGTACACCCCGCTCGCCAGACCAGCCGCGGCCCACCGCAGCGTCTGCGTACCGGCTG
>JBCBNX010000005.1:35068-327446 GCA_039821555.1 Bacteroidota bacterium
AGCAGGCTGCACCGCGTCATCCTCACCCGCGACGACCTCGGCGAAGGGGTCGGACCAGCGCTCGTCGGCGAGGAAGGCTTCGTCGGTGAGCGTGCGCAAGAACGCCACCAGGGCCGCGCGCTCCTCAGCGGTCAGGTTGAGACGGAGCGGCTGCCCGTTCGGTGTGCGCAACGGGAAGCTCAGGTTCGGGTGGGGCTGAACGCCGCGGTCGTAGTGGTCAACGACTTCTTCGAGCGTGGCGAAGCGCCCGTCGTGCATGTAGGGTGCCGTCACGGCGATGTTGCGCAACGACGGCGACTTGAACTGGCCCCCACCGGCTCCCTCATCCGTGACCTGGGCATCGAGCCCGTTGTTGAGTGCCTCGACAGGGACCTGAAGGTCACCCCGGTGGCAGGCCGAGCAGCGGGCAGCGCCGTAGAACAAATCGAGGCCGCGGTTTTCTTGTGCCGTGAAGTTGCCAAGCGGCCCCCGCGGCGGTCCCATCGGCTGTGCCGCGCGGCCCTGGTCATACTTCGAGTTGGGCGCGACCATCGAGCGGACGAACTGGCTGAGCGCGCGGCTCATCCCTTCGTCCGTGACCTCCGGCGAGCCAAACGCGTCGGCGAAGAGGTCGGCGTAGAAGTCCGTCGCTTCGAGGCGTGCGCGCACGTCGTCGAGCGTCATACCCATCTCGATGTCGTCCTCGATCGGCATGAGGACCTGCTCTTCGAGCGTCTCGGCGCGCTCGTCCCAGAAGAAGCGCCCGTTGTCATAGAACCGCGCGAAGGCTAGGCTCATCGAGTGACGGCCCGTCTCGCCGCCTTCGAAGCCGATGCTAAGGATGCCAGGATCGGAGAAGCCTTGCTCTTGTCGGTGGCACGTCGCGCACGACACCGTCTGGTTGGCCGAGAGGCGCGTGTCGTAGAAGAGCACGCGGCCGAGCGTGGCGCCGGCGTCCGTGATCGGGTTCTCGGCGGGCGTGTTGTCCGTGTTCTGGACGGGCGGCACGTTGAGGTGCTGCGGGAGCGCGATGTTCGCGTAGTTGAAAGGCGTCGCCGGGAGCGTCGGCGTCTCTGCCGGTAGAATGGGCGCGGTGAACGCGGTAAGGACGAACGCGACGGCAGCGGCGACGAGGGCGAACAGGCGAAGCATAGGGAATAGACGGCAGGAGACGGGGCAGCGACGGTAGCAACATCGGCGGCGACCACTGCGACTTTATCGCGAACCTGTCACAGCCTCGCGCCAGGATAGCCACAAACGTCCAATCCGTTCACATCCAGACTCTTAGCCAAGGTCCCGCAGACGCTCAGCCCGCGATCATCGGCGTCCGATCAGCGAACGGCTCGGGCTGCACGACCGCATCGAGCATGTACGCGGCCACGTCGCTGCGGCGGATGTGCGCGGTGAGGCCGTAGTGGTTCACGCGGCGCGCGCGGCCCGTGGGACTACCCGGCGCGAGCGTCACGGGACGGACCGTCATCCAGTCGAGATCGCTCCCGGCGAGCACGCGCTCCATGCCCGCGAGGTCCGCGTAGGCCACACCGATGGTGCTCCGGTCGATCAGCGTCCGAAACAGCGGGTTCACCTGCGACCGGCTCTCCGCGACGCCGCCCGCGCTGATCGCGACGAGGCGCCCGATGCCCTGGCCGGGGAGCACCTCCACGAGATGCTCGGCGACGCGCGTGGTGAGGTCTGTTGGCGAGGCGGGGGCCGACCACGGATTCCACACCGCCTTGCGCTTGATGCCGAGCGCCGATACGACGGCGTGGCAGCTGTCCGCAGCGCGGTCGAGCACGGCACGGTCGAGCGCGCTGCCGCGAAACACCTCGGTGGTCTGCGACGGCGAGAAGGGCGTCCCGTCGCGCACGAGCGCACGGACGATGTGGCCCCGCTCCGTCGCGAGGCGGCAGAGCCACTGGCCGCAGCCCCCGGATGCACCTAGAACGAGCAGCTTCATCGGCGGCTAGCGGCCAAGCGACTGCTTTGCGGCGGCGGCGACGGCCTCAGGCGTGAAGCCGAGCGCCTTCATCACCTGGCCGCCCGGTGCGCTCTCGCCGAAGCGGTCGAGGCCGACGGAGACGCCGTCGAGCCCGGCATAGCGGCTCCAGCCGAGCGTGCTGCCCGCCTCCACGGTCACGCGAGCCCGGACGCCCGGCGGCAGCACGGATGCACGGTAAGCCGCGTCCTGCGCGTCGAACAGCTCGCAGCAGGGCATCGAGACGACGCGGGCGGCGATGCCTTCGTCTTTCAGCGTGGCCTGCGCGGCGAGGCAGAGGTGCACTTCCGAGCCCGAGGCAATGAGCAGCACGTCCGGCGTGCCGTCGCAGTCGGCGAGCACATAGCCGCCCTGGTGCACGCCGTCGGCCGACGCATGCGTCGTGCGGTCGAGCGTTGGGCAACCCTGGCGCGTGAACGCGAACGCCGAGGGGCCGTCGGTGCGCAGGAGCGCGGCTTTCCACGCCTCGCGCGTCTCGTTGGCATCGCACGGCCGGAAGACCGCGAGGTTCGGGATCGCGCGCAAGCCCGCGAGTTGCTCGATGGGCTGGTGCGTCGGGCCGTCCTCGCCCACGCCGATGGAGTCGTGCGTGAAGACGAACAGGACGGGCTGGTGCATGAGCGCAGCGAGGCGGATCGTCGGCTTCATGTAGTCCGAGAAGATCAGGAACGTCCCCCCGTAGGCCTGGAGGCCGCCGTGGAGCGTGAGGCCGTTCATCACCGCGCCCATACCGTGCTCGCGGACGCCAAAGCGGACGTAGCGCCCGCCCGCGTCCGCCGCCGTCACGTCGCGCATGTCCGACGTGCGGGTCTTGTTGCTCGGCGTGAGGTCGGCCGAGCCGCCGATGAGTTGTGGCACGGTAGGGACGAGCGCGCCGAGCACCTTGCCGCTGGCCGCGCGCGTCGCCATGCCCTTCGCGTCGGCCTCGAACTGCGGCAGCCCCGTGTCCCAGCCGTCGGGGAACGTGCCGGCCATCTGCGCCTCGAAGCGGGCGGCGAGGTCGGAGTGGGCGGCGCGGTAGGCTTCGAAACGAGAGTTCCAGTCGGCGTGCTGGGCGCGGCCTCGGTCGGCGGCCTCTTCGAGCAGCGCCTTCGCGCCCGTCGGGATGTAGAACGTAGGCTCGTGCGGGATGCCGAGGTTCTCCTTCGTCGCGCGCACCTCGTCCTCGCCGAGCGGGTCCGAGTGGATGTCCGACTTCCCGGCGAGGTTCGGGCTGCCAAAGCCGATGGTGGTCTTCGTCTGGATGAGCGTCGGGCGACCCGCATCGCCTTGCGCTGCGCGAAGAGCCTCCGCAACGGCGTCGATGTCGTGCCCATCGATGTCGCGGATCACGTGCCAGCCGAGCGCCTCGTAGCGACCCGGCACGTCCTCGGAGAACGAGAGGTCCGTGTGGCCGTCGATGGTGACCTCGTTGTCGTCGTAGAGCACGACGAGCTTGCCGAGCCCGAGGTGGCCCGCGAGCGACGACGCCTCGTTGGAGACGCCCTCCATCAGGTCGCCGTCGGAGGCGATGACGTAGGTGAAGTGATCGACGACGGTGTGCGCGTCGGTGTTGAAGGTCGCGGCGAGGTGCTTCTCGGCGAGCGCGAGGCCGACGGCATTGGCGATGCCCTGCCCGAGCGGCCCGGTCGTGGTCTCGATGCCAGGCGCGAGGCCGTACTCGGGGTGCCCGGCCGTCGGCGAATGGAGTTGGCGGAAGTGCTGCAGGTCGTCGAGCGAAACGGCATAGCCCGCGAGGTGGAGGAGGCTGTAGAGCAGCATCGAGCCGTGCCCGGCGGAGAGCACGAAGCGGTCGCGGTCGGCCCACTCGGGCGCGTCGGGATCGAAGGCGAGGAAGTCGGCCCAGAGCGTGACGGCGGCGTCGGCCATGCCCATCGGGAGGCCGGGGTGGCCCGAGTTGGCGTGCTCGACGGCGTCGATGGTGAGGCCACGGATGGTGCGCGCGGCGATGGCGTGGAGCGCAGGCTTGTCGAGGGCGGGGGCGTCAGCCATGAGAGCAGAGCGGTCGGCGGGAGAAGGAAGGGCGTCGCTGCAAAGTACCGAGGCGGGCCGATTCCGTTCACCGGCGCGTGGCGCCCCATCGCCTGCCGCCCGCCTTGCCAGGGGCCGCACGTCAGCCGGACCCACGCTCCACGTACGACACCGTCTACGGCACCTGTAAGCCCAACGAGGACAACAAAACACCGCCGAGGAAAAACGAAGTGACAATCGGTCAGAACGTAGCCTTTGCCCAAGTCAGGTGTCACGGTGATATACCATTCACGGAGGGTATTAACCGCATAAATCCAGCCCGGCACCTCCCTCCCTGCACGCTACCTAAGGCGCTACCTGTCAGCTAACCGCGCGAAAAAACCGGTTCCAGGCAATTCATAAACCCAAAGCGTTGAGTCTCGCTGCTTTGGCGTAGGGATCGCCGGGATCTCGTGCCTCCCTCATGAGGTCTGATCGAGGCATTTCGCCGCTTTGCGTTCTTGCTTGGTCTTCGTTTTCTTTAGAGGCGGCTTTCTCTGTTACCGGTGCTCCCCACCGTCCTGACCGGTACGAGAATCGCTTTGTGGTCGGCTCACCCGCCATTCCACCGCATCCCCTCCACGCTATCCCCTCCTCTTCGATGCGCGCTGTTACGCTTTCGCTGTGCGTCGCCCTGGTCCTGCTTCTGGCTCCGGCGGCGTCAGCCTCAGAGGTCGTTCGCACCGGCGAACAGGTCCCCGTACTCAACGGGGCGGCCCCCACGTCTATCCTCGCCTTCTCGTGGACATCCCGGACGGGCTGGGTCCAAATCCCTGTTCAGGTTGACGAACGCGAGTGGGTCGATGTGTCCGCCGCCTACGTCGGCCGCGACTTCTCCGGCTGCGACAACGTGGCCAACTGCCAGCTGATCATCGATCAGGTGGAGGTGCTCGAATACACGGACCCGAAGAGCATGCTAGGAGCCGACACCGATCCGACGTTCGACGCTGACGACGAGATCGTCTTCATGGAGCGGTTCGCTGGCGACCTCGCCCCAGGCAACCGCCACCCCAACGCCGTACGCCAAAACACGCGCACCACCGTGGTAACCGAGTCGGGCGTCGTCTACCTCTACGTCAGCCGCAACAACCGGGACCAGGGCGCGGGGCAGGACCTCGTGCGGTACGAGTTCGCGCTCGAAGCCGGCGCCTTCCCGCAGGCCTACGACTTCCAGGGCAAAGGTGAATACGAGATCATCGAGGAAGCGGGCGAACTCGTCGGCTCGAACCCGGAGCGTTCCTTTGCCGAGACCCCGTACTACCGCCAGGAGTTCAGCGACCGCTGGATCTCGGACGCGCTCTTCGTGAAGTCGGCCTCGGCCAACCGCTCGGCCTCGGACCTCCTGGATCGCCGCAAGTTTCTCTTCGCGCCCGGCTACTGCGCCCGCAGCGAATGGACCGCCTCGGTGGCGCGAGGCACGCTCGTAGCCAACATTGACGGGCCGGTGCGTGGCATCCGCGTGGTGCGCGGCTTCAACTCCGGCCCGATCACCACCCGGACGACCTACTTCTACGAGCAGGACGTGGTCAGTGTGACCGACGTGCGCGTCCACCCGGTCCCCTCGCTGATGGACCTCGTCGACTATGCCCCGTCGTTCCGCGACGCGACCTACGACAACCAGGAGAACCTCGCGCTCCGCGTCGACGGGCGCCCCGATGCCTTCGTGGCGGCGTCGCGCCCGGCCAACGAGCCGTTCTGGGAGGTCGTCAACGGCCGCCAGGGCTCGGTGGCGACGGCCCTCCAGGTGACCACGGACTGGCCCGACCTCACCATCGAGACCGTCTACCTCGAAGGCGACCTCTACCAGCAGTGCACCGGTGACGCGCTGGACCGCGGCACGAGCGGCTTCATCGTGCCCCAGAGCTTGCCGTGGACGGACGCCCGCTCGGAGCAATACATCACCGTGGTCGGTCTGCGCCGCTCGCGCTACTCGCAAACACCGATCAGCCGAGGCGAGGCCGAAGCGCTCTCGCAGCGGGCCTTCACGTACTACGGTGCCGGCACGCCCACGCGTCGCCTCGACGGCACCCCGTCTTCCGGCGGCGGTGTCGAGCCGCCTGTGGACCCGCCCGTCGATCCCCCGGTCGACCCGCCCGTCGATCCTCCGCCCCCGGCGCCTGCTGATGAGGCTGACCTCGTGATCGTCTACGACGGCCGCACGGCCACCATCACGAACCTTGGGCCGAGCACCTCCACGGGCGCCATCGCAGGATACCGAGGCCGCGACGAAATCGAGTCCGTCGCCCTGCCATCACTCGCGCCTGGCGAGACCTTCCAGTCCCGCGTCCGCAGGCCCGTCGACAACTGCGTCGAGGTACGCGCCGGCGACCAGGACGACCCGGATGCCACCAACAACCGCGCGTGCCAGACCAGCAACGCCGGGGCCTACCCGAACCCGTTCAACCCGTCGACGCAGATCACCTACACGGTCGACCGCCAGTCCCCGGTGACGGTGAGCGTCTTCGATGTGCTTGGCCGCCGCGTAGCGCTGCTCGTGGACAACCAGGTCCAGGAAGGCATCCAAACGGTCCGCTTCGACGCCAGCAGTCTCGCAAGCGGGGTCTACCTCTACCGCGTCGAGACGGCCGAGCGATCCACGACGGGACGCCTCCTCCTGCTGAAATAGCAGCAGCCGATCCTATTTAACCCCGCACGAACCGCTCGGTAGCCTGTCGCTACCGGGCGGTCTTGCATGGATATCGGCTCGTTGTGACCATGCGTTCTCCTCGGTGTGCTCACCACTCACATCGTTGTCGTGCTGAACCTGATTACTGGCGTGAACCTTCGGTTTCAGCATCTCAGCGATGCGGCGAGCCATTCGGGGCGACGGAGATTGGCTTCGCCGGCCTTCGGCTCTGAACCGAGTTCAGAGTGACACTGTAGCAAAGCGGGGAGCCTCTACGCTGCCTCCGCTTCGAACGGGGCGAGCGCGTCCTCCACGGAGCGCGCGGCCTCGAACCAGCCGACGACCTTGCGGATTACGCCGTCGAGGAGCGCGTCGGGGCATGAAGCCCCAGCGGTGAGGAGGATATCGAGCGGACGGCCGAAGTCCAGCGGGAGCCAGTCGCGGGTGACGTGGTGCGTCTTCGTGCGGTAGTGGAAGTGCCGGATTTCGTCGGGGCTCTCCAGTTCCTCAGGCCCCGAGACGAAGTAGGTCGGCATCGCCTCCTCGGCTAATTCGGCGAGGTGGCTCGTGTTCGAGGAGTTGTAGCCCCCGACGATGAGCGCCAGGTCAGCGCCGGCGGCGATAAGCGCCTTGGTGGCGTCCTGGTTTTCCTTCGTGGCGTAGCAGAGCGTGTCTGACGTGTCCGCGAAGTGGTCGTCGATGGCGTCGGCTCCGTAGCGCTCGACCATCGCCTGCTTCAGGTAGTCGGCGATGGCCTGCGTCTCGGTAGCGAGCATCGTCGTCTGGTTGACCACGCCGATGCGCGCGAGGTCCCGGTCCGGGTCGAAGCCCTCGGAGTAGCGGTCCGGGAACTGGTCGAAGAAGAACGCCGCGTCCTGCTCGCCACGGATGACCTGCGCCAGCCGCTCGGTCTCCTCCATGTTGCGGACGACGACCACCGGCGCGCCCGCCTCGGCATGGCTGAACGTGGCGCGCGTCTCCTCGTGGTAGCGCTTGCCGTGCACGACAATCGTGTAGTCCTTGCGGGCGATCTGGGCGCTCTTCTTCCACACCTTTGTGACGAACGGGCAGGTCGTGTCGTAGGCCTTCGTGTTCACGCCGCGCTCGGCGAGGGTCGCCTCGATCTCACGCGTGGTGCCAAACGCTGGGATGATGATCAGGTCGTCGGGGCCGAGCGCATCGAACGGGATGAGTTGCTCGCCGGTGGTGGTGCGGAGAAAGCGGATGCCGCGCCCCTGCAAGTCCTCGTTGACGTGCGGGTTGTGGATCATCTCCGAGAGGAGATAGATCTGCCCGTTGGCCGCCTTCTCGGGGTGCGTCTCAAGCGCCTTGTACGCGATCTCGATGGCGTTCTCGACGCCGTAGCAGAAGCCGAAGTGACGGCCGATCTTGAAGCGGACCGGTCCGAAGTCGAGGATGCTGGGTGCGAGGTCGCGCTTGAGGGGGTCGGTGGCACGGCGGGCGGCCTTGACCGGCCCGATGATCGCGCTGCGGTAGAACTCGGGGACGTTGAACGTGCGGGCCATGAAGGATGGAGCGGCCGGTATGCTAGGGCGTGTGAAATGCGGAGGCACGTACGCCGCAGCGCTGAGGGGGTTGCCGCGAACCTCGACCAGAATGTGCGGAGACGGTGGTCATCCTTCTGACCGTGCGGGTAGGATACGTGCAGGTCCTTGACGGCGGCGCGGAACCGCTCGTGTGTCTCATGTCGTCGGAGGGACCGTGACTCGGCTGCGGGCCACTGTCCTGCCGCTCCGTCCCCCAAGGGGGTGCGAGGCGGCCCCCTCTGCACGACGGTGTCTTCGAGTCCTCGCTCTTCCCTTCTCACATCCGCCTTTCTCTTCCATGATCTCCGCTACTCTCGGGAGCGGCCTTCGACGGCTTGCTTCCACTCTCGCGCTCGCCGCGCTGGTTGCCTTCGCACCGGCTGCGCTCGCCCAGACCTCCGACTACAACGCCATTCTCTCGGGCAGCAACGAGGTACCCGCTGTAGAGTCAGGCGCCACGGGGCGCGTTGGGCTCCAGCTCAACGGTACCACACTCGTGGTGACGGGCAGCTTCCAGAACCTCGAAAGCGCCTACAACACCGACATCGGCGCGCACCTGCACATCGGCGGGCCGACCGAGAACGGGCCCGTGGACATCGTCCTCAACCCGACGCTCGGTGCGCAGCAGCGCAGCGGCCAGTTCCAGGCTACCAACAACACGTTTGAGCTGACGCAGGAGCAGATCGACCGACTCGACGCGGGCGGCTACTACGTCAACGTCCACAGCGTCGACAATCCAACGGGCGAAGTGCGCGGCCAGGTGCTGCCTCTCGCCAACGTCATCCCCATTGCGGACGCCCGAGCGATGGGCACGGGCATGGAGGTGACCATCGAAGGCACCGTGTCCCGCGCGCTCGGGCAGTTTGCCTACCTCCAGGATGAGACAGCGGGCATCACGATCCGTCAGCCAAGCGGTGACCTCTTCGAGGACATCGCCGACGGCGACATCGGGCCCGGCACGGTCGTCCGCATCACGGGCACCACGAGCGAGTTCCGCCAGCTCTTCCAGATCAACGACGGGGACCTCACCGCCTACGAGGTGCGCGGCCAGTCGACCGCGCCGCAGCCGCAGGTGGTCACCCTCGCCGACCTCGCCGCGACCGGCGAAGACTTTGAGGGCGAACTTGTGCGCGTCACCGGCGCCACCATCGATGGGGGCGTGGGCGGCACCTTCGCCGCGGGCACTAACTACAGCGCGGACGACGGCACCGGGGCATTCACCCTGCGCATCGGCAACGCGGACAACACCAACCGCGACGATACCGGCATCCCGACGGGTGCAGTCACCGTCACGTCGGTGGTCACCCAGTTCGACTTCAGCGACCCCGCCATAGGCTACCAGCTTCTCCCGATCCAGGTCGGCGACCTGAGCGCCCCGACTCAGGTGATCCACAATAGCCCGGACCCCGCCGCGGCCGTCGTGGACATCTACATCAACGCCGGTGAAGACGATGCGCCTGCGCTCGCCGACGTGCCCTTCCGCCGCGCGACAGGCTTCCTCAACCTCCCGGCAGGCGTCGACCTCACCATCTCCATTGCGCCGGGCGACTCCGAGAGCGTGGACGAATTCGTCTTTCAGAACACCTACGTCCTCAACGGCGGCAGCACGCAACTCATCGCCACGGGCGTGCTCTCGGACGACCTCCCGGCCAACCCGGAGAGCATCAGCACGGACTTCACGCTGCTCGTCGCGGCAAACGCCCAAGTTGCGTCAGCCGACCCGATGCAGGTGGACTTCAACGTCGTCCACGGCTCGCCCAACGCGCCCTCGGTGGACGTGAACGCACGCGGCGTAGGGACGCTCTTCCCGAACGCACCCTACACCGGCATCACAGGCTATACCGGCGTGGCACCGGACACCTACATCATCGATATCACGGCGGCAGGCTCTCCTGACGCGGTGTTCTCGGCTGTTGCGCCGCTGGCCGACGCAGCAGGGGGCGCGCTCACGGTGTTGGCCTCGGGCTTCCTCGGCGAGAACCCTGGCCTGCCTGGCTTCGGCCTGCTGGCGGTCTTCCCGGACGGCGCGAGCACGCTGCTCCCCGCAGCCACGGCGAACGTGCAGGTGATCCACAACAGCCCGGATCCCGCCGCGGCTACCGTGGACATCTACATCAACGGCCAGGAGGGCGACGCCCCGACGCTTCCGGGCGTGCCGTTCCGCGGCGCGACAGGCTTCCTTCCGCTCCCCGCAGGTGAGGAGATCATCGTGACGGTGGTGCCCGAAGGTGGCGCGATCGCCGACGGGGCCGCGTTCCCGTTCACGCTCGACCCGCTGGTCAACTATCAGCTCATCGCGACGGGCGTGCTCTCGGACGGCCTGCCGGCCAACCCGGAGGAGATCAGCACCGACTTCGTCCTGCTCGCTCGGGACGGCGCGCTCATCCAGACCTCGTCGATGAACGAGGTAGGCGTGAGCGTAGTGCACGGCTCGCCCGACGCGCCGACCGTCGACGCGCTCGTGCGTGGCGCTGGGATCGCCCTCGCCGACGACGCGCCGTACCAGGGCATCACGCCCTACACGATCGTCCCGCCGGGCGAGTACATCGTCGACATCACGCTCGCTGACGGAACCACCAACGTGGCCGCCTTCACGGCTGACCTGACTGAGGCTGGCGGTCGCGGTGTGACGGTGCTCGCCTCGGGCTACCTCGCGCCCACCGGCGACCTGCCCGCGTTCGGCCTGCTGGCCGTCTTCCCGAACGGCGACTCGGATCTGCTCCCGTCGGCCCCGCTGCCTGCTCAGGCGCTCGTCCAGGTGATCCACAACAGCCCGGATCCCGCCGCGGCTGTCGTGGACATCTTCATCAACGGACAAGACGGAGACGATCCCACGATCCCGGACCTCGCCTTCCGCACGGGGACTGAGTTCGTACCCGTTCCCGCTGGTGAAGAGATCACGGTGACCGTGGTGCCCGACGGTGCCGCCTTCGCCGACGGCGCGCCGTTCCTGTTCACCCTGGACGCTGGCGTCAACTACCAGCTCATCGCCACGGGTGTGCTTTCGGACGGCCTGCCTGACAACCCGGAGGGCATCAGCACCGCCTTCACGCTGCTCCCGCGGGCGGATGCGCTCCCGGCGGCTGCCGCCGACGACGAAGTTGCCATCAGCGTGGTGCACGGCTCGCCCAACGCACCGACCGTCGACGCGCGCGTGCGTGGCACCGAGATCGCCCTCGCCGACGATGCCCCCTACCAGGGCATCACGGACTACACGGTCGTGCCCGAAGGCGTATACGTCGTCGACATTACGCTCGCCGACGGTGTGAGCCTGGTCGCGGCCTACGATGTGGACGTGAGCGAAGCTGGCGGCAGTGCCATCACGGTGCTGGCCTCGGGCTACCTCAACCCGCCGACGAGTGACCTGCCAGCCTTCGAGCTGCTCGCCGTCTTTGGCGACGGCAGCGAGGCGCTGCTGCCGCTGTCCGTCTCCAACGAGGACGGGACCGGGACGCTGCCCGAGGTGTTCGCCCTGCGCGGCAACTACCCGAACCCGTTCGCGGCCACGACGCGCATCGGCTTCGACCTGCCGAGCGACGCCGAGGTGCGCGTGAGCGTGTACGACGTGCTAGGGCGCACCGTGGCCGAGATCGCGCCCACGCGCTTGGCCGCCGGGTCGGGCCAGACGGTGGACCTCGACGCGAGCCGCCTCGCAGCCGGGGCCTACGTCTACCGCGTGGAGGCCCAGATGGGCGCTGAGACACGCGTGGAGACAGGCCGTATGACCGTGGTCCGCTAGTCGGACTCTGCTCAGACGCTCTGCGTTCGTAACAACCGGCGCGGCTTTAATGGCCGCGCCGGTTGCGTTTTGTTTACGCCTGGCTTGTCTTTTATCGGACGCGCTGCCGTATACTGCCTTGTTTCTTAGTAACAAGCTGCGTAGCTGGAGGGATACGCGGTGCGTCAACCCCGGCGTCTCCCCAGACGGTTCGGTGCGCCCTGGCATTTGTCGCCGGGCGTCCACCACGACTGGAACGACTAGGGTCCGCCATCGCCTCAACCCCTCCATCCCATGTCTATCGCTACGCTTCTGCGCGCGGGTGGCCGCACGCTCGGTGCCGTTGCTCTCACGGCGCTCCTGTTCGCAGCGACCTCTGCCTCGTCCGCTCAGGTCACCCAGTTCGGCGCCAAGCTCTCCGGGCTCAATGAAGTCCCAGCCAATGCCTCCACCGCCTCTGGTGTCGTCTTCGCCACGTTCAACGCTGGTGACAACTCACTTGCAGTCACCGGCTTCTTCGAGGGCCTAGAAAGCGACTTCAACTTCGGCGTCGGCGCCCACGTCCACGAGGCACCCGCTGGGGCCAACGGACCCATCGCCTTCGCCCTGACGCCCTCCATCAACGCCGACAACCGCAGCGGCAGCTTCAACGCTGCCCTGAACACGTTCGCGCTCACTGAGGACCAAGTGACGGCCCTCTTTGCCGAGGGCTTCTACGTCAACATCCACTCGACTGACATTGCGAGCGGCGAACTGCGCGGACAGATCGTGGAGACCGCCAAGGTGCAGGTCATCCACAACAGTCCGGAGCCTGCTGCTTTCTTCGTAGACGTCTATGTGGACGGCACCCTTGCCGTCGACAACCTCCGCTTCCGCAAGGCGACCCCCTACCTAGATGTCGCGGCAGGATCCACGGAGGTCGTCGTGATGTCGAGCGACTCGAACGAGGAGGGCAACGTCGAAGGAGCGACCACCTTTGGCACGTTTGACCTTGATCTCGAGGCTGGCGTCAACTACCAGGCAGCGGCATCGGGTGTCGCGCAAGCGGTACAACCCGCCTACTCGGGCAATCCCGACGGGCGTGACATCAGCTTCGCGCTGCAGATCAAGGAATCGGCGCAGACGACCTCGCCGCGCATCACCCGGGTCTCGGCCAACGCCTTCCACGGCGCTCCGGACGCCCCGACGGTCAGCCTGAGCCTCCGTGACAATTACGAAGGCCGTAGCGCCAGCATCACCTACGGGGACGTGACGCGCTACTACTCGCCCAGCGCCCGCCGCGACTACATCATCGATGTGTCGTTCGACGGTGAGGTGATCGCCGCGTTCTTCGCTCCAGCATTCACGCTCCAGGTGGGAGGCCTCGGCGGTGCTGTTCTCGCCTCGGGCTTCCTCACGCCAGAGGACGAGGCCACGCCTTGCAACACCTGCTCGGTGCAGAGGCTGCCCAGGTTCCGCCTCATGGCCGTCGCCCCCGACGGTCGCGCTGGTACGCTCAAGCCTGCACCGCTTCCCGACGAGGACGGCCCGACGGTCGCACAGACCGGGGGTGCTAGAGCCGAAGGCCTGATCGAGGAGATCGCGCTGCTGCCGAACTACCCGAACCCCTTCGCCGGTGCGACGCAGCTCCGCTTCGAGCTTCCCGAGGAGGCCGAGGTCAGCGCCCGCGTCTACGACGTGCTCGGCCGCGAGGTGCTCACGCTCCCGCAGCGCCCCTTCGCAGGCGGCACCACGCACGCCCTCGACCTCGACGCTTCGGGGCTCGCTGCTGGCACCTACCTCTACCGCATCGACGTGCAGATGGGCGCCACCACCGAAACCCTCAACGGCCAGATGACCGTGCTGCAGTAGCACCCCCTCCCGGTCATCTGCCCACGGCGCGGGCCGCTGCACTTCGGTGCGGCGGCCCGCGCTGCGTGACGGTCGCTGGACTACTTGTAGCGCCCCTCCGAGAACACCGCGCGGATGTCGGCGAGCACTTCGCGGTCGATGAGCAGCGGCTCGCCTGCGGTCACATCGGCGGCTTGCACCTCGTCGATGCGGAGGTCGTAGTTCTCCCAGCCCATGTAGTCGACGAGGATCTGCTGGAACTGGACGTCCACCTCGCCGTCGAGCGGGCCGTCGTAGAAGCCGCGCGTCTGCCAAATGGTTTGCAGTTCGCGGGCGATCTCGGGCGTGACCTCGACTTGGTCGGCGGGGTCGGTGTCGGTGAAGTAGAGGTTGTTGAGCCGGTAGAGCCGGTCGAGTTCGGACAGGGGCATGGGGTGGTCGTAGACCGAGATGTCGACGTAGTTGTCCTGGCCGTCGTAGCCCGCGCCGGCCTTCACGATGAGGAGCGCCGCGCTCTGCTCGCCGCGCTTGTCACCACCCGCCGCGCCCCCGGCCAGCATCGCCGCGACGAGCTTATCGCCGAGACCGCCGTCCGTGGCGAGGTAGGTGTCGGCCATCGCCTGCACGGTTTCCTCCGAAACGAGGATGTTGCCCTGCGCCGTGAAGCCCGTGCCCGTTACGACGGTCCCCGCGCCGCTCGCTGCGGACGCGCCGCCAGCTTGACCGACGCGCCCGCCAGCCCAGTCGAAGCACCCGGCGCCGGTCCACGAGGCAGCGTTGCCCTGCGCGTCCACGATGCCGACCTGCCGCTGCGCCGCGCCGGGATCGTTGCGGAGCAGAATGGTGAGTGCCTCCTCGGCCGTCGCGCCGTGGCGCATCAGTTCGAGGCCCTTGATGCCATAGTCGAGTTCAGCGAAGCTCTGCGTGGCGACGGCTCCGACGCCCGCCTCGGCCCACGGCACCACCGCGCGGACATTGGGAAACTTCGACTGGACCGCAACGCCGAGCTCACCCGTCGCGGCATCATAGCCGACGATGGAGAACGTGGCGACGAGCGGCGTGCCGTCGGCGTGGAGCGTGAGGCCGTTGTCGGGCGCACCGAGGCGCGCGGTGACGATGACGAGCGCGAGGGCGAGCAGCGGGAGTACGAAGCGCATGGGGCGGAACGTTGGGCGACGAGGGGTGTGTAGCGATGCCGCACGGCACCGCCAGAGTGTACGCCCGGCAGCCTCATTCGCCGAAACTGAGCCCTCCATCGTGTCCCGCATACCTTCGATGATCCAGCAACGAGTTCTCCCCTTGGTCGGGGCCGGTAAGGGTAAGCCTTCACAAAGAAGATGTCATTCTGAGCGAGCGCAGCGAGTCGAAGAATCTCCGAGCCAGCATCCAAACTCCCTCTTGACCTGGAGCTACGACCAAGATCCCCCGCCTCCGCTGGGGGCAAGCTCTTCGACTTCATCCGCTACGCGGATTGCGCTCAGGATGACAAGGTGGTGCATTCTATCCCTCGCCGTCCTCGTCTGCGCCCCGTCGTTTGCCCAAAACGTGCCCGAGGTGACGATCGCGCGGGTGCAGTACGGGGGCGGCGGCGACTGGTATGCCGACGAGCAGTCGCTTCCTGAGTTGCTCGCCTTCGCCCGCCAGGAAACGCTGCTCGACCTCGCCCCGCGTGAGGATGTCGTCGAGCTCAGCAGCGACAAACTCTTCACGTATCCGTACCTCTATCTCACGGGCCACGGCAACGTCGACTTCTCCGAGACCGAGGCGCGGCGGCTGCGGCGCTACCTCGACGGCGGCGGCTTCCTCCACATCGACGACAACTACGGCCTCGACACGGCCATCCGCCGCGAGATGCGCAAGGTCTACCCGGAGCAGGACTTCGTGGAGGTGCCCTACGACCACCCCGTCTACAGCACACACTTCGTCTTCTCGGACGGTCTCCCCAAGATCCACGAGCACGACGGCCAGCCCGCGCAAGGCTTTGGGCTGTTCCACGAGGGCCGCCTCGTCGTGTTCTACTCCTACGAGTCTGACCTGGGCGACGGCTGGGAGCCAGGCGACGTGCACCAGAACCCGCCCGAGAAGCGCGAGGCCGCGCTCCGCATGGGCACGAACCTCCTCGTCTACGCGATGACACTCTGAGGAGCTATCGGTTCTCCGCCGTAGACCAAACCGCTCCCCATCACCGAACGCAGACGGCTGACCGCCAAACGCCTCTTCGCACCATGCGCACCTTCTTCTTTCTCGTCGTGATCGCGGCGCTGCTGGCGCTCTCGAACCCGACGCTGGACGACTTCGCCGACCACGCGGGCGATACCGTCGCGGCCGAGATCGCCCGCGAGGGCCCTGGCTGGGCGGGCGCCCTCGGCGGCCTCGCCACCGAGGCACTCGTGGACCGCACTACCCAGCGCGACGACTATCTCCTCGCCAGCCGCTATACCCTCGAACTCAGCGACGACCCCGACGAGGCGTGGGTCTTCCTCGGCGTCGCCACGCGGTTTGTCGAGCTCCAGCGGCCCGCCTCACTTCGGGAAGACGAGACAAGCGAGTAACGCCACCGCGTGGGTGTTTGGAAGCCCGCGTTAAACGCGCAGTTTTCTGCCGGTCCAGCGGAACGATTGCGGGCGATTTCGGATAGCCGTCGCGCATGGGTCGCTGTATCTTGGCGGCCTGCCCCGGCATCACGTACGACGACCCTTCTGTACCCCATGACGTTCGAGCACCTCGCGTCCCAGGACCCCGACCTCTACGCCATCGTGCGTAGCGAAATCGACCGCCAGAACGACGGCCTGGAACTCATCGCCTCCGAAAACTTCGCCTCCCTGGCTGTCATCGAGGCGATGGGCTCGCCACTGACGAACAAGTACGCCGAGGGCCTGCCGGGCAAGCGCTACTACGGCGGCTGCCAGTTCGTGGACCAGGCCGAAGAGCTCGCCCGCAGCCGCGCCAAGACGCTCTTCGGCGCCGACTGGGTGAACGTCCAGCCGCACTCCGGCGCGACGGCCAACCACGCGATCTACCTCGCGTTCATGGAGCCGGGCGATACGCTGCTCGGCCTCGACCTCGCCCACGGTGGCCACCTCACGCACGGCAGCCCCGTCAACTTCTCGGGCATCCTCTACGACGCGCACTTCTACGGTGTCGAGAAGGACGGCCCGCTCGCCGGCCGCATCGACCTCGACAAGGTCCGCGACAAGGCACGCGCGGTGAAGCCCCGGATGCTCTCCGTCGGCGCGAGCGCCTACAGTCGCGACTTCGACTACGCCGCCCTCCGCGAGATCGCCGACGAGGTCGGCGCGCTCCTCTGGGTGGACATGGCGCACACGGCCGGGCTGGTCGCGGCGGGCGTGCTCAACGACCCGCTGCCCCACGCGCACGTCGTCTCCACGACCACGCACAAGACGCTGCGCGGCCCCCGCGGCGGCATGATCCTCGCTGGTAAGGACGCCGAGGACCCGCGCGGGCGCACGTTCCGCAGCGGCAAGCGCAAGACGATCTCGCAGGTGCTCGACACGGCTGTCTTCCCCGGCGTGCTCGGCGGCCCGCTCATGCACGTCATCGCCGCCAAAGCCGTCGCCTTCGGCGAGGCGCTGCGCCCCGAGTTCGAGGACTACAGCCGTCAGGTCGTTGAGAACGCCCAGGCCATGGCGCAGGTCTTCACCAAGCGCGGCTACGACGTGATCTCGGGCGGCACCGACAACCACCTCATGCTCCTCGACCTACGCTCGCGCGAGCTGACGGGCAAGGAAGCCGAGGCGCTCCTCGGTGAGGCGGAGATCACGGTCAACAAGAACATGATCCCCTATGACCCCGAGAGCCCGTTCGTGACGAGCGGTATCCGCCTGGGCACGCCCGCCATGACCACGCGCGGCTTCGGCATCGCCGAGTTCGAGCAGGTAGCGGACATGATCGACCGGGTGCTGTCCCGTCCTGAGAGCGAGCAACTCCGCGAGGTCGTCGGCCGCGAGGTGTTTATGCTCTGCCAAGACTTCCCGCTCTATACGATGGAGGCCGTCTAAACGCGGCTCCTAAAAAAGTGAGCCCGGGTAGATTTTCGGAAACCTCGACTGGAACAGCGTTTGTAAACTTCCCGCGCAGCCCCACGTACCCCCTCCCCACCGCCGCCGCGGCCCAAATTTCGGCGTCCGTTGCATCGGCTCCCGAATCCCGGGTCTCACCTTGACACGCCGCCCGCGCCGTGTCGCGCCTCCGCTTCCCATGCCCAACGACTTCAGCAGCACGGTCCCCGAATCGGCGCTCACCCGCCTGGGGCACCAGCTCTACCAGCGCGCCCTCGTGCGCCGCGATGAGGAAGCCATCACCGACCCGCGCGGGCAACCCATCGGCTGGCTGCTGGACACCCGCACCCCGATGCTCGACGGCGAGCTGTTTGCGGAGATCGGCGAGGTGCTTTCCGAACGCCTTCGTGCACGCGGTGTGACCCAGGTGGCCGGTTTCGGATACGGCGCGTTCCCGATCGTCTGCTCCGTGCTGAGCGCGCCCGTGCCGACGAGCCCCACAGGAGAGGCTGCGGCTCCGTTCAAGGGCGGTTTCATCCGTGAGCGCCGCAAGGCCTACGGTCGCCGCCGCCTCGTTGAGGGCCCGATGGACCGCAGCCAGCCCGTCGCGCTGGTGGACGACATCCTCAACAGCGGCCGCTCCGCCGCGCGCGCCATCGCGCTTCTGCGGTCCGACGGCTTCGAGGTCGCCGGGCTGATGACGCTCTTCAACTTCACGTGGAGCGGGGGCCGCAGCCGCCTCGAAAACGACGGCCTCTGGGTCGAGTCGCTGCTCGAACTCAACCTCCGTGAGGGTGCCTCGCAGCGTAGCCGCTTCTCGCACTCGGACTCGCAGTAGAGCCGACCAGGTGGAAGAGCGAGGTAGCGTGCGTGGCACCGAGGCTCGCCGCGTCCAGCCCGTCTCGCCTTAACCTTACCTCGCGTGTCATCCTGAACTTGATTCAGGATCTGAGCGATCTTGTTGAGATGCTGAATCGAGTTCAGCATGACAAGCTGGGAAGACCGTGCTCGTCAGGTCATCGTCGATCCTCCTGCAATTCCGCTCCCGATGAAACTCACCACGAACCCGTTTCGGAAGAAGGCGGGCGCTTCGGGCGACGGAGCGGCGGGGGGACTGCCCAACCCTATGGTCCCGCAGGAGGGCGAGATGCCGTTCCTCGACCACTTGGAGGAGTTGCGCTGGCGCATCTTCAAGGCGCTCGGCGCGGTGCTCGTCTGCTCGGTGGCGTGCCTCTTCTTCGCCGAGTGGGTCATCGACGAGATCCTGCTCGCGCCGACGCGAACCGACTTCTTCGTCTACGAGGTCTTCCGCATGGACGCCAAGGAGATCGTCCTCCAAAACCGGACGATCACGGGGCAGTTCTTCGCTTATTTCGGGACGGTGCTGGCCGTCGGCATCCTGATCGCCATGCCGATGGTGATCTACCAGTTCTGGAAGTTCATCGAGCCGGGCCTCTACGACCAGGAGAAGGAAGGCCTCCGCTTCGCAGCGGTCTTCGCAGCGGTGTTTTTCGCACTGGGGGCAAGCTTCGGCTACCTCGCGCTGATGCCGCTCTCGCTGCAGTTCTTCGCAGGCTTCGTGATCTCGGGCTCGATCATCAACGAGTTCGACATCGCGCGCTACTTCTCGATGATCACCACGACCACGTTCGGCGCGGCGATCCTGTTCGAGTTGCCCGTGGTGGTCTACTTCCTCGCCAAGATCGGCGCGATCACCCAGGCGTGGCTGCGACTCGCGCGGAAGTATGCCCTCATCGTGATCCTCATCATCGCGGCGTTCCTGACGCCGCCGGACCCGTTCAGCCAAGCGCTTATGGCCGGGCCGATGCTGCTGCTCTACGAGGGCTCGATCTGGCTCTGCGGTGTGGTGGAGCGCCGCCGCGCGAAGGACCTCGCTAAGCTCGCAGCCGAGGCAGCCAAAGCGGCCGCTGCACGCAACGCTGGCCCCCGCCTCGACCAGATGTAGAGCGCGACGGTGGCGCCTATCGCGGCGCGTCAGTACCCACGTCTTCGACCCACAGCACACGCGTCTTGACGAGCCCATTAGCCCAGCACGTTTCGAGGCGAAGCGGCTGGCCGAGGTAGGCCGTCAGGGCTGGCACATAGCCTGACGGGAAGAGCCGATCGGTCGCCACATCGCCGATGTAGGGCACGCCGGTGCCGGATTCCGTGTAGGCCGGCAAGCTCAGAGCCAACGTCTCCGCGTGGAGCGAGTCCGCTTCGGTGCTTTCCAACACCGCGCGGGTGAACGGCTGTCGCCACTCGTCCGTCGCGGCTTCGACGCCAGCCAGCACGACGATCTTGCTCGTACTCGTGCAGCCGGTCAGAGCCGGGTCCTCCGGGCGCGTCTCGGTGCGCTCGTCGAGCAGTCAGGCGACGGGGCCGCGGTCGTCGCGGACGAAGCTCTCCAGGAAGCGCCGCGCGCGCAGGTCGAGATCGCTGCGGGGCATGAGGCCATCCGGCGTGACAGCGAAGGGGCGCCCGGTGAAGTAGAGCCCCTCGCCACGCTCGCCGGTGGGATCAGGACCGCCGACCCACTCCGTCGCCCAAATTGCGAGTTCGTTGTCTGCTGCGACGAAGCTACTGCCCGCCTCGCCGAACTCCTCGACGCGGAAGCGATACGCTGGGACGCCGTCCCGAAGGACGGTTGCGGTCCAGTAGCTCACGCCCATCCCGTTCGAGACGGCGTCGAGCGTTGCCGCGAGCACGGCCTCGGTCGTGTCCGTGCTGGGAAGCACGAACGCGCGGAGGTCCAGCAGTGACGGCGCGCCGAGATAGGCCCACCGCGCTGTCTCCACCGTGTCTCGCTCGACCGTCACCACGAGCGCTTCGTCGGCGTCGAAACCGAGACAGACTTCCGTCGTGGCGCGCTCGGTTGTCTGGGAGGTGCAGCGCGGGAGTCCCAGCGCGTGCGTTGTGTTGGACGACACGGCGCCGAACGGGACCTGCGCTGCCGTGGGTAGCGCCACCGCCAGAAGACCGAGCAGGAGCAGACGGCGTCTCATTCCTCCAACTCAGTCTGGTCGACCTGCCCGCGGGCCTGGCGCGTCCAGGCATCTTCGAGGGCTGCCCGGACCGTGGGACGGAGGTAGACCGTCTCGTGCGGCAGTTCGCGCAGGCACGCGGCAAGCACATCGACATGCGTCTCGACGGGCAGGCGGCGGTTGAGCACGACTTGCTCCTCGTCGCCCACCACGCAGCGTCCGCCTCGGAACGTGCCGCGCTCGTAGCGTACCCGCACGCCGAGTTGCGTGACGGCCTCTTCGAGCGCGCGGACGACGGCGGCGGGGTTCATGGCAGAGTGGGATCAAGTGGCAAGTGACACGTGGCAAAGCCGCACTCAGCAGGCCTTACCACTTGCTTCTTGTTACTTGCCACTCTGGACAGCGTACTTCCTCGTGAGGTCCTTCCCTGACTTCCTATCGCGCACTTCGAACGTGAGGGGGTTCACGTCGTCGGTCACGTCGACCTCGAAGCGGGGAGCGCGGAAGCGCATGCGCCAGCGGAGGAGCATGCTCGGGATGCCACGCTTGAGGAACGCCGCCATGAACGGGTGGACGCGCACCACGATGGGGCGGTGCTTGTGCCTCTCGCCGACGTTGTCGCGGTAGTGACTCAGCCACGCTTCCAGATGGGTCACCACCTCGGCGGCCGACCGGGAGTCCTCGGCCTCCGTTGCAGGCGCCGACGGCGACGCGACAGGCGCTTCGTGCAGCGTCGCCTCGGTCACCACTGTCGTCTTCTCTTCGCGGGCGATGCGGTCGATCTCGTGGCGCGTGCGGTCGCTCTGGACGATCTCGCCCGCTCCAGCGGCTTCCTGGCCGTTCTGGCCGTCGCCGTCGGCGGTGATGCTCGGACGGAGGCGCTGGCGCGTGATCTGCACCACGCCGAAGTCGCTCATCGGGAGCAGCTTTGTCACTGCGCGGTCCTTGCGGAATTCCTGCTTGAGCGTGTCGTAGAGCCTGCGGCGGTGGCTGTCGAGCCGCATGTCGATGAAGTCGACGCAGATGATGCCGCCGAGGTCGCGCAGGCGGAGCTGCTTGGCGATCTCGCGGGCGGCCTCCAGGTTGACATCGAGTAGGTTCTGTGCCTGCGACTTCCCGCGTCCGGCGCGGCCCGAGTTCACGTCCACGACGTGCATCGCCTCGGTGTGCTCGATGAAGAGGTAGCCGCCCGACCTCATGTTCACGCGCGGCGAGAACGCCTCTTCGACGGAGCGCTCGATGCTGGCCGAGCGGTAGATGCCCTGGCGGCCCTTGTAGAGCTGCACGTTCTTGGCCATCTGCGGCGCGACCGCCTCGATGTAGCCCTTGACGTTGCGGTAGAGCTTCGGGTCGTCGATGAGGATGCGGTCGAAGTCGTCTGTGAACAGGTCGCGGATGATCGACGACACCATGTTGACGTCCTCGTAGAGCGCTGCGGGCGGCTTGACCTTATCGCGGAGTTGCTTCTCGATGGAGCGCCACTTGTCGAGGAGCAGACGGAGGTCAGTGTCGAGGGCCTTCGCGTCGCGGCCGTCGGCGACGGTGCGGACGATGATGCCGAAGCCTTCGGGCCGGAGGCTGCTCGCGAGCGAGCGCAGGCGGCGGCGCTCCTTCGACGACTCGATCTTCTTCGAGACGGCCACGTAGTCGGCCATCGGCACGAGCACCATGAAGCGCCCGGCGAGCGAGATGTCCGTCGAGATGCGGCTGCCCTTCGCCGAGATCGGCTCCTTGATGATCTTGACGAGGATGTTCTGGTCGCGCTGGAGGTAGTCCTCGGCGCGCTTCGACGAGGCCACCATGGCGATGGGCCGCGCCTCGCCGTTGGACTCCTTGGAGGAAGACTTTCCGGACGGCTTCGACGACCGCTGCGAACGTGGCGACGACGACTTGGGCGCGTCTTGCTTCTCGCTCTTGGACGTCTGCTTGGCCGACGCTCCACGGGACGTGGCCTTTCGCCCTGATGTCTTCTGCTCCGACGCCTTCTGCTCCGACGCCCTCTGCCCAGGAGTCGGCTGCTGCGCGTCGTCCTGCGCGTCGTCGGTCTTGGCGCGGCCTCGGTTTCGGCCCCGCCCGCCGCGGCGCCCGCGCGAGCGACGCGACCGACCGCCCTTGCTGGCAGCTTCCTGGTCGTCTGAGTCTTGCGGCGAGGCGCTCTCCGGTTCCGCCTTGGAGGCGTCCTGCTTCGCCGCAGGCACGTCGCCGGACGCGGTGTCCTGCACCTCATCCTGCGCCTCCGGACGGCGGCGCGAGGAGCGACGGCTACCCGAGCGGCTGCGGCGTTGTGGCTCGGCTTTGGCGGCAGGCTGGTCGTTGCTGGTTTCCTCGTCCGCCTCGCCTTGGGCGACCTCTGCCGAGGCCTCGGCGTGCTGTTCGGAACGGCGGCGGCCACCACGGCCCCGCGAGCGGCGCGACGGTGCGTCACGCTCGTCGGCGTCCGACGCAGCGTCATCGTTCTGGGGTGTCCCCGCTTCAGGCTCGGACGCCTCGGTGGTAGCTGCGTCCGGCGCGGCGGCGCCAGGCGACTCCGTCTCGGCACGCTCGCTACGACGCTGGCTGCGCCGGCGCGGTGCTGAGGACCGACGCACTGGCGTGCGCTTCTCCGCCGGTGCCTCCTCGGCTGCGGCGTCGGTAGCATTGGCCTGGGGAGCTTCAGCCTGTTCGGTGTCAGCGCTCGGCGCCTCCGCAGCCTGTAGCGTCTCCTCGGCCCGCACAGCATCGTTTTGCTTTGAGCGGCGCGAGCGGCTCCGGGTGCTGCGCTTCGCGTCGCCCGCAGGCTCGTCGCCAGGCGCGGTGCCGCTGGACGCCTCTGCGTTCGGCGCAGGATCGGCGAGCTTCTCAGCACCGTTGCCTGATGCCTCAGCCGGAGGCACTGCGGTCGCTGCATCGCTCGATGCGGTTCTGTCGGTGCGAGCCGGCATCGACGGCTTGGCGGCCTGCGACGTGAGGTCGATCACATAGGGCGAGGTGCGCCGGGCGCGCGGCGTCGACTCCTCTTCCTCTTCCTCCGAGCGACGGTTGTCACCGCCTCGGTTGCGACCGCCACGACGACGACCGCCACGACGACCGCGGCGGCGCTTGGTCTGCTCGCGGCGCTGGCGGTTGCGGCGCTCGTCGTCCGACTCCATCTCCAGGTCCGCGGTCGCGGTGTCGTCGTCCTCGCTGGCCTGGAGCGACTTCGGCGCCTTCATCAGGCTGCGCGCGTCCGGGATGTCACCCGCCGCGATGGCGAGCAACTCAGGAACGTTGTCCGTCAGGTCGGAGAAGTGCAGGAAGGCGTCCTGCTGCTGGCCGATGTCCACAAACGCCGCACGGATGGCGGGCATGATCTTGCGGACGCGGCCGAGATAAATATTGCCAATCGTCCGGACGTTATCCGGGTTTTCGACGTAGAGCTCTACGAGCTCCCCATCCTCCACGATGGCGATGCGCGAGCGGTCCTTGCTCGCGTTGATGATGATTTCCTTGGACATACAAGAAGGGTAGACAGGAGCGGCCGTGCTGCACGTGCCCGTCGTCTCCACCGCGCCGGGGCGGCAGGAGCACCCCGACCGCCACGACGCTCGGAGGTACCCCCAGGCACATGCCTGGGGCACGTCCCGCCGTGCGGGGGGTGGATGCGCCGCGGAACCCTTCCACAGCGGACAGGCGGCCAAGAGCCAGACCGGAGACGCCCGTGCCGACCTGCGCGGAACGTTGGGCGAGAGGCCCAACTCCGACAGCCAAGAGGCGCACGAGACGATGAATAAAACGAAGCAGCACGAAGGCTAGCGATAGGTAGGCAGTACGCTCATCGAGCGCATTTGCGGGGCGGCGTTCGTCCTCAGTGACGAAGCCTCCCGAGAAAACGGGGTGCTCGGTGCGCTGTAAGCCTGGTGGTGTCTCGGCCGACGTCAGGATGAGGTGCGTCAGGGAGCGGCGACCGAGAAGCTTAGGAGCTGGCAGCGCGTGACCGCTGCGGGTGCACGTTTGAGCAATGGGTGAAGGTACGCTGAGCTTGCAAGGCGTCGCAATGCTGCGTGTTGGCAAATGGCACGTGGGACCAGTGTACCTGCAGGACTGTGTGCGAAGGCACAAAGCAAAAGGCCCGCACAGCGTGCCTCGTTGGATGGTATTGGCCACCTAGCCGTAAGGTCCCTCCGCCCTAGTCCACCTCTGGCAACACCCGCAAAGTTTGCGCGAAACCGCTTCCGTAGCCTCCGCGGGCCCGGCAATTGGTGGATGCATCGGCTATTCTAGCGGGCACGTGCTTCTGCCCGCACGCGGGTCCGGGCAGTCGCCACGCCCTTTGTCGCGTGGCTTCGGCACGCCCCCAGATACTATTGGTTTTCGTCCGTGCTAGCTGCTATGTCTGCTCCTCCGTCTGCCCCCACCAACACCCGCGGCCTCGCGGGCGTCGTCGCGCTCGACTCCAAGATCTCGGCAATCAACGGCGACGAGGGCACGCTCGTCTACCAGGGCTACACCATCGAGGACCTTGCGCGGGACGCGAGCTTCGAAGAGACCGTCTACCTACTCTGGAATGGCGTGATGCCCAACCAGGCGCAGCTCGACGAACTCAACGCACAGCTTCGCGCTGAGCGCGCCCTCCCGGACGGCGTCACCAACCTGCTGAGGGCGACCCCGCGCGACGCCAACCCGATGGCCGTCCTGCGTACCGCCGTGAGCTACCTCGCCGCCTTCGACCCGGACGCCGATGCCGATGTCACCGACCGCGCGGCAGGCTACCGCAAGGCGGTCAAGCTCACCGCCAAGATGCCAACCATCGTGGCGGCGTTCGATCGGCTGCGCAAAGGGCTGGAGCCTGTCGCCCCCCGTGCTGAGGGCTCGACGGCGTTCGAGTTTTTGCGCATGCTCACCGGCGAGGAGCCGGGCGCACGCGCCGAGGAGGTCATGGACGCCTGCCTCGTGCTCCACGCCGACCATGGCCTCAACGCCTCGACTTTCACCGCCCGCGTCATCGGCTCGACACTCGCCGACATGTATGGGGCTGTTGCTGGGGCGATCGGCGCGCTCAAGGGACCGCTGCACGGCGGCGCCAACCGCGCCGTGATGGAGATGCTCCAGGAGATCGACGCCCACGACCTCGACACGCAGGAGTACATCGAGCAAAAGCTCGGCCGCAAGGAGAAAGTCATGGGCATCGGGCACCGGGTCTACCGGACCCTCGACCCGCGCGCCAAGATCCTCGGGGCCATGCTTGAAGGCCTCTCCGAAGAGAAAGGCGAGATGAAGTGGTACGAGATGTCGGTCGCCATCCAGTCCATCATCAAAGAAGAGAAGGGCCTCAACCCAAACGTCGACTTCTTCTCGGCGTCGGTCTACTACCTCCTCGGTATCGAACCGGACCTCTACACGACGATCTTTGCCGTCAGCCGCACGGCGGGCTGGACGGCCAACCTGCTGGAGCAGTGGGAGGACAACCGCCTCATCCGCCCCCGCGCCGAGTACATCGGCCCGCGCGACAAGACCATCCTACCCATCGCGGAGCGGTAGCGGTGAGACGTGCGGACGCGTCTCGATCTCAGCGTGTGAACGAGTAGACGCCCAGGGTGGGTCCACCGTCGCACGTCCTCCCGTGCCGCATGCTGACGCATGTAAGCGCTCTCTCCCCGGAGTCTTCGCGTAGGGATATTTCCTGCGCGCCCTTCCTGCTTTGCACTACGTACGGGGCGCGTTACCTTGCCCTTGCGGGCTGCTGAGCACACGCGGGCGATGTTCAGCGAGGTTTCAATCTAAATTGAAACCTCCGAATCATTCCTGCTTTTAGAGTGCCCCGGAACCGCTATCGCCCGGCGCGTGCCCGGCGCTTCACCTTCCTCTTGACGACACCCCTCGCCTGATTCTCATGGCTGTCGACACCCTCGCCCGTAGCCAGGCCGCTGCCAAGCCGAAGCCGTTCACACGCTACAAGGTGCGCACGGGCATGTTTGCCTGGATGCTGCACCGCCTCACTGGCCTCGCGCTCGTGGGCTACCTCGTGGTCCACGTCTGGGGCCTGCGCGCGATCACCAACGCCGAGGCGTACAACACGCTCATCGCGAAGTACCACGCGCCCATCTTCAAAGTGGGCGAGTTCTTGCTGCTGGGCGCCGTGATCTACCACGCGCTCAACGGACTCCGCATCGTGCTAATTGACTTCATGGGCTGGAGCCCAAACCAAACCAAGCTCTTCTGGACGCTCGGCGCGGTGGCGGCGGTGCTCTTCACCGTCGGCGGCTACCCCAGCATCGCGGCACTCGTAGCACACTTCGGCGCGTAGCGCTCTTGCACCCCAACCTTCATTCTGATGGCTAAGCAATACGGGCGCAGCGCGAAGTCGAGCGCCTACCAGTGGTTCATCCACCGCATCACCGGCACGTTCCTCGTGTTCCTCCTCATCACCCACTTCTGGGTGCAGCACTACGACCGCACGACGGCCTCCATCTCGCACTCGGTCATCACGGCCTCGGAGGCGAAGGAAGGCGTCCTGCCGCAGTATTCCGAGCGCGCCAACGAGGCCGTCGAGGCGCGGCGCGGAAGTTGG
Organism: Bacteroidota bacterium; assembly: GCA_039821555.1. NCBI lineage: Bacteria > Pseudomonadati > Bacteroidota > Bacteroidota bacterium. Next base: position 62,304 of record JBCBNX010000005.1, read on the forward strand.
CTAGAGAGCCAGGAAGCCGGAGCAGCCGAAGCAGCCCCCAGCGTGCAAATCATCCCCACCGACGAAAGCGACGCACTCGCGGGCCATGAGGGCGGCGCGACGCCGTATGACATCCTGATGCTGCGTCTCGCCGACCCGGTCTATGCGGTGCTGTGGAAGGCGTTCAACATCCTGTTCCTCGTCTTCGCGCTGCACCACGGCTTCTACGGCCTCAACAACATCATCACCGACTACGTCCGCAACGATATGGCGCGCGTCGGCGCGGTCGCGCTCTCGTGGACCGTTGCCTTCGGACTGCTCGTCATCGGCGTCTACTCGGTGACCGTCGCCGGACTCAATCTTTAGCGCGCCGCGCGCGGTCGCAGGTTCCAGGTCGAACACCGCAGGTCGCTCCTGCTATCGATCCCGATGACCTACGACCCCATGACCTACGACTTACGACCCCCAACACCATGACTTTCACGCACGACATCGTAATCGTTGGAGCCGGCGGCGCGGGCCTGATGGCAGCGCTGTATGCCCGCGAGGGCGGCGCGGACGTCGCCGTCGTCTCGAAGCTGCACCCCCTGCGCAGCCACACTGGCGCGGCCCAAGGCGGCATCGGCGCAGCGCTCGGCAACGAGGAGGAGGACCACTGGCTCTGGCACGCCTTCGACACCACGAAGGGCTCCGACTACCTCGGCGACCAAGACGCCATCGAGATCCTCTGCCAGGACGCCCCGCGCACGATCATCGAGCTCGAGCACTACGGCGTGCCGTTCTCCCGCACGAAGGAGGGCAAGATCGCCCAGCGCCGCTTCGGCGGGCACACACGCAACTTCGGCGAGGCCCCCGTCCGCCGCGCGTGCTACGCCGCCGACCGCACCGGCCACATGATTCTGCACACGCTCTACGAGCAGTGTGTGAAGCAGAACGTCAACTTCTACGACGAATTCCAGGTGCTCGACCTCGTCACGAACGAGGACGACGCCGTCGTGGGGTGCGTGGCCTATGAGATCCTCACGGGCGAGGTCCACACGTTCCACTCGAAGATCACCTGCTTCGCCACGGGCGGCTACGGCCGCGCGTTCAAGACGACATCCAACGCCCACGCGGGCACGGGCGACGGCTTCTCGATGGTGCTGCGCGCGGGCATCCCGCTGCAGGACATGGAGTTCGTGCAGTTCCACCCGACGGGCCTCTACCGCCTCGGCATCCTCATCACCGAGGGCGCACGCGGCGAGGGCGGCATCCTTCGCAACTCCGACGGCGAGCGCTTCATGGAGCGCTACGCGCCGACAGTGAAGGACCTCGCGCCGCGCGACATGGTGTCGCAGTGCATCTACAAGGAGATCCGCGAAGGCCGCGGCATCAAAGGCCGCGACCACGTCGTGCTCGATATGACGCACGTCGGCAAGGACGTACTGGAGCACAAGCTCCCGGAGATCTCGACGTTCTCCCGCGTCTACCTCGGCATCGACCCCGTCAAGCAGCCGATCCCGGTGGCCCCGACCTGCCACTACGCGATGGGCGGCATCCCGACCAACGTGGACGGGCAGGTCGTGCGCGGCACGGACAACACCAACCCCGACGACTTCGTAGAGGGCTTCTACGCCTGCGGTGAGTGCGGCTGCGTGAGCGTCCACGGTGCCAACCGACTGGGCACGAACTCGCTACTCGACCTCGTGGTGATCGGCCGCCGCACTGGCATGGCGATGGCCCGCGCGATCAACGAGGGCAAGACGCTCCACCCGATGGTCGACAGCCCGGAGAAGCGCACCCGCGAGCTGCTCGACGACCTGCTCAGCCGCGACAAGGGCGAGCCGACCGTCGCCGTGCGGACCGACCTCCAGGAGTCGATGATGAAGAACGTCTCGGTCTTCCGCAACGAGGACACGCTCTCCGAGGCGATGGCCGACCTCGCCGCCTTCCGCCAGCGCGCCCGCAACGTGGTCGTGCAGGATAAGGGCAAGCGCTTCAACACCGACCTCATGGACGCCGTCGAGATCGGCTTCATGGTCGACTACGCCGAAGCCATCGCCGGGAGCGCCCGCCACCGCACGGAGAGCCGTGGCGCGCACCTCCGCGAGGACTTCCCGAAGCGCAACGACGACGAGTGGCTCCGCCACACGCTCTTCTTCAGCGACGGCAACGGCACCATCGAGATGGGCGACAAGCCCGTCACCGTCACCCGCTTCCAGCCGAAGGAGCGCAAGTACTAGAGGACAGGGACTAGGGAATAGAATGCTCCCTCCCGGCTACCTCACCCAGACCCACCCGCATCAACCTCATGGCAACGACGACAGCGCCTGCTCCAACCACGACGACCAACGGCACGAAGCCGGTCGACGGCCCCACGATGACGGTCACCGTGAAGGTGCAGCGCTTCAACCCCGAGGTCGACGACAAGCCTCGCTGGGAGTCCTTCCAGGTTCCGACCGACCCGATGGACCGCGCCCTCGACCTGCTCCACTACATCAAGTGGCACCTTGATGGCTCGCTCGCCTTCCGCAAGTCCTGCGCGCACGGCATCTGCGGCTCCGACGCGATGAAGATCGACGGCGAGAACAAGCTCGCCTGTTCGATCCTGCTCCACGACCTCGGCACGAAGGACGGCGGCACGGTCACCTTCGAGCCGCTCCCGGCCGCGCCGGTCGTGAAGGACCTCGTGATCGACCAGAGCAAGTTCTTCGCGAAGTACCGCGCGATCATGCCCTGGCTCATCAACAGCACACCGGCCCCGGAGAAGGAGCGGTTCCAGAGCCCCGAGCAGCACGCCATCATCGAGGACGCGACCAAGTGCATCATGTGCGGCGCGTGCACGCACTCGTGCCCCTCGACGTGGGCCGACCCGGACTACCTCGGCCCCGCCGCCATGCTGAAGGCCTTCCGCTACGTCTTCGACAGCCGCGACACGGAGAGCGAGGAGCGTCTCAAGGTCGTTGACTCCAAGGACGGCCTCTGGAAGTGCTACACCATCTTCAACTGTGTGCAGGCCTGCCCGAAGGAGATCGACATCACGCGGTGGCTCTCCGCCCTCAAGCGGAAGTCGGTCACGGCGCGGCTCTGACCTCCGCGCCCCTTTCATAGCTCGGACATCCGCTCCGATTCGCAAGCCCCGGCTACGGCTGGGGCTTGCTTTTTTACGGTTCGGCGGAAATCGCCACCTAAAGCGATGGCAGTTTGGTAGGCTATATCCTAGCCGTTTCTCTCACCGACTCGTCACGTCCTATGTGGGTATCGCTACGCCTCACGCTCTCCTTCGCACTTGCCGCATTCTTCGTGGCCGCCCCAGCTTTCGGACAGACGGGCTCTGCCGAGAAGCGCCTTCCTACCACACCAGCAACGGCCAGCGCCGTAGCTACCGACTGCCAAGTCGGCATCGCCGAGGCTGAACTCGTGGTGAGCGATGTCCGCGCCAAGCTCTACAACATGGGCAACCTCTTCTGGCGCAGCTTTGACCCCGTCTACCGGGTGCCCAAGACCGGCAGCGCGGGCGCTGTCTTTGCCTTTGGCCTCCTGGTTTCAGGGTTCGTAGACAGCGACTTTCGAGCAGTTGGCAGTGAATACGGCCCGTTCGAGTTCGCCCCCGGCCCCCTCGACGATGCCGGCAACGCTCCTGTCGACTGCGCCGCCTTCGACCGCATCTGGAGCGTCACCGACCAGGACCTCCGCCGCTACGACGACACGGGCATCGCTACCCGCGATCTGCGCGACTGGCCCGCCGATCTCGGTGCCGAGGTGATCGATGGCGACGGCAACCCCGACAACTACGACCTCCCGGCGGGCGACCGGCCCCGCCTCTTCGGCACGCAGACGGCCTTCTGGGTCATGAACGACGTGGGCGTACCGCACCAGCGCACGGGAAGCCTGCCGCTGGGCATCGAGGTGCAGGTGACGGCGTGGGCCATTGCGAGCGCCGACGCGGCGCTCGACCAGGCGACATACTACCGCTACCGCGTCGTGAACAAGAGTGGGCGTCGCATCAATGACATGATCGTCTCGCTCTTCGCCGACATGGATCTCGGCCTTCAGTTCGAGGATGACTACATCGGCAGCGATCCTGCACGGGACCTTGGCTTCACCTACAACGCTGACAATCTGGACGAAGACGGCTACGGAACGCAACTGCCTGCGATCGGTGTCCGCTTGCTCGACGCTCGGGCGGGCGCGGTGACGTACTTCAACAACGGGGGCTGCACCGACCAGTGCGACCCAGAAGACGCTGAGCAAATTCGCTTCTATCAGACGGGTCGGTGGAAGGATGGCGAGCCCTTCACGATTGGCAACACAGGGCGGGGCGGCACCGAGGCAACGAGCTTCGTCTACGCCGAAGAACCTGGGGCCTTCTGGAGCGAGCCGTGCCCCGAGGCAGGGTGTGCGGGGGACCCAATCGAGCCCTCCGACCGGCGCTTCCTGATTTCGACAGCACCCTTCAACCTAGCCACTGGCGCCTCGCGCGACGTGACGTTTGCGCTGCCCTTCGCCTTTGGAACGCAGAACTTCGGGCCGGTAGGCAATCCTACAGGCTCGGTCCAGGCGATGAAGCGCGCCAGCGACCGCATCCAGGCCGCCTTCGACGACGGCTCGCTCCTCGCGCCAGCCTCACGTACGCTCACCCTCGCTGCGCCCACGTTGCTCACGCCAGCCGACGGGGCCGAACTGACTCTGGAGGACGCTGAAGCACCCCCCCGTCTCCAATGGTCTTCGGTGCCTGGCGCCGAAGGGTATCGCATCCTCTTCGACGTAGAGCGGGACGGACGCACCGTCACCTCAGCGCTCTACACGACCAACACGGAGATCACCATCGGCGGCCCCCCGGCTGGAGAGGTCTACACGTATCGCTGGTCTGTCGAAGCCGACGGGCGCCTCGCCGACGGCAGCCGGATCGCGGGCGAGCGCTCCGAGACCGGCACGTTCACGCTCTTTCGCTACGTTCCCGGCTTGCTGGGCAACAATGGCGAGGGCATCGTTGAGGTCGCGAGTGCCTCGGGCACCGACCCTTGCGCCGACACCCCCACGGACGTGGGCTGCGCTGGTGGGATCGGCGGCAACACCGTCTGGCAAGACCCCGACGCCACCGGCGACTACTACATCTCCGGAGGCTCAACAGGAGGCCTCAGTGACCTTGCTCTCAACCGCACCATCGCCGACGAAGACGACGTGGAGGTGCGCTTCACCGCGGCCTGCGCCGAGCCGGGCGCGTGCCTTGCTGTCTACTTCACGCCGGCGTCGCGCAACGGCCAGATTCTCAGCGTACCGTTTGAGGCCTGGTACCTCGCCAGCACGCCCGACGACCCCTCGGACGATCTCCGCATGATCCCGCAGGTGCTCGAGAACGGGGACACCCCTGTGGTTGACTTCGCGAACACGTTCACAGACAACGACCTGTGGGGCGATTCCAACGCCCCGGTCACCGAGCGCGTCTACCTCTTCATGCCCGACCTCCCCGACGGCTACAGCCTCTTCAACGAGGCCGCGCGCCGCTTCGGAGGTCCAGGGGCCGAGTACGACCGGACAGCCGACGGCGATACACAGGTCGACCTTGCCGACGAAGACAGCGAGGTGTGCAGTGCGCAAGGCCTCTACACCGACTTCTGCTTCCGGGGGCCGGACCGCGGCCGGAGCTACCTCTACGGCAATATTGTCTTCGCCGACGCCGCAGGCGACGGGACCACACCAGGCGTCGGGACCATCGTGCGGTTCAAGACCAACAAGCGCCAGCCGGTCGTGGACGAACCTCCCACGCCGCCGGTTGCTCCGCTCGCTTTGACGGTCTACCCAAACCCGGCGCAGGGCACGGCGACCCTCGCCTACACGCTGCCCGAAACGGGACGGACGCAGCTGGTGGTCTACGACGTGCTAGGCCGTGTCGTCGCGCGCCTCGCCGATGAAATGCAGGCCACCGATATGACCCACACGGCTACCCTCGACACGGCCCGGCTGTCCGCTGGCGTCTATGTCGCCGTGCTGGTTACTGAGGACGGTCGCCAGACGCGCACCTTCACGGTTGTGCGCTAGTCCGCACCACCACGGTCAACCTGTCTCGTTTCGGTCGCTCCCACACGTCGGGGGCTGCCCTAGCGGTCTAGTCTGCCTACGCAGCCTAACTACCCAACTTCAATACTCCATGTTTCTACGCCCTACGTATCGCTGCGCCCTAGCCCTAGCGCTCTTCCTTTTTTCCGTACCGCTGCACGCGCAATCGACCGAAGACAAGCGTCTTGCCGCTGCGCCCGCCATGCCCAACGCCGTGGCGAACGACTGTGAGGTAGGCCGTGCCGAAGCCGAGCTTGTAGTTAGTGACGTGCGCGCCAGGCTCTACAACATGGGCAACCTCTTCTGGCGTAGCACTGCCCCTGCCTACACGGTCCCCAAGACCGGTGGCACCAACGCCCTCTTCGCCTTCGGGATCTGGATCAGCGGCTTCACCAACGGCGAACTGCGAGCCGCAGCCAGCACGTACGGCCCGTTCGAGTTCGCCCCGGGCCCCCTCGACAACGATGGGAATGCCCCCGCCGACTGCGCCGCCTTCGACCGCATCTGGAGCGTCGACGACCAAGACCTTAGCCGTTACGATGATACAGGCATCGCCACCCGCGACCTGCGCGACTGGCCGGTCGATCTCGGCGCCGAGGTGGTCGACGGCGACGGCAACCCCGACAACTACGACCTCGCCGCGGGCGACCGCCCTCGCCTCTTCGGCACGCAGACCGCCTTCTGGGTCATGAACGATGTCGGCGTGCCGCACCAGCGCACAGAGAGCGACCCGCTGGGCATCGAAGTGCAAGTGACCGCGTGGGCGATCGCGACCACGGAGGCCGCCCTCGACCAGGGGACGTACTACCGCTACCGCCTCGTCAACAAGAGCGGACAGCCTATCGACGAAGTCGTCCTGACGACGTTTGTGGACGCCGACGTGGGCAACGAGTTCGAGGACGACTACATCGGCAGCGACCCGGCGCGGAGCCTCATGTTCGCCTACAATGCGGACAACGAGGACGAGGGCGGCTACGAGACACCGCCGCCTGCCGTCGGCGTACGCTTCCTCGACCCGGCTGCAGGAGCCGCAGCTTACTTCAACAGTGGAGCCTGCGATGATCTATGCGATCCCCAGGGTGCCGAGCAGTACCGCTTCTATCAGACGGGCCGCTGGAAGGACGGGCTACCGCTCACCGTCGGCAGCACTGGGCGTACCGGCACCGAGCCTACGAGCTTCGTCTACCCTGGCGAGCCCGGCACCTACTGGAGCGAAGCCTGTCCCGACGATCCCGGCTGCGGCGACCCGGTCCCGCCCTCCGACCGCCGCTTTCAGATCTCCACGGCCCCGTTTGACCTCCCCGCCGGCGCCTCGCGCGACGTAACGTTTGCGCTACCCTTCGCCTTCGGCACACAGAACTACGGCCCCGTCGGCAACCCCACGGGCTCCGTGCAGGCGATGAAGCTGGCCAGCGACCGCATCCAGGCGGCCTTCGACGACGGCTCGCTCTTCGCGCCCGCCCTGCGCCCGCTTACCCTCGACGCGCCCACACTGCTCGAACCCGCCGACGGCACGCTCTTCCGCATCGACGAGGACGACACGCCGCCGACGCTGAGCTGGGCGCCCGTAGCAGGCGCCGAAGGCTACCAGGTCCAGGTGGAAGTCGACGAGGAGGAGACCACGACGACGCGCTCCTTCTACGTGACGGAGACCTCGTTCGTCTTCAACGACATCGTTCCCGACAACACCGTCTTCAGCTACCGCTGGTCGGTCGAGCCCGACGGGCGACTCCCCGACGGCACCCGCACGGCGGGCGAGCGCTCCGAGACCCGCGCCTTCGCCCTCTACCGCTTCGTCCCCGGCATCGCGGACAACGGCGTGGGCCTCGTCGAGGTCGCGAGCGCGTCGGGCACCGACCCGTGCGCAGCCACCCCGGACGACGCGGGCTGCGCGGGCGACTTCGACGGTAACACCGTCTGGCACGACACCGACGCTACCGGCGACTACTACGTCTCCTCGGGCGGCAACACTGGCCTGCTCGGCGAACTGGTTCTCAACCGCGCCCTCGTGCAGGAGGACGAGGTCGAACTCCGCTTCACCGCCGCCTGCGCAGAACCCGGCGCCTGCCTCGCAACCTACCTCTCCTCCGGCGATGGCGAGATCCTCAGCGTTCCGTTCGAGGCATGGTACCTCGGCGACACGCCCGACGACCCCGCCGACGATGTCCGCATGCTCCCGTACTTCCGCGAGAGCGGCGACACGCCTATCACCGACTTCGCGGACACGTTCACCAGCACCGACAACTGGGCTGAGGGACCGGGCGCGCCCATCACCGAGCGCATCTTCCTCTACATGCCTGACCGCCCCGACGGCTATGCCCGCTTCAACGAGGCCGCACGCGGGTTCGGCGGCCCCGGCGCGACCTATGAACGCGACACCGACGGCGACACGCAAGAGGACATCGCGCCGCTCGACAACGAGCCCTGCCGCCTCCAGGGGATGTACACCGACTACTGCTATCAGGGCACTGGGCGCGACCGAGGCAACTCGCTCTACAACAACGTGGTCTTCGCCGACGCCTCGGGCGACGGCACCACGCCCGGTGTGGGCACGGTCATCCGGTTTGTGACAACGAAGCAGCAGGCGGTCTCGGACGAAGGGGGTACGCCGCAGCCGCAGACGCTCACGCTCGATGCCTACCCCAATCCGGTGCGCGGCACAGCAACACTCGCCTATACCCTGCCGGAATCGGGGCGTACGACGCTGGCCGTCTACGACGTGCTCGGCCGCCGCGTGGCCGTGGTGACGGACGCAACGCAAGCGGCCGGTGCGCACGTGGAGACGTTCGATACCCGGCGACTGGCGAGTGGCGTCTACGTGGCCGTTCTCACGACGGAGGCAGGGCAGCAGACGCGCCGTTTCACGGTGCTACGCTGACTGTGCTCCGCTGACCACACCGGGCCTCAGCCACGGAGCGTGCTCGCGTGCTTGGTGAGCTTGGCCACGAAGAACGCCTCCATCGTCGCGCTTGGAAGCACACGGACGGCCGCGCCGACCTCGTCGGGGAAGGCGCGGCCGTTCCACTCCGAGAGCGTTGGCTGCGTGTTTGGCAGCGCAAGCGCCTCGCCGTCGAGCGTGACAGGCAGCAGTTCGATGGCATCGCCGAAGGTGCGGAGTGCTTTAGCGAGCACAGCCTCGTTCTCTTCAGGCGCAAACGTGCACGTCGAGTAGACGAGCGTGCCGCCGGGCCGCAACGCCTGGATGCCGGAGAAGAGCAGCTTCTGCTGCTTGCTGCGCATCTCCTTGATCTTGCGGCGCGACCAGTAGCGCGTCGTCTCGGGCGTGTCCGTGCGAAAGCGGCCTTCCGTCGAGCACGGCGCGTCGAGGAGCACGCGGTCGAACGCCTCGGGCGAGCGGTGCCAGAAGCCTGCCCCGTTGGCACACACCGGCTCGGCGAGGGTGCTGCCCTGCTGCGCGAGGTTGTCACGGAGCTTGTAGTAGCGCTTGCGCACGACCTCGACGGCCACGATGCGTCCCTCGTCCTGCATCAGCGTCGCCAGTTGGCGCGTCTTGCTGCCTGGCGCCGCGCACAGGTCGAGGACCGTCTCGCCCGGCTGCGGGTCGAGGACGAGCGGCGGCAGCTGGCTCGCCAGGTTCTGGACGTAGACGTGGCCCTCGGCGTAGGGCGTGCCGTCGAGCAGCGCCGCGCGCTCTGCAGCCTCGACCCAGAAGCCGCCCGGGATGCCGTCGGCCGCGTGCGGATGCAGCCCCCCGTCACGAAGCGCATCGAGCACGGACGACGCCTCGGCGCGGAGCGTGTTGACGCGGAAGCCGGTTGCCTGCGGCGCAGCAAAGCTTGCCGCCACGGCGTCGTAGTGCTCGGGCGGCACGATAGTGCGCAGGCGGTCGAGGAAGGCGTCGGGAAGCACGGATGTTCGCGGGACGATGTTTGATTTTTGATTCGCCGTTGTTTGCAGCGCCCACATCGAAAATCGCCAATCCCACACCGGAAATCGCGCCTTCGCAGAGTCCGTATACTTGTTCCGTTCCACCGCCTCCCCTCTGCCCCATGAATCCCGTCGGCGACGAGATCATCCGCTGTTCCTTCTGTGGGCGCGCCGCGCACGAGGTCGCCTCAATGGTGGCGGGGCCGGACGTCTACATCTGCGACCGCTGCATCGAGGACGCGCAGCGGATCGTGCAGGGCGAACTGCTGCCCTACACGGCACCCCCGCCGCGCCGCCCGAACCGCAACCGCCGTCTCACGCCGCGCGAGATCAAGACGGCGCTCGACGAGCACGTCGTCGGGCAAGAGCGGGCCAAGCGGGCGCTCTCCGTCGCGGTCTACAACCACTACAAGCGGCTCGAAGCGCACGACTACCTCCTTGACTTCGAGGACGTGGAGTTGGAGAAGTCGAACATCCTGTTGCTCGGGCCCACGGGCACCGGCAAGACGCTACTAGCGCGCACGCTCGCGCGCATCCTCGACGTGCCGCTCGCCGTCACCGACGCCACCGCACTCACCGAAGCGGGCTACGTCGGCGAGGACGTCGAGTCGATCCTGAGCCACCTCCTGCAAGCCGCCGACTTCAACATCGAGCGGGCCGAGCGTGGCATCATCTACCTCGACGAGATCGACAAGATCACGCGCAAGGGCGACAACGCCTCCATCACGCGCGACGTGTCGGGCGAGGGCGTCCAGCAGGCGCTGCTCAAGATGCTCGAAGGCACCATCGCCGGCGTGCCGCCGAAGGGCGGGCGCAAGCACCCCGAGCAGAACCTCGTCTCGTTCGACACGACCAATGTGCTCTTCGTCTGCGGCGGCGCGTTTGAGGGCCTCGGCGAGATCGTCCTGCGGCGGCTCGCGAAAGCGCCGATCGGCTTCTACGTCGAGCCCGGCACGAACGGCGTGCAACCCGGCGCGCTCGACAAGAACGACCCCGCGCTGCTGAGCTACGTCGAGCCCGACGACCTCGTCCACTACGGCCTCATCCCCGAACTCGTCGGGCGGATGCCGGTGATGACCGCGCTCGACCAACTGACGCCCACCGAGCTGCGACGCATCCTGACCGAGCCGAAAAGCGCGCTCGTGAAGCAGTATCGTAAGCTCTTCGCGATGGACGGCGTGGACCTCTTCTTCGACGACGAAGCGCTCGACGCCGTCGTGACGCGGGCACTCGACCGGGGCACCGGCGCACGCGGCCTCCGCGCCGTGCTCGAAGACACGCTCCTCGACGTGATGTTCGACGCGCCCGGCATGCACGGCGTGGCGTCGTGCCGCATCACCCGCCGGGTGGTCATCGGCGACGCCACGCCGGTCTACGAAGAGCGCAAGGCCAGCGCGTAGGGAGGCCCTACCTCTCTTTCCGGAGGACGACCTGCTCGGTACCGGCCCGCTCCACCGCTGCGAAGAACGCCCGCACGTCGTCGTAGGCTGACGCGGGCAGCTCACGCGCGCGAATCTCCAGGGTCCGCATGAAGCGCAGCGCGCCATCGTCGCTCAGGTCCGCGCGCGTCTCGAAGCGCCCGAACTCTGTGTCGAGCGCGACCGGCTCGGGAAGCACCTCGATCCCGTAGCCTTCGGGAAGCTGAAGTGTGACCTCGTCCGTGTCGAGGTAGGGGTGGGCGAAGCGGATAGGATGCAGGCGCTGCTCCGTCTCCGACGGGACGCTTGGCGTGTGGAGCAGTCGGCTCGGCTGGACGAAGAGGCGGCTGCCCATGCTGGACGCAAAGCGCGGCACGTCGAGGCTGGCCGTGAGCTGCAAGGTGTCGGAGCGCGTGTCGACGCGGCTGAAGTCGGGCGCCGAGAGGTCGCCGCCCTGGGCCGCCTGTTCGTAGAGCCAGTCGAGGCGGTCTTGCGGCGAGGCCTGCCAGAGCGCGCCGCGCGCACGGTCGACCTGCGCGCCGGTGTAGGTGTAGCGCAGCGTGCCCGACACGCGCCCGCTAGGAGCGAGCGTGAGGGCGAGGTGGCGGTCTTCTCGGTTCTCGGCGGCTGTGCTCGCGGGCGTCCGCACGAGTCGCCCCCCTGACGGCGTCACCACGAGCGCGTGCCGGTCCTCGTTGCTCGCGCCGATATGGCCGAAGGCCATCCGCGTGCTGGTCGCTTCGAGCCAGAGTGGCGGCTCGGTCCCAGGCAGCGGCTCGGCCCCCAGCGGCGACTCGTCCTCGGGCGTCGCAGCGTCGTCCATGGGGATGTAGAGGACGACGTGGTTGAACTCGTTGTAGGGAAAGTCGGGGTCGAGGTCTTCGGCGCGGGAGCCGTTGAGGATGAGCGCGGGGTACGCCTCGATGCCGACGGCGGCGAGCATCGCCATAAGGTAGTTCGAGAGCGCCTTGCAGTCGCCGTAGCGCCGCTCGAAGACGTAGGCGGCGTCGAAGGGCTGCCAGCCGCCGAGGCCGAGTTGCACGGAGACGTAGCGCATCGAGGTCTGGAGGTGCTCGTAGAGAAGGCGCACTTTCTCCCGCTTCGTCGCGCCCTGCGCGGCGATGGCGAGCACCTCCGCGCGTGCGGCCTCGGGGAGCTCCGCGCGTCCCTCGCTGAGCCGGCCGTACCACGCTCCAAACGCTTGCCATGAGTCGAGCCGCCCGCGCTCTCCGCCGATCTCGAAGGCGTCGAGCGTGACCTCGACGTGCGGCACCTGGTCGGCAAACCGGGGGCCGAGGGCCTCGCGGTCGCGGCACGGCAGCATCCCCAGCATCCAGGTGTAGACGGTGCTCCCGCCCTGCTGCGTCACCGTCGGCGCTGCATCATCGCCGAGGTGGCGCGCGCGATGCCGAAGCGGGAGGCCGCCGCTGACCGCCACGGTCAGCCGCGCCTGCTCCACCGGGTTGCCCGACGGCTGCGGTCGCCACGCAGGCGGGCCGCCGAGGAGCCCATCGTGCTCCACCTCCGTCTCGAAAACGACGGTATACGGATAGACATCGTGGACAAACTCCGCTACGCGCACACGGTTGTCGTCGTAGAGCGAGTAGTTGCTCGTGGCCGGGTAGTCGGCGAAGTCGCGGCGGCCGAGGCACCGGATCTCCTCGCCCTCGGCGTCGAGGAGGCACGCGCGGAAGCGCTTGAGCTTGCGGAAGCTGTCGTGGAAGACCACGTGCGTGCCATAGTCGCGTCCGCGCGCGTCGAAGATGGTCACGGCGCGGCGGTCGGTCTGGACGGCGCGCCCTGGGCCTCGGATCTCGACGCGGGTGTCGTGCCGCCGGACCACGGCGCCGTGGTCGTACAGTTCGTAGAGCAGCTGCGCTGCCGCGTTGACGGCGAGGCTGGGGTCGTCGTCGGGCGGGAGCGCATGCGGTGGCGTGGCGTGAGCGAGCAGCGGTGTCGCCAGAAGCGCCAGGAGGGCGAGTACTCGGGCCATGGGTCAGTCCTCGTCGCCGCTGCCTTCATTACCGCTGCCTTCGTCGTTAGCGGCACCAGGCGGGTCTGGCTCGGCCGGGGCCTCGGCGGCAGGCGCGCCGCGCTTGAGCACCACCATCTGGTCATCGGCGCTGACCATGCGGTCGTAGTAGGCGCGCAGCTCAGGGTACACCCGCGGCTCCACGCTGACGGCGCGCAGGTTCACTGACCGGCGCACCACGAGTTGGCCTGCCTGCTCGCCGAGTTGGCACTGGTAGGTCCCCGCGTCGCGGGCGAAGGTGAGGCGCACCGGATCAGGTATCTCGTCCACCACGAAGCCCTCCGGCAGCCGCACGATGCCCGTCAGGCGATGCGTGCGCGGGTAGTTGAAGTCCACCGGGAAGAGCCGCTCGGGCGAGGTGAAGGGGTTTTCGAGATAGCGGTCGAGCGGGACTGGGTTGAAGAAGTAGAGGTCGCTGGCTGTCTGCGCGTAGTCGGGTACGTGGACGTAGGCGTAGAGGTCGAGCGGGGCGCCGAGGTCGGTGAGGCTCTCCACGCGGGCGCTGTCCAGGACGACGCCCGGCATGTCGCTGAGATAGTCCCGCATGAACGCCTCCGGGGACGCTTCGTCGACGCGGCGCCGCATCCAGATGGCGTCGTAGCCTTCGGCGCGGAGCCGGATGGCAGCGGTGAGCGTGCCGTCCTCGCCGAGGTCTCCTTCAAAGCTGATCGCACGCTTGCCTGGACCCAGCACGTCGATGGGGATCCACATCGGGGCGTCCTTGTCGGGCACCCAGCCCTTGCCAGCGAGCGCCTCGGCGGGCAGGAGACCCATCGGCCGCATCGAGTCGGTCGCGTCGAGCCAGTACGAGGCGTTGCCCACGCTGGCGAGCACGGCGACGTAGTTGAACTGGGTGATGAGCGGATAGGCCACCTGCACGAGGCCGTGGTCGCGCGTCGAGAGGAGGACCGGCACCGCACCGATGTCGGCCTCGCGCAGCATCTGAAGCAGCAGCAGGTTGATATCGGCGGCGCTGCCAGAGCGCTCCTCCAGCGTCTCCTTGAGGCTGGCGCTGGTGAGGTAGCCGCGGCGTCCGTCGTGGCGGATCGACGTGCGGACGTAGTCGTAGAGCGCGGCCATCTTCTCGGCAGGGTCGGTGAGACCCGCAGTCACCTCTTCCACCTGGCTGCGCAGCGCACGCGACGAGCGGAGCGCCCCGCCGAAGCTGGGCAGGCCGTCTAGGTCGTCGGCTAGCGTCTCCCACGTGTCGAGCACCTTCTCGACGCCGTAGCCTGGCACGCTGTATTCGGCCAGTTGGAATTCGATCTTGTGGATGTAGTCTTCCAGCGTGGTCACGAACGGCTCCTCGCGGAGCGCAGGCACGTCCGTGCGCACCCAGCGATACTTGATGGCATCGATGCCAAACCGATTGACCCGCTCGTCTGTCTGCACATCGAAGGGGAGTGTGCCCTGGCTGGCGCGGACATAGTTGAAGGACCGAGGGATGACGGCCTCGAACTCGCTGTGGAGGACCGGCACGTCGTCCTGGAAGTACCACGTGGGGAAGAGGAGCAGGCTCTCCGTGTTGATGCGGTAGCGGTACTCGAAGATGGCGCCCGGGGCGAGGGCGGGGAGCGTGAAGGTGATGCGCTCGCGGCTGTCGCCAACGCGCTCGCGGAAAACGGCGTCCCGGTCCATCTTGACGCGCCGGTAGCCGCCTTCCCCGTCGGGCACGAACGTCTGCCCGCGCACGCCGCTGACGTCCTCAGAGTCGCGGAACGTGACGATGGAGATGGTCGCCTGGTCGTAGCCCGCCTCGGTAAAGAGCTTGACGCGGCGGTGTCGCTCCATCTCAACGTCGAACCGATCGGTGATGCGCGCCTCGCCCACGTCGAAGAGCACCACGGCGGCGGCGCTGCTGTCCTCGGCGTAGACATCGAGCGCGGTGTGTGCGTCTTCGAGGTCACCCCAGCGGGCCGGCTGGGCGATCGCGGGAGCGAGGGTGGAGGAAAGAGCGAGGACGGCCGCTAGCAGGAGCGGCGCAGCGAAGCAGCGCATGGGAGCGGGGGTGATGGAGGGGTAACCCTGATGCCTCGCACCAAAAAGGCGCGTTAGGGGCCACGAAGCTACGGGACGCCCTGTCGAATTTCAACCCAGCCACCAGGCACGTCCGCAGTCGCTAGCTCGCATGCAAACGAGGCGGCTCGCGCTATGCGAACCGCCCCGCTGGACGTGGGATGGACGACCGACCTAGGCGACGGCTGCCGCCTCGTACATCGAGTCGATCTCCGCCTCGTAGGCCTTGTGGACCTTGCCGCGCTTGACCTTCATAGTCGGCGTGAGGAGCTCGTTCTCGACGGTCATCGTGCCGGGGATGAGCTTGAAGCGCTTGACCTGGCTCCACTTCTCCGGCACCTCGCGGTTGGCCTCGGCGACCAACTCCTCGAACTTGGCCAGCACCTTCGGGTGCTCTACGAGCTCGGCCATCGACTTGCCGCCGAGGCCGTTGCGCTCGGCCCAGCCGGGGAGCGCCTCGGCGCCGGGGAAGATGAGCGCCGTGCAGTACTTGTAGCCCGAGCCGAGCACCACGGCCTGCTCGATGAGCGGGTCCTTGAGCAGCTTCGACTCGATGGGCGTCGGCATGACATACTTGCCCGTCGAGAGCTTGAAGAGCGACTTCTTGCGGTCGGTGATGCGGAGGTAGCCCTCGGGCGAGAACTCGCCGATGTCGCCGGTGTGGAACCAGCCGTCGTCGTCGATGACCTCGGCGGTCTTGTCCGGAGCCTTGTAGTAGCCCTGCATCACGTGCGGGCCGCGCGTGAGGATCTCGCCGTCCTCGGCGATGGCGACCTCGATGCCCACGATAGGCGGCCCGACGGTACCGGCCTTAGCGCTACCCGGCACTTCGGTCGCGATCACGGGGCTCGTCTCGGTGAGGCCGTAGCCCTGGTAGGTCGGCACGCCGAAGGCCGCGAAGGCATTGGCGAGGTCCTTCCGGAGCGCCGCGCCGCCGACCGAGACGACCTTCGTGCGCGTGAGGCCGAGCTTCTCGCGCAGCTTCGAGTAGACGAGCTTGTCGGCGATGCCGTGCGTGAAGCCGGGCTGGCTGCCCGCCTCGAAGTTCTTGGCGAGCTCCATCGCCCACGAGCCGATCTTGTGCTTCAGGCCCGTGCTCGACTCGACGCCCACGAGCACCTTGTCGTAGACCTTCTCCAGCACACGCGGGACCGTCGCGAACATCGTCGGGCGCACCTCCGGCAGGTGGCCGATGAGCAGGTCCGGGTTGGAGTAGTAGATCGACTGGCCCCAGGCGACGCACGCGAACGAGAGCATCCGGGCGTAGATATGGGTCATCGGGAGGAACGTGAGCGCGTTCTCCTCCTGGTGCTGCAGCGTGTAGAAGCCGTTGAACGCGGCGTAGACGTTCGACGAGATGTTCTCGTGCGAGAGCATGACGCCCTTCGGCGTGCCCGTGGTGCCCGAGGTGTAGATGATCGTCGCGAGGCTCTTCGGGTCGATGGCGTCGCGGAGGCGCTGCGGGGCCTCGGCGTCGGCCGCGAGCAGCTCCTGCCCCTTCTTCATCAGGTCGTCCTGGTGGAGGAACGTGACGCCGTCGGGCAGCCCATTGATGACGTCCGTTCCGGTGCCCTCCGCGAGGATGACGTACTTGATCGCGGGCGTGTCCTTGAGAACGGGTGCGAGGCGCTCCAGCAGTTCGTCGTTGGAGACGTAGATCGCCTTCGACTCGGAGTGGTTGATGACGTAGGCCGTCGTCTCGGCCGGGTTCGTCAGGTAGATCGGCACGTTGACGATGCTCGCGACCGTGCAGGCGAAGTCCGCGCGGGCGAAGTGGAGATCGCTCTCCATGTAGTAGGCCACCTTGTCGCCCGAGTCGATCCCGTCGAGGTCTAGCAGCGCGAGCGCGAGTACGTTGACCTGGTCGCGGAACTGGGCGTTGGAGAGCGTCATCCAGCCGGAGCCTGCCGGCTGGTTGAAGCCCTTCGGGTTGGGGTACTTCGCCACCGCGTCATCGAGGAGCGACGGCAGGCTGCGGCCCAGGATGACCTTGCCGCGGCTGTTCGGGGGGGCGGTGTGGATCTGAAGTGCCATAGGTGGTGAAATGTCTTAGGTGAGCAATGGTGGGCGCCGGACCCTGACAACGGCCCTGATGCGGTCGTTTAAGATACGATGAACCACCCTATCGAAAGCGCTTACGGCGTAGCAGTTTCAGGGGGGCTCGGCCTGACTCCTTAACAGCGTTCACGCTCGAAGAGTCACGGCCCCTACCCGGCCACGACGGCCGCGCGCCGGAAGGCGTGCACGGCCCGCTGCACCGTCTCCTCCACATAGGCCTCCAGCGGGATCTTGACATCGAGCCGGTGCGCCATCGCGAGGGAGACGGCCCCGTGGAGCGTCGCCCAGAGCACGGACGAGGCCACCTCGGGCCGCTCGACGTCGAGCAGCCGGGCGGCGGCCCCGGCTTCGAGTGCCTCGGCGAAGAGGCCGAGGTTGCGCCGCGCGCGGCGGTAGTTCTCCGCCGGGTAGCGCGCCATCTGGTCGGGGCGCAGCAGGAACATCACCTCGTAGTACTCCGGGTTGCTGAGCCCGAAGTCGACGTAGGCCCGCGCCATGGCGAGGAGCCGGTCGACGGGGTCGGCGTGCGCCCGCTCGGCCTGCTCCAGTTCCGCGTGCAGCATCGTCATGCCCTCGTCGATGAGCGTGTGGACGAGCGCGTCCTTGCTGTCGAAGTGGAGGTAGATGCTCGTGGCGCTGCACCCGACGGCGAGCGCGATCTTGCGCATCGAGAGGGTCGCGTAGCCGTCGGCGAGGAGCAGGCGACGGGCCTCGTCGAGGATCGCGCGGCGGAGCGCCGCCCCGGACGGGCGGTCGGCGGAATCGGGGCGGGAGGTGGTCACAGAGCTGGAGAAGGGGAGCCGGTGGGGATGGGCCAGGACAGCCCGACGCGCGTGCGACGGGAATATATCCTCCTCGGTCGTTTGGCGCGCCTCAAATCGGACGCATTCGAACCCAAAGCGCGGACGGGGGGACTATTCGAGCAGCGGCGCGTTGGTATCGGGCACCTCTCTGTTTGCCTCTCTCCTGCTCGCCTCTCCGATGCGCCGCTCTCCGACGGATGACGTCCTGCCCCACGTCCCGCCTGTGCCCGTGCCCGCCGACCTGCCCCCCGTGGCGGCTCGCTTCTGGCGCTACGTGCAGGTGCACACCACCTCCGACCCCGACAGCGGGGCCACGCCGTCGACGCTCTGCCAGAAGGACCTCGCGCGCATCCTCGCCGCGGAGCTGCGCCTGCTTGGCCTCGACGACATCGAGATGGACGACCACGGCTACGTCTACGCCACGCTGCCCGGCATCCAGGCCGAGGGGCTGCCGACGCTCGGGCTCATCGCCCACGTGGACACCTCGCCCGACGCGCCCGGCGACGGCGTTCATCCGGTGCTCCACCGCAACTACCAGGGCGGCGTCCTGCCGCTCCCCGGCGACACCTCCGTCACGCTCGACCCGGCACGACAGCCTTCCCTTCGCGCGCATCTCGGGCACGACCTCCTCACCAGCGACGGCACGACTCTCCTCGGGTCGGACGACAAGGCGGGCGTGGCCGTCATCATGCAGGTCGTCGCCGACTTTCTCAACGCCGACCTCCTGCACGAGCATGGGGGCGAGGGGCCGCGCCCGCCCGTACGCGTCCTCTTCACCGTAGACGAGGAGGTCGGGCGCGGTGTCGAGCAACTCGACCTCGCCCGCTTCGGCGCCGACGTGGCCTACACCGTCGATGGCGGCGCAGTCGGCGGGATCTATGCCGAGACGTTCAACGCCGCCGAGGCCGTGGTCCGCATCGAAGGGGTGACGGTGCACCCCGGCTACGCAAAGGACGTGATGATCAACGCGGTCGAGATCCTGAGCGAGCTCATCGCGGCCCTGCCGAGCGACGAGACGCCCGCCACCACGCACGGGCGGGAGGGCTACTTCTACGCGCACCGCCTCGCGGAGTCCTCAACTGCCGAAGCCGAGGCCCGGCTGATGCTGCGTGACTTCGACGACGACGGCATGGCTCGCCGCAAGCGGCTCCTGCGCGAGCAGGCCGACCGCCTCCGCGTGCGCTACCCCGGCTCGCGCATCACCGTCACGATCCAAGACCAGTACCGCAACATGCGGTCGTACATCGAGGAGACTGACCCGCGCACCATCGCCTTCGCGCTCGACGCAGCGCGCACGGTCGGCATCGAGCCCGAGTTGAAGCTCATCCGGGGCGGCACCGACGGCGCACGCCTCTCCGAGCAGGGCATCCCCACGCCAAACCTGTTCACGGGCGGGCACGACTTCCACAGCGTGTTCGAGTGGAACACGGTCCAGAACCTCGAACAGACGCTCGCCTACGTGAAGGCGCTCGTCCGCTACTGGGGCACGCACGGCGGTGCCGAAGTTCGAAGGTAGAGGTTCGAAGGATGAGGTGGGGACCGTTCGACCTTTGAGACGGCGACTCGATTGGAGTTGTACGGACTTATAGTCGCGCCTGCGCGTACCGGACGTACCGAGCGCTACTGCGCCACCGTGACCCGCCGCGTGGCGATCGTCGCACCGGCGGTGGCGCGGACTACGTAGACCCCCGCCGGCCAGCCCGCCGTCTCGAACGTGAGCGAGTGCGTGCCTGCGCCGCGCGTGCCCTCCGCCAGCCGCGCGACTTCGCGGCCGAGGAGGTCCACGACCGCCACACGCACGTCGGCGGCTTTCCCCAGCACGAGAGGCACCGTCACGGCCCTCGTCGTCGGGTTGGGGTAGACCGCGCCCAGCTTCACCGCTCCAGGCGTTCCCGGCACCTCCTCTCCTGCCGACGACGTTACCGGCTCGACCGTGCGCAGCACCGTCCGCGACGTACCTACCCACACCCGGCCTTCCCAATCCACTACGATGTCCTCCATGCGGAACGAGTCGCCTACCAACTCCTCTCCGTCGAACTGTCCCACGTTCTCCCACGTCGCTCCACGGTCCAGCGAACGGTACACCGCGCCAAACTGCGTCGTGTCGCGCCCGCTGTCCATGATGCCCCACAGGCTCCCATCCTCGCCTGCCGCCAGCCGACCTACGAAACCGAAGATGTCGGCCGGCAGCCGCCCCCGCGTTGTCCACGTGCGCCCGTCCGTGCTCTCGCGCACCACCCCCTTCTCGCTCCCGCCGTCCTCCACCGGGCCGTTCATGTACGTGTAAAACGCGTCCTGGTAGCCTGAGTAGATCACGTCCTCCGAGTCGTAGCCGAAGAACTGCGTGAGGTTCGACGACTGCCAGGTGAGCCCGTCGTCGGTGGAAACCGCCGCGCCGCCGAGGCCTGCCACGACGAGCCGCCCGTGGGGGAGTTCCGGCGTGGGCGGGCTCTGGGCGAAGGCGCGCCCGAAGACGCTCTGGAAGAGGGGATCGTCGCGGCCGATGACGGTCCAGGAGTCGCCGCCGTCGGTGGAGCGCTCGACGCCGAGGTTGTCGGTGGCGGCGACGAGCGCGCCGGAGTGCGTCTCGATCACCGCCTCCCCGCGCTCTACTGCCACGAGGGCGCGGCGGCCATAGTCCTTCGACATGCGCAGCCCGTCAGAGACAAAGAAGAAGCGCCCGTTCGAGGTCATCGTGACGCGTTCATGGATTTGCCGATCATTGACCTCGACGAAGCGGTCAGGGCCGGAGCGCCGCCACACCCACGTCCCTCGCCCACCGGTGAGGTACACAGTCGAGTCCCCCGCCACCGAGAGGTCCCAAGCATCCGTCGCATTCGGAACGACCTCCCACGCGACGGGCGAAGCCTCTTGCGCGAAGCCGCCCGGTGTGGCCAGCAGCAGTGCCGTCGCCAGCGCTGCGGCTTTTCTGTCACGGCTTCTCATCGCACCACCGTGAGCGTCCGCGTGAACTGCTCCGTCGCCGCCTGGGTCCTCACGGTCGCCTGCACTAGGTACACACCCGGAGCCAGCCCCGCCGTGTCGATCTCGTAGGCGTGCACGCCCGCACGAGCGGTCTGCGCTTCGAGAGCGCGCACCCGCTGCCCGAGCGTGTTCACGAGCCAGAACGTCACCTCAGCGTCGCGCGCGAGCGCCAGCGGCACCGTCACGCCTGAGGCCGTCGGGTTGGGATACGGCGCACGCAGTTCGGTCGTCGTTGGCACCGTCCCGTCCACCGTGGAGGCCTGCACGGAAGGCGCTGCCGTGCGCGGGGTGCCTGGAGCCGAGGCTCCGCCGCCTTCGACGAGATCCCCTTCGCTCGCCACAGCGAGTGCCCGCTCAAGGAGTTCGGTCTCATGCTCGGGCCATCCAGCGCGCAGCGCCGCCAGGGCGGCTTCCGCCTCCGCGAAGTCGCCCGCATCTCGTGCGACAGCGTGGAGCGTGAGCCATCCGCGGCGCGCGTGGTCGGTCCCCGCGTATTCCGTCGTGAGCGTTGTCGCGGTCGCACGCGCCTCGTCGTGGCGACCCGTGCCGTAGTAGACCTCCGCGAGTGCGGCGTGCGCATAGCCTCCGTGCTTCCGGGTCCGGCTCTGCCCGTGCAGGAAGCCTTCGAGGCCGGGGTGTGCCTCATTGCGCCCGAGTTGGGCGGCCACATCGAACCCACGCTGGGTCTCAAACGGCGTCCGGGCACGCTGAATCGCGCTCACCACATGGCCGATGCCGACATTCCGGTCGGGGTTCTCAGCGCCCTCCGCGATGGCGAGCCAGCGGTCTTCCGACATACCCTGCGGCGGCCCACCTTCCTCACTACCATCATCCTTGGCACCCTCCATCCCTGCGGCAGTGCCACGTGCGAACGTGCCCCCGCTCGTCGTGAGGTCATCCGAGGGCGGCGTAGTCCCGCAGGTGGTCGAAATGGCAGGCGGATCGTAGAGGAACGGCGAGCCGTCGAAGGTGCCGTAGCCGCCGATAGAGACACGCGCCAGGTCCGGGCCGGTCGGCTCGTCCCAGTAGTTGCACTCCGCGATCACCTCGGCGTAGCCAATCGTAGCATGCTTCTGATTGGGGTTGCCGCTGTTGAGCCGGAACCAGTTGTGGCGGTAGTTGAAGTCGAACTTGACACCAGCGCCGCCGCCGTAGATCGTGGCACCGAGTTGCGAGGAGAGGGTGCTGGTCTGGCTGTCCGCAACAAGATTGTTCTGGCCCGTAATCAAGCCGCCGAGCCCGACGTGCCCAAAGACGACCCGACCATTGTCGTTGGCCTTCGCGCCGTTCTCGCCGCTTTCGTCCACCGTAGAGAGGCGCATAAAGATGTCGGCCCCATCATCGGCGTAGACGCCAGCGAGCCCGCTATTTCTGATGATTACGTCATCAAGGATCACGTTTGCTCCTGAAGTAGCAACCACACCATTATGCTGGTTGTGGTCGAGAATTCTCGATGACCCGAGCGCGCTAGATCGCATTGTGACGTCAGCGTTGCTACCGGTGACGAAGAGGCCATCGCCTGCGCCGTCCTGCAGCGTAACGCCTTCCAGCGTTACGTTGGCATTCCACACGTAGATGGAGGTCCCCGGCGAGCCCACCACGTCGGTAATCGTCGTGTTGCGGAGCGTGCCCGAACTGCCGGGCCGGTAGTAGACCCCACCCCAGGTGTCGTTGCCCGTTGAACAGAAGGAACCGCAGGGGATGGGGGCGAGCGTGACACCGTCCGCGCCGAACGAATCCAGCGTGCCGTTCACAATGAGGCGTTCGCCCGACCCGAACCGCAGCGTCACGTTGTCTCCGATCCGCACGGCTCCTCCTGTTTCAACGAATATCCCCTCTTCGAAGTCAATGAGCGTACCCGTGTCTCCGCCGTCGAACGTGAGCGTCACCCCACTCTTGACGCGCACCTGGCCCTCAAACGACCGATTGTTGGTCTCAGGTCCCATCCACGAGTCCTCGCGTATCGACACATATGGCAGGGTAAACGGATCATCGTAGTAGTCAAACGCAATCGTGGTACTTCCGGAGACGTATCGGATGTTGTCGATGACAGGAAACAAGGGATAGCCGGAGGGTACCTGGGCAGCCGTCGAGAACCCCTGGATGTTGGGCCGCGTCCAGGCCGAGAGTTGCACGTCGCGGCTCGGTTCCCAGAGGTCGCCGTCGTAGAGATCGTAGAGGGAGGGAGGCGTGTTCGTAGCCAGTCGGCAGTCGTCGATGTTGGCAAGGTCCCCGTCTGCGGGAATCAAGTCGCGTCGCCATGTCCTGCTGTTGGAGGAGGGGAATCTCTGTATCTCTCCCAATTCGACCATCAGGCCATAGTCGGTGTTCTGGAACGAGTTGATGTCGACGCAGCCTCCGCAGTTGCTCAGGTTAGCCTTCACAATAGGCCGGTCGGTCCACGGCTTCACGTTCTGGACATTCGAGAGGTAGAGACTGCGCTCGGAGGTGAGGCGGAGCGAGTAGCACCGGTCCGAGTCGATCAAGTCCTCGAGTTGATAGGTGCCTGCGCTCGAAAGCCGTGGGCACTCGATCCAGTCATCGAAAGTGGTCTCCGTGGCCTCGCCGATGAGGTGCCGCTCGAATGCAGAAGGGGAGGTGGGGGGTAATGTTTCCTCGGCAGTTCCTTGACCTCGCATTAACGCATAGCCCGCAATCTTGTCGGCGTAGGTCGAGTCACCCGGGAGGATCACCTCGTCGTCGTACAGCGTCTCGGTGCGGCGCATGGGCACGTAGTTACCCGCAATGGGGTTCAGGTGGATCACATCTTTCCAGATGTGGTGCCCCAACTCGTGCGCGGCCAGGAGCAGGTTGTTGGAGAGCGGGTTGATCGACTGCCACCGCATGAACGTCCCCAGGTTGCTTGGCACCTCGATATTCCCGCCCGGCGACACCACTGTGAGCGTCGAGTCTAGGCCCAGTGAGGCAATGCCGCTGAATTCGAGGCCTCCGCCTCCCGCCGGTGGTCGAAGCGTGCCGTTGTCACGCAGAAAAACGAACACGTAGTCGATGACGCCGTCGCTGGCATGGTCGTACTCGGAGAAGTCTTTCACGGCGGCTGCCGCCAATATCGCGTCCTGTGACACCTTACCCCAGTCTACACGCGCCGAGTCCGTGGCGTTGGTAGCATAGCCAGAGGATGGGCCTAGCTCTACGCCTACCACATCGGTATACAACTCGAACTTGCCTCGCGACTGGCTAAAGAAGAAGTCGCCGAGCGACCCGGGCTGGAAGGAGGCTGGATTTCCGACCTGAAAGTTGAGCATCGTGTCCGCCACCTGTGGCATGGCCGATGAGGCGGGCCACTGCTGGTGGCAGCTCTCGGCGTTCGCGTCCGCGAAGCGAGCAAAGATGATAAGCGTGCGCCAGGTACCGCCTACCACAGAACTACTAGCAGCCGTACCTCCGGCTGCGCCGGTGCCTCCCTGGTCTTCGTGTGACCCGCAGACAAACCCAGGCCCTTGTGCCTGTGCGGTTCCTCCGGCCAGCCCCCATGCGAGCAAGAGCGATACCAGGAAAGCACTGCCCTTACTAAACGTAACCGCTAGACTGCCAGAGAGAGGATGTGGCTGCATGGCGGACTCAGTAGAAACGTGAATGAAAGACGGGGCGATGGGGCACCTACATCATACAGTTTCGGAAAATCTATTACAAACGGCCAAACTATTCAGTGTCGCCAAACCTAGACCTCTACTGTCTTTACTCTACCGCTGATGCTAGCCCCCGCGCACAGACTGCCAGGCCAGCGAGCGTCCTCACTCTAAGCGGAGGGTCTGCGAATCCGGTAGTCCCAAGCGAACGCAGCGCCCTAGCCCTCGTTTACACTGCGTTGCTCCCCTTGTCTCCTCCGACGACATCCCCACGACGATGCCGCTCAACCGCAAGCAGAACCGCCTGTTCGTCCTCGCCTTCCTCGTGCTCGCCTTCGCCATGGCGCTCTTCGCCACCGTGTCAATCTATCAGGGCTGGAACGACGAGGAATTCCAGCGCCACGTCCAGGAGGCCGAGAAGACCAACGAGCCGCCTAAGATGTTCTAGGTGAGCTGTCGGCGCTCGTCTTTCGGCTAGCGACGTGCACTTCCGATACAGAAGCGCCCGGCCTCCGCGTTGGAAGCCGGGCGCTGTCGTTTGTGCTGCCGAGAGCCGACGGCCTTGAGCCGATAGCCCTATCGCGCCATCAGCCGCTCGATGCGGTCCTGCGTGGGCGGGTGCGTGGCAAAGAGGTTGCGGAAGCCGCCCATGCGCCCTGCGAGCGGGTTGACGATGAACATGTGCGCCGTGCTTGGATTGGCGTCCGCCGGGATAGATGCCGCGCCGCGCTCCAGCTTCGCGAGTGCGCCTGCGAGGCCGTTCGGCGTGCCCGCGATGTCGGCCCCCGTGGCGTCGGCCGCGAACTCACGGGCGCGCGAGATCGCCATCTGGATCAGCATCGCCGCGATGGGCGCGAGGATGAGCATCAGCAGGGCCTGGAGCCCGCCGCCGTTGTTGTCGCGGCCCACCGGGATGAAGATGGCGAAGCGCGCCAGCAGCGTGATCGCCGAGGCGACCGTCGCCGCGATGGTGGACGTGAGGATGTCGCGGTTCTTGATGTGCGCGAGCTCGTGCGCGATCACACCTTCGAGTTCCTCCTTCGTGAGCATCCGCACGATGCCATTCGTCACGGCGACGGCAGCGTTGGCCGGGTTGCGGCCCGTGGCGAAGGCATTGGGCTGGTCGCTGGGCGTGATGTAGACCTTCGGCATGGGGAGGTCGGCGCGCTGGCGTAGTCGGTCTACCATGTCGTAGAGCTCCGGGGCCTCGTCGCGCGTGACCTCGCGACCCTTGTACATCTTCAGCACGATCTTGTCCGAGAACCAGTAGCTGAAGAAGTTCATCCCGACAGCGAAGACGAACGCGATGATGAGGCCCTGGCTACCGCCGAGCGCCTGCCCGATGAGGGCGAAGAGGGTGATGAGCGCCGCCATCAGCGCCGCCGTGCGAAAAGCGTTGGTGGTCATGGCCGAACTGCCGTTCTGGCAGCGGTTGGTGGGAATGACTTGACAGGCCGGTATACGCCAAACCCCGTGCCCGGGTGCATCCGTGGCGGCACCACCCCTTCGGCTTCACGCGGCCCGCACAAAGCCTACTCCCATCACACGAAGGCAGCCTGTATACGAGGCCGGGCCTGAAGCCGAAGCGACAACTCTGCCTTGACATGCTTCAGTTCGTCATCATCAAGAGGGTTTGGTCCCGCAAGGAGCACTACCCTCTCGAATAGAAGGCAGCTCTCCGACGTGTGTTTGACCTGCCGGATCCGGTCCAACACGTAGAACCAGAACGTCACGATGGCTTGCTCTACCCCTTCTCGGCAAATCGACAGAGCCACCAGGCTCTCGAGAGGCCACACGCCGAGCCTGAGGCGGAGCCCCTCGCAGCAGTACGAGAAGCCATATCGAACTCTGTATTCCTCCTCGTCAGGCACCACCTCCAAGCACTCGATGACGTCCGTGGGGTCCCAGTCCAGCAGCGGCATGTCTAGGGGACCATCCGGATGTCCACGCTCGCGGCCTGCGCCGGGTCGAGGCCGAGCGCTTCGGCAGCGCGGCGCGACAGTTCCATGACGAACTGACCACTCACCGGACCACGGTCGGCGATCCGCACGAACACGCTGCGCTGGAGTGCCGGATTGGTGACGAGCACCACGCTCCCGAACGGTAGGTCGCGGTGGCTCCCGACGAGCGCATCGGGATCGTAGGCAACGCCGCTGGCCATCGCGCGGCCAGCGAGGCCGTCGGGATAGACGAGCACTTGGCCCGTCTCCGTGGGCGGCGGCAGCGATGCCTGGACGGTGCGGTGGTACTGCATCGTACCCACTTCCTCGGGAAGGAACAACAGCTGCCCCGCGACGAGCGGTGCCGTCGTGAGCCCGGGGTTGGCGCTCACGAGCGCCTGTGCCCCGATCTGGTAGCGCGATGCGATGGCGTAGAGCGTCTCGCCGCGCCGCACGAGGTGCACCTCATCGGCCGGCACGGTGGTGTCGGTCATGACGAAGGGCGGCGGGGCCACTGTGAGTTGGACCACCTCGGCTGGCTGGAGCGAGCGCGGGGCCGGGAGCGGCGCTGTCGGTGGCACGGACGCGGTCGTCGAAGCCGCGTCATTCGACGGCACCGATTCCTCGGGAGCTTCCACATCGGGCTCCTCCGCATTCGGATCGTCAGCGAGGTCGGCGCTCGAGAGCCCGCCTGGCAGTACGCCACCTGGCACCGGGGGCGGCACCGTCGCCCTCGTTTCCTCCGGCTCGTCGGCGTCCACCGGCAGCGTCGCAGCCACGTCCGCGCCCGCAGGCTCCTCGTCCTGGACGGCATCGGTAGGAGGAACGGCAGACTCGGTCGGCTCGCTCGGGGGCGGCACAGCTTCCTCCCGAGCCGGGCTCGCCGCGGCCACCTGCGCGGCCTGGCGTACGACCACGCGCTGTCCCACGCTCAGCTGCGTGTCGGTCAGTCCGTTCCACCCCATCAGTTCATCGACCGAGGTATCGAACCATACCGAGAGGCGATAGAGCGTTTCCCCAGGCCGCACCGTGTGCACGAGCGCCCCGGTGTCATCTACGACCGCAGGCACGGGAGGAGCGGAAGCTAACGGCGAGGACGGCGGCACTGCAGACGACGGCGGTGTCGTCCCGGGAATTCGGAGGGTCTGCCCCACCTGGATGCGGTTGTCGAGCAGTCCGTTGACCTGGCGAAGGTCGAAGACCGTCGTCTCGAAGCGCTGGGCGATGTTGTAGAGCGTGTCGCCGCGCTCCACAACGTACGCGGAGGTTGTCTGGGCGAGCGTGGGCGGCGCGGCCACGAGGAAGAGCAGACCGCAGAGCAGGAGGAGACGTGTCATGATCGGAGCGTCAGCGCGAGGGCTGTGGGCGTGTCGTCAGCCATCCGTGTCGTCAGTCGTCAAAGCCGAGACCCTCGGCTTCGAGGAGCGCGCTCTGGAGCTCGGCGCGGGCGTGGAGGTCGCCGAGGCGCTGCGCCGTGCGGATGCCCGCCTGGTAGGTCGCGATGGCCTCTTCGAGTCGGGCGAGGTCTTCGTAGAGCTTGCCAAGGTGGTAGTAGGTACCGACGTAGTTTGGGTGGTCGGCCACGAGCCCTTCGAAGAGGGCCAGGGCGTCGTCGGTCTGGCTGCGTTTGCGGTACTCGGTGGCGAGGGCATAGCGGGTGAACGGGTCCTCGGGGTCGTCCTCGTAGTAGGTGAGGAGCGTCTGAAGTCGGTCCATGCGCGCGTGGGGAACGCGGAAAGCGAGCGAATAGGCGAAGATACGCCGATGGCTGCGCCAGGTCGACGGCGCCCCGCCTCACCCCAGGGGCTCCTCTCGAGCATAGCGTCGCGCCCTGCCTCGACTCACTTTGCGCCTGTGCCTTGGCACTTCATCATTGCCCCCGCTTCCACCTCCGCCCTTTCCACTTCGAGCATCGGCTCACCAGCTACCGCCTGCGCCGCCGCCTCCGAAGCCGCCGCCGCCAAACCCGCCGAAACCACCCCCACCGAAGCCGCCGCCGCCAAACCCGCCCCGGCTCGACCCGCCAAAGCTGCCTGGGAGCACAACGATGCCCGGTCCAGAGCGACGACGACGTCCGCCCGAGGAGCCGCCCCCCGTGCCGCTGATCAGGCCGCTGATGATGAAGTAGGCGAGCAGGATGCCGAGGTAGATCAGCGCCACGTTGACACCCTCGCCCTCGGGCGCTTCGGGGACGGCCTCGTATTCCCCCGCCGCCGCGGCCTGGATCGCATCGACGGCGCGCTGAATGCCCGCGTAGAAGTCGCCCTGCCGAAACGCCGGGACGATGACGTTGCGCACGATGCGCCCCGCGAGCGCGTCCGGCACCGCACCTTCGAGCCCGAAACCCGTCGCGATGTAGACCTGCCGCGTGTCGCGCACCACGAGCAGCACCGCGCCGTTGTCCACGTCGCCGCGCCCGACGCCCCACGTCTGCCCTAGTTCGGTCGCATACATCCCCGGATCGGCCCCGCCGATGTCAGGCAGCGTCACCACCACGATCTGCGTGGACGTCTCCCGCTCGTAGGCGAGCAGGTCCTGCCGAAGCGCCTGCGCCTCACTCGGCGAGAGCAGGCCCGCGCGGTCCACCACGAGGTCCTGCACCGGCGGGATCACGTCCGAACTCTGTGCGCCCACCGTCAGCGTGGGGAGCAGCGTCCAGACGAGAAGCAGAAATCGGAGACCCACGACCGTGTTGCGTGTTAGGTGGTACGTGTTGGGGTAGCGCTCCTCAACGCAATACGCAACACGCACCACTTGCTGAGCCGCCGAACCCGCTAGGCTGAAAGACGGCCGCTAGTCGAAGCTCACATCCGGCGCGTCTTCGGCCCCCGCGTCGGCCTCGAACGGCGTGCGGCGATCAAAGCCAAAGATCCCGGCGAAGAGCGCCGTCGGCATGCGACGAACCTGCTGGTTGTAGTCCGTGACAACCTCGTTGTAGCGCTGGCGGGCGACCGAGATGCGGTTCTCGGTGCCTTCGAGTTGCACCTGGAGGTCGCGGAAGGCCTCGGTCGCGCCGAGTTCGGGGTAGTCTTCGCGGACGGCGTTGATGAGCGCGCCCGTCGCCGCGCCGAGTTGCTGCTGCGCGTTGAGGTACTGCTCGACGGCCTGCGGGTTGTTGAGGTCCTCGGCGGTGAGCGTCACGTTGACGGCGCGCGTGCGGGCCTCGGTGACCTGCGTGAGCGTCTCCTGCTCGAAGTCAGCGGCGCCTTCGACCGTCGCGACGAGGTTCGGGATGAGGTCGGCGCGGCGCTGGTACTGGCTCTCGACGTCGGCCCATGCCTGGTTGACGCTCTCGTCCTGGGTGACGAGCGAGTTGTAGGCCCCGCACCCGACGCAGCCGCCGAAGCCGAGGATGAGGACGAGGACGAGAACGATGATGGAGCCGGTGCTACGCATGGCTGGATGGGGCTGGAGAGCGGGTCGGTGGACGAGAGGGCGGCCGGCAGCGCGTGCCGGACGCGGGTGGCACGGCGCAATCTACGGAGCCCCCCGACTTCGGATGCGCGATCACGCCCCGTGGCGGCTCAACGCCCCACTTCAACGGCGGCGACGTCGGGTATGACGAGGCAAACCGGCGCGACAGCAACGTCGGCTACGATGTCGGCTGCGATGTAGGCTGCGATGTCAGCGAGGCACCCGGCTCCACGTCAGTGGGCACGGTCTCTCTGGCTTTCTGCCTCGGATCGGAGCCGTTGCGCAGGATAGGGTGCATCTGTTGGCGCGCTGGCCCGTAGATTTCGCCCAACGTCCCCCTCACCTGCTCCTCGCCGCGCTGTGGACTTCATCACGCCGCTGCTCTTCGTACTGGTCGGCCTCGCGCTGATCACGGCCGAGGTCTACTTCATTCCCGGCCTCAACGTGGTCGGCGTGGCGGGGGTGCTCAGCTTGCTGCTGGGCGTCGGCTATGCGTTTGTGACGAGTGGTCTGATAGGCGGTGCCGTGACGCTCGGTGGGTCCGTCGTGCTGAGCGGGTTGCTCGGCATCGCACTCGTGCGCTCTGGAGCGTGGAACCGATTCGTTTTGCAGTCGGACCTCGGTTCTTCGCCCTCGGACCGCTTGCTTGAGGAGGAGACCCGGGCCCGCTACCTCGGGCGCTCCGGCACCGCGGTGTCGCCGCTGCGCCCCACGGGCGTCGCGGAGATCGACGGGGAGCGGGTGGAGGTGCAGACCGAGGGTGAGTTCATCGCGGCCGGGAGCCGCATCCGCATCGTGGCGATGGACCGCCGCCGCTACTTCGCGCGCCTCGACAAGGGCGAGGCATGATCGGTGTGCCTGTGGTCCGGGGTGAACGGGCAGCCATAGTCGCATGACGCACCAGGGATCCGAAAGCCGGTGGCGGCGAGGGGCTCGCTGGGGGCTCGCGGCGCTGTTCGTGGGGGCCGGCGCGATGCACTTCGTGAACCCGGAACCCTACGTGCGCCTCATCCCACCCTACCTCCCCGCCCCGTTGCTGCTCGTCTACGTGAGCGGCGTCGCGGAGGTGCTCGGCGGCCTCGGCGTGCTCCCGAAAGTGACGCGGCGCTGGGCCGGGCTCGGTCTGATCGCGCTGCTGGTGGTGTTCCTCCTCACGCACGTCCACATGGCGCTCAACCCGGCGGACTACGCCGATCTCGGGGTGCCCGCGTGGGGCTGGTGGGCGCGCCTGCCGGTGCAAGGTGTCCTCGTCGCGTGGGTCTGGTGGACGACGCAGCCCCGCCGCTAGCGGGCCCGAATCCACGCGCGGCGCACGGATCGGCCGGGACCAGCCCCGTATCTTCTGCGCGGGAAACACCCCCACCTCCCACCTGCATCGCAGATCCACGCCATGACGCCCATTCTCGCCCAAGCCGCGCCCGGCTTCGACCCGAGCTTCCTCATCATGATGGGGTTGATCTTCGTGGTCTTCTACTTCTTCATCATCCGCCCGCAGCGCAGCCGCGAGAAGCAGCACCAGGCCATGATCGAGGCGCTCAAGAAGGGCGACCGCGTCACCACCATCGGCGGCATCCACGGCAAAGTCCACAGCCTCGACGACGGCACCGTGCTCGTAGAGGTCGATGGCAACACGACCAAGCTGCGCTTCGACCGCAAGGCCATCGCTGCCGTCCAAGGCAAGGAGTAAGGCAGCGCCTCGCCGTCCGCTATCCGCCTTCGACGACTCGAGCTCTCTGCACGGCGCGCACCGCTACGCGTCGCTCTCGGCATCCACCGTCACCTCGGCTCCGTCCTCTGCGGCCTGCCGGAAATACTCCAGCGCGACGCGCGCGGCTTTCTGCTCCGCTTTCTTCTTGGAGCGCGCCGTGCCCCGTCCGTAGGCGTTCTCGCCCACGTGCACCTCGACCGTGAACCGGCGATCGTGGCTCGGCCCCTCCTCGTGGACGACGAGGTAGGACGGCTGCGGCCACGCGCGGGCCTGGGCGTACTCCAGGAGTAGGCTCTTGTAGTTGCTGCGCGTTGCGGCGAGGTCGTCCAAGTCGACGCGTTCGTCGAGGAGGTCGAGGACGAACGTGCGCGCCGCCTCGATGCCCTGGTCGCGGTAGAGCGCGCCGAGGATCGCCTCGAAGGCGTCGGCAAGGATGGTCGCGTTGTGGCGGCCGTCGGTGGAGGCCATGTTGTCGCTCATGAGGATGAGCGGGCCGAGATCGATGGCCTCGGCGTAGGCTGCGAGCGCCTGCCCGTTGACCAGCTTGGCGCGCATGCGCGTGAGGAAGCCCTCGTCGCGGTCGGGGAACTCGTCGTAGAGCCGCTCGGCGACGATCATGCCCAACACGGCGTCGCCGAGGAACTCTAGGCGCTCGTTGGAGAGCAGATGGCTGTCGGGCTGGCCGCGCAGCACGGAGCGGTGGCGCAGCGCCCGCTCGTAGAGCGCGAGGTCGCCGACGGGCATGCCGAAGAGCGCTTCGAGGTCGCCGCGGGCCACGCCGGCCGGGCTCGCTTTGGGCGGGCGGCGCAAGAAGCGAAGTGCGCGCCCGAGCAGCGCGGCGGCGGCCGCGGCGCGCGAGGAGGAGCCGTTGCTGGTGACCGTGGTCGCCATCCTGAAGAGCAAAGAAGACACGCGCCGCATCAGGACGAGCAGGCGCGCCCGAGACACAAAGGCAGAAGCAGCGAAGCCGAGGGCGCGGCGATGCGGGCAGGGGTGGACATCTAATCTCCTTGTTTTCGTCCAAGGCTGCAAGCCCTTTTCTGGACAAGGGGGACAGCCTGCGACCTTTTGTTTGTAGTTCGCTCGCTTGTGGGACGCTCTCGGTGCTCGCTGTGGTTTGTTGCGTGTTGCGTGTTGCGTGGAAGCAAACTAGCCACCTCGCCGCGCCTAAACGAGTTCGTCCTCCTCTTCTCTAGTCGCTAGTTACCAGTCGCCTCCCTACCTTCCCCCACGCTCTTCTCCCCTCGATCCCCCCTCGCCATGCGACTCACCTTCTGGGGCGCGGCCCGCACCGTCACCGGCTCGCAGCACCTCGTCGAAACCGCCAGCGGCCACCGCCTCCTGCTCGACTGCGGGCTCTACCAGGGCCGCCGCTCCGAGGCCAACCGCATCAACCGCACCTTCGGCTTCGACGCCGCCTCGCTCGATGTCGTTCTGCTCTCGCATGCGCACATCGACCACTCCGGGTTGCTTCCGAAGCTCTACCGCGAGGGCTTCCGCGGGCGCATCTACGCCACGCACGCCACGCGCGACCTCTGCGCGCTCATGCTCCGCGACAGCGCCTACATCCAGGGCAAGGACGCCGAGTTCTACAACCGCAAGCTCCGCAAGCGCGGCCAGCCGCAGGTCGAACCGCTCTATGAGATGGAGGACGCCGAGGACGTGATGAACCTCTTCGTCGGCGTGGGCTACCGGCAGCCGTTCACGCCCGTCGAAGGCGTCTCGGTCGAGTACCGCGACGCAGGGCACATCCTGGGCTCAGCGTCGATGGTGCTCTCGGTCACGGAAAGCGGCACCACGAAGCGCGTCGGCTTCACGGGCGACCTCGGCATGCCCGACCGCCCCATCCTCCGCGACCCGCAGCCGATGGCCGACTGCGACGTGCTCATCGCCGAGTCGACTTACGGCGGGCGCACCCACGAGCCCGCCGACCAGGCGAAGGACCGCCTCCGCGAGATCATCAGCGAGACGGCGGCGCGCGGCGGCAAGGTCATCATCCCGGCGTTCGCCGTCGGGCGCACGCAGACGCTCGTCTACTACCTCGACCAGCTCGCCACCGAAGGCGCGCTGCCGGACCTGCCGGTCTTCGTCGACAGCCCGCTCGCGGTCAACGTCACCGGCGTCTTCCAGAGCCACCCCGAGTGCTACGACCGCGACCTCCTCGACTATATGCTCGCCGACCCGAACCCGTTCGGCTTCAAGCGCCTCGAATACGTCCGCGAGGCCGAGCGCTCGAAACAGCTCAACGACCTCAAGGTGCCGTTCGTGGTCATCTCGGCGAGCGGCATGGCCGAGGCCGGGCGCATCCTCCACCACCTCCGCAACCACATCGAGAACCCGAAAAACACGGTGCTGATCGTCGGCTACCAGGCCGAGCATACGCTCGGGCGGCGCATCGTCGAAGAGCGGCGCGAGGTCAAGATCTTCGGCCAGCCGCACCAGCTCCGCGCGAACGTGGAGGTGCTCAACTTCTTCAGCGCCCACGCCGACGAGCCAACCCTGGTCGACTTCGTCGGCACGCAGGACCGCGACCGCCTCCAGCGCATCTTCCTCGTCCACGGCGACCTCGAACGCCAGCAAGCCATGACGCACGCGCTCAACGAAGACGGCTGGGCCGACGTCGCCATCCCCGAGCGCGGCGAGTCGTTCGACGTGTAGCCCAACCTCTGACTACGCCAGCACGATTGACTACGCCAGCACGATCTGCTTGCGGAGGCGCGCGACGGGGATGTTGAGCTGCTCGCGGTACTTCGTGACGGTGCGGCGGGCGATGTTGAAGCCCTTCTCCGAGAGCGCGTCGGCGATCTTCTGGTCCGAGAGCGGCTTGCGCTTGTCCTCGGCCGCGATGATCTGCTCGATGATCGCCTTGACCTCCTTGTTCGATACCTCCTCGCCACTGTCGGTCGTGAGGCCTTCGGAGAAGTAGTACTTCAGTTCGTAGACGCCCCACTCGGTCTGGACGTACTTCCCGTTGACGACGCGGCTCACCGTCGAGATGTCCATCTCGATGATCTCGGCAACGTCCTTGAGGATCATCGGCTTGAGGTGGCCTTCGCCCATCCGGAAGAAGTCCTCCTGGATCTCGACGATGGCGTGCATCACCTTGAGCATCGTCTGTCGCCGCTGGTTGATCGAGTTGATGAACCAGCGCGCCGATTCCAGGCGGCTCTTGAGGAACGTGCGCGTCTCGTTGGAGCGTCCGTGGCGCTTGCGGCCGTTGCGGCCGTTCTTCGCACCCGCTTTCGAGGCAGCGAGACGGCCCTTTTTCTTGTCGACCGACATCTGGTTCCACATCTGCCGGTAGTGCCGGTTGACGCGGAGTTCGGGCGCGTTGCGGCCGTTGAGCGTGATGATGAACTCGCCGTCGACCTCCTTGACCGTGAAGTCGGGCGTGATGTAGTTGATCTGCGCCGAAAACTCGCCCTCACCGGGCTTCGGGTTGAGCGAGCGAATCAAGTCGTAGGCCTCCTTCAGCTCTTCCTCGTCGATGGAGAGCTTGCGCATGATCGTCCCGAAGTGCTTCATCGTGAACGCCTTGTAGGCGGTCGTGAGCATCTGGCGGGCATGCGTGCGGCCCGGCGTGTCGGACGGCATCACGTCGAGCTGGACGAGCAGGCACTCCTTCAGGTCGCGCGCGGCGATCCCGGCCGGTTCGAGGCGCTGGATGCGCGTGAGGACCTTCTCAACGTCGTCCTCGGTGAGCATCAGGCCCTGGTTGAACATGATGTCGTCGATGATCGACGTGATGGGGCGGCGGAGGTAGCCGTCCTCGTCGATGGAACCGATGACCTGCTCGGCGATGACCGTCTCGTGGTCGTTGAGGCTCAAGAGCCCGATCTGGTCGAGGAGGTTCTCGGCGAGCGTGGTGCGCGCGGGCATCGGAATCTCGCGGTCCTCCTCCAGCGCAGAGTGGTCGACCTGCGCCTTGTAGCCGTAGAGGTCGTCGCCGTTGTTGAGGTACTCGTCCCAGTCGAAGTCGTCCTCGGAATTGGCCTCGGTGTCGCGCTGGTCGGCGTCGGGGCGGTCCTCTACGCCCTCAGCCGTCGGCGACTCGTCAGGCTCGGTCTGGATGATCTCGTCCTCTTCCTCCATGCCCTCTTCGAGGACCGGGTTGGTCTCCAGCTCGGCCTTGATGCGCTGTTCGAGCGCGAGCGTCGGCAACTGCAGCAGCTTGATATACTGGATCTGCTGCGGCGACAGCTTCTGCTGCAGGCTTTGCTTTTGTTGGAGGTTGAGCATGGCGGAGAGTGCGGCTGGACCGCCGGGGTGACGGAGGAGGGAGGGAAAGCTTAGAGGAGTGCCAAGTGGCAGGTGTCAAGGAGGCCTTGGGTGCGAGTGTCTTGCTACCTGTCACTTGTTTCTTGCTACTCACGGCGCATCGCGTCGTTGAGCGTGGCGATGCGGTCGCGGACGGCTGCGCGGAAGCGCTGGTACCAGTCGGGGCCGTACTTGCGCGTCAGCGGCGTTTCGAGAAAGTCGGCGAGTTGGGTGTTCGTGCGCGTGCCATGGTTGATCGCGGGGCGGCAGAGGTCGATCTGCTCGTAGTTGACGACGTCGGTGCCAGGACCATCGTCGGTTGGGTAGGTCTCGATGCGGATCGGGTAGAGGTGGCAGGAGATCGGCTTCTCGAAGGTGAGGCGGCCGGCGTGGTACGCCTGTTGCAGGGCGCACTTGGCGACGGCGCGGTCGTAGACGACGAAGACGCACTCGCGATTGTCGACGGTAGTCGTGGCGTAGTGCCCCGGCTCATCCTCCTCCCAGACGCCGTCGCGGTCGATGACGGCGAGGGCCTCGGGGCGAAGGCGGTCCCGGACGACAGGGAGCGCGTGTTCGAGCTCCTGGCGTTCGTCTGGGTCGAGCGGCGCGCCCCGATCGCCGTGGACGCAGCAGCCGCCGAGGCAGCGGCCGAGGTGGCAGGCGAAGGGCGCGTCGAGCACCGCGTCGGACACGAGTACGTGGTCTACAGCAAACATCGTACCCATAACCTAGAAGGTTACCGAGCCAGTGTCAATAACCTCCTGGTTTTGCAACGCGATTTTCGCCGAGAGCCTCAAATGGAGCGCATAATCGACACATTTTTTCGCCAAACCTTGTGGACAAAATGTGCTCTCTCGGCTTCGGAACCCATGACACGAGGCTGACACCGCCTGCGCGTAGCTTGTAGCTCTCGCCCCCCCTCTCCAGGTTCTACCCGCGCAGGCCGCGCCGCGCGCCGATGCCCAGCAGTGACGCCATGACGACGCCCGAACGCGGCCCGCTCGCCGCCCAGCCCGACACCCGCGACGCTGACCTCGAACGGCAGCTCCGCCCCCGCTCGCTCGACGAGTTCATTGGGCAGGAGAAGATCAAGAGTAACCTCCGCGTCTTCATGACCGCCGCCCTGCAACGCGGCGAGACACTCGATCACGTGCTGCTCTCCGGTCCGCCCGGCCTCGGCAAGACAACCCTCGCCATCATTATCGCTGAGGAGATGGGCGCAGCCGTCAAGACGACGTCCGGCCCGGCGCTCGATAAGCCCGCCTCGATCGCGGGGCTGCTGACCAATCTGGAAGAAGGCGACGTGCTCTTCATCGACGAGATCCACCGGCTCAGCCCGGTCATCGAGGAGTACCTCTACTCGGCGATGGAGGACGGGGCCATCGACATCCTGATCGACTCCGGCCCGTCCGCGCGGAGCGTGCGCCTGGCACTGCCGCCCTTCACGCTCGTCGGCGCAACGACGCGCAAAGGATTGCTGACCGCCCCGCTGCGCGCCCGCTTCGGCATCGACTTCCGCTACGACTACTACACCGCCGATGTGCTCCGCCGCATCGTCCTCCGCTCCGCCGATGTGCTCGGCGTGGAGATCGACGAGCAGGGCGCGCACGAGATCGCGCGCCGCAGCCGGGGCACGCCGCGCATCGCCAACCGGCTCCTCCGCCGCGCCCGCGACTTCGCCGAGGTGGACGGCGACGGCGTCATCACGATCGCGCTCGCCGACCGCGCCCTCAACGCGCTCGACGTGGACGAGGCCGGGCTGGACGACATGGACACGCGCATTCTGCTGGCGCTCCTGGAGAAGTTCGAGGGCGGCCCCGTGGGCGTCTCGACGCTCGCTGTGGCCGTGGGCGAGGACCCCGGCACCATCGAGGAGGTCTACGAGCCGTACCTCATCCAGGAGGGCTTCATGGCGCGCACCCCGCGCGGGCGCGTCGCCGCCCGCCGCGCCTACGACCACTTCGACTACCAGCCGCCGCTCAAGTCCGGCGACCTGTTTCCATTTGAGTAGGAGTTAAGCCTTTGGACACCAACCTTTAAACACCCCTCAAACCCTTGTCAATTATCGAGACAGCATCCGCAGCATTCGGTTTACTTGAGGCAGGAATAAGACTTAGCAAGTCGACTACCGACGGCGACTTGGGGATCAGCCTCAAGATCAAAAACCTGGCTGTTGGTAAGAGTCGATTGGACACTGGTGCAGCACTAGCTTTTCTGGTTGTGACAAACAACTCGGACCAGCCTCGCTCCATAACGGATATCATTCTCGACTGGGGCACAACCCGAGCCAATCGCGTTCCCCTCGTCAGCCTAGAACCTATAGATTCTTTTGACTCTGCCCTAAATGAGCTTGACGCCAAGTCCCATGTGTATTCAGCTCTCTTCTACGAGGTCGATCCACTTTTCGCCGACTTGCGTATCCTGCCAGACGACATATACCTACGCCCAAATGAGTCACGTTCCGGTTGCGCGCTCTTTGCCTTCGAGGAGAAAGCAGGGGTAAGTGCTCCCTTAATCATAGTGGAGGTCGGTGGGCTTGGAGTGCTGTCGAAATCGCTTTGGTGCAACCCACGTGTCGAACCAGTACCGAAGGCGATCGAGGTAAAGTGACCTGTTCCCGTTTGAGTAGGAAGCCGAGGGCTTCAGGGGTTCAATTTCTCAGCAGTTCAGTGGGAGCTCACTGAAACACCGAACCCCTGGAGAACCCGAGCACCCAGTGCAGTGGTAGGTTGGGGCACGCTCTTCTCCTCGCCCCTGCCCCGCATGTCCTGGTACGAAGCCTGGTTTGACTCTGACGCCTACGAGGTCGTCTACCAGAACCGCAACCTCGCCGACGCCCGGCGGCTGCTCGACCTCATCGAGCGCGTCGCCGCGCCCGCACCCGACGCGGCGCTTCTCGATGTCGCCTGCGGGCGCGGGCGCCACGCACGGCTCCTCGCCCAGCGCGGCTACGACGTCACTGGTCTCGACCTCTCCGAGAACGCCATCGCCACGGCGCGCAAGCGGGCGAAACAGGAGGGCTTGAGCGAACGCGTCCGGTTCATGGTCGGCGACATGCGGCTGCCGCACTTCCAGCAGCGCTTCGACGGCGTTGTGAACCTCTTCACGTCGTTCGGCTACTTCGCCGACGAGGCCGACCACGCCCGCGCGGTCAGCGCGATGGCGCAGGCGCTCAAGCCGGGCGGCTTCCTCGTCCAGGACTTCCTCAACGCGTCGTACGTCCGCCAGCACCTCGTCCCTCGCGACGTGCGCACGCTCGACAGCATCGACGTGACGCAGGAGCGCTGGATCGCCGAGGACGCGCCGGGCGGCCCGCGCGTCGAGAAGCGCATCACGCTCTGCTGCTTCGAGTTCGACGAGGCCGAGGGTATCGCGGCCGAGGACCACGTCTTTACGGAGTCGGTCCGCCTGCTCACCCGCGACGACATCGCTGCGCTCTACGACGCCGCTGGCCTGACGCTCCTCGACACCTACGGGACCTACGACGGCGACCCGCACACGCCTGAGAGCCCCCGGCTTATTTTGCACGCACGGGCGTAGTCGGCTTGTCCCTGGTCACCAGTCACTGGTCAGCGACGACAGGGAACCGCCCAGCCGCCCTCACCAGTGACCAAGGACAACGAATCATGGACCAAGCCCTCGCCTACGCGCACGACCACGCCGACACGTTCGTCGACCAACTCCAGAACTGGCTGCGCATCCCGTCGATTTCGACGGACCCCGCGTACAACGACGAGACGCGCCGCGCCGCAACCTGGCTCCGCGACGAACTCGCGCGCGTCGGCGTGCAGGAAGTGCGGCTGATGGAGACCGGCGGGCACCCCATCGTCTACGCCGAGCACCGCGCGGGCGACGACAAGCCGACCGTCCTCGTCTACGGGCACTACGACGTCCAGCCGCCCGACCCGCTGGACCTCTGGACGAGCCCGCCCTTCGAGCCCGTCATCAAAGACGGCGACGCGCGCACGGGCACGCTCTACGCCCGCGGGGCCTGCGACGACAAGGGCCAGGCGTTCATGCACGTCAAGGCGCTCGAAGCCTACCTCCAGAGCGGCACCGACCTGCCCGTCAACCTCAAGTTCCTGATCGAGGGCGAGGAGGAGAGCGGCTCCGTGCACCTCGCCCCGTTCATCGAGGCGAACGCGGACCTGCTCGCCGCCGACGTGGTGCTGATCTCTGACACGGGCCTCTTCGGCCCCGGCATCCCGTCGATCACCTACGGGCTGCGCGGGCTGGCCTTCGTCGAGGTGACGCTGGAGGGGCCCAGCCGCGACCTCCACTCGGGGATGTACGGCGGGGCGATCGAGAACCCGATCAACGCGCTCGCCCGGATGATCGCTGACCTGCACGACGACGACCACCGCATCACCGTCGAGGGCTTCTACGACAACGTGCGCCCGCTCTCCGACGCCGAGCGCGAGCAGTTCGCCGCGCTGCCCTTCGATGTCGCCGAGTGGGCGGGCGAGGTGGGCGTCTCCACGACCAAGACTGAGGGGAGTTTCACCGCACTCGAAGGCGTGTCCGCGCGCCCGACGCTCGACGTGAACGGCATGTGGGGCGGCTACATTGGCAAGGGCGCAAAAACCGTGTTGCCCTCCAAGGCGAGCGCCAAGATCTCGTGCCGCCTCGTCCCGGACCAGACGCCGGACGAGATCACCGAGAAGCTACGCCGCCACTTTGAGGCGCACGTCCCCGACACGATGAAGCTCACGTTCACCGACCTCCACGGCGGGCACGGTGCCATCGTCGACATCACGGCGCCCGCGATGCAGGCCGCCAAGCAGGCGATGCGCGAGGTGTTCGGCCAGGACCCCTACTTCACCCGCGAGGGCGGCTCGATCCCCGTCGTCGCCGACTTCAAGCGGCTGCTCGGCCTCGACTCGGTGCTCCTCGGCTTCGGCCTCGACACCGACGCCATCCACTCGCCCGACGAGCACTTCGGCCTCGACCGTTTCCACCAGGGCATCGAGGCGGGTATCCGCTTCCTGAAGGCCTATGGTGGGTAGACGATCGGCCATCGGCTATCCACTCCTGGCGGCGAGCCTGCTCCTATCTCTGGCAGTGGGCTGCGGAACGAACGAGCGCCGGGCAGCGCCCAACCCACGCGCGGCGGCGGCCGTGCTGGACATGCCCCCGACTGAGGCGTTCGAGACGCTGCGGCAGGGTCTGCTTGACCAGCGCTTCGTGCGGGTCGACTTCAGCGTGGTTGCGGACTCGGGGCGGACGGCGAACCTCTCGGGCGCCTTGTGGCTCGGCCCGCAGAACCGCGCCTGGCTGCGCGCCTCCGGCACCTTTGCAGGCCAGCCGGTCTCCCCGAGCGCGCTCTCCGATGGCGGCCAGATGGTCTACGGCCGCGACGGCCTGACCGATTTCGACGCGCCGGTCCCAACGCCGCCCGCGCTCAACGAGGCACTCGTCGTCGGCTTCTTCGGGATGGGCGTCCTGCACAACCTGGCACTGCTCACCGCCGACACGCCGCCCGACCACGCTGACGGCGCCGCCGCGGCCTGGGTGACGGCCCACGACCTTGCCTGGGGCTCACCGGAGGAGCGCCGCGGACGAACGCTGCAGCCGCTCACGTTCGCGATCCAGATTGAAGGGCAACCGTCCGGCACCGCCACGCTGTGGCTCGACACGGAGACAGGCCACCCGGTCGAGCGGTCGCAGACCGTGCAGTTTGCAACGGGCGCGATGGAGGTCGTGGAGCGCTACCGCACCTGGCGCTTCGACCGCCCCCCGTTCGATTTCGTGCTTCCCCCCGCACCGCCTGACCCCACCGGCAGCGCGGCTCAGTGAGTCACCGCCTCACGGAACGCCCGCACATTTTCGGCGATGGATCCGGCGCCCTTGAAGATGGCGCTCGCAGCGACGAGCACATTGGCCCCCGCCTCTACGTTCTGAGCCGCGTTGGCGGGCGTCACGCCGCCGTCCACCTGGATGTAGAGGTCGGGCTGCTCCTGCGCAGCGCGGTGGGCGACCCCAGCGATTTTCGCCGTCGTAGTCGGGATGTAAGCTTGCCCTGCAAAGCCTGGATTGACGGACATGACGAGCACGAGGTCAAGGTCAGGCAGGATGTGGTCGAGTGCGCTGAGCGGCGTCGCCGGGTTGAGCGCGACGCCCGCCTGGCAGCCTAGCTCCTTGATGTGCTGCACGGTGCGATGCAGGTGCGGACACGCCTCGGCGTGCACGGTCAAGAGCCCGGCCCCGGCGTCGGCGAAGTCGCCGAGGTAGCGATCTGGCTCTTCGATCATCAGGTGCACGTCGAGCAACGTGGCCGTCTCCTCTGCGAGCGCGCGGAGGCTCTTCATCACCGGTGCCCCGAAGGAAATGTTGGGCACGAAGTGTCCGTCCATCACATCGACGTGCAACCACTCGCACCCGGCGTCGATAGCAGCGCGGGCGTCGGTCCGGAGATCGCCGAGGTCGGCGCCGAGGATAGAGGCAGAGAGGCGCATAGGAAGGACAATGAGCTAGGGACTATCGTGCTGGCTTTGCTCAAAAAACTACGACCGTGTCATCCTGAGCTCGTCTCAGAGCCGAAAGTCGGCGAAGCCAATCTCTGACAATTGCGATGCTACCCAGCATCGCTGCGATGCTGAATCAAGTTCAGCATGACAAGGTGGGTAATTTGTTCTCGAACGTAGTAGCAGCCGTCCGTGTAGCAGCCGTCCGTTGGGAGTGCGGTGGGACCGAACCTACGACGTATCTCGTGGCCCTCGCGTCAATGGGAAGCGCCCCGCTGGCATCAAGCTGGCGGGGCGCTTACGGTCGGGATCGGCGACGAGCTAGGCTGCGTCGCCGGTCTTTTCCTCGCTGGCATCGTCTGCCGCGTCGGCCTCAGGGGCGTCTGCGCCAGCCTTGGCAGCCTTCATCGACTCGACGTAGGCCGCGAGGCCTTCGGTGTCACCTTTCGCGAGGAAGGCGGCCTGCTCGGCCCACGTCTCCTCGTTGGCAG
The DNA here is from genome assembly GCA_039821555.1 of Bacteroidota bacterium. Taxonomy (NCBI): domain Bacteria; kingdom Pseudomonadati; phylum Bacteroidota; species Bacteroidota bacterium. Next base: position 105,386 of record JBCBNX010000005.1, read on the forward strand.
CCTCGTCGCTCGTGTCGCTGTCGGAGGCGATGACACCGCGCAGCGTGTCGAGGTCGGCATCGGCGAGCTGCTGGAACGTCGTGATGCCGTTCGCGGCCAGCGCGCCGGAGAATACCTTGCCGATGCCGTAGACCTTGGTGAGGTCGTCGGCTTTGGGCGTAGCCTCAGTCTGAGCTGCCGGTGCGGCCTGCTGGGCGTCGCCGCTCTTCTTGCGACGGCGGCCACCGCTGCGACGGGTACGCTTGCGGCTGCCGCTCGATGCGCCATCGGGACGCACGTCGTTGTAGTCGACGAGTTCGATGATGGCCATCTCCGTGGCGTCGCCTGCGCGCGAGCCGAGCTTGACGATACGCGTGTAGCCGCCGGGGCGGTCGCCGATCTTCGAGGCGATGTCGCCGAAGAGCTCCTTCACCGCGTACTTGTTGCGGAGGTAGCGGAATGCCTGACGCCGGTTGTGCGTCGTGTCCTCCTTGGCGCGGTTGATGATGGGCTCGACGAACATGCGCAGCGCCTTCGCCTTGGCGGCGGTGGTCTTGATGCGCTTGTGCTCGATGAGCGCCGACGACATCGCGGCCAGCGTGGCCTTGCGGTGCGCCGCCGTGCGCCCCATCTTTTTGAGTTTGACTCCGTGTCTCATGATTTCTGTGGTCGTGGGTCGTGCGTCCCAGGTCACAGGTCATCCCGACCCTAGACCCACGACGCGTGACCCTGGACGCAGCCGCTAGGCTGCCTCGGGTTCGAGATACTTGTTGACGTCCATGCCGAAGCGGAGGCCGCGCTCCTCAAGCACCTGCACGAGTTCCATCAGGCTCTTGCGCCCGAAGTTGCGGAACTTGAGCATCTCGCTCTCTTCGCGGCGCACGAGGTCGCCGATGGACTTGATCTGGGCCGCCTTGAGGCAGTTCTGCGCGCGTACGGAGAGCTCGAGGTCGTCAACCGACTGGTTGAGCATCGTGCGGATGCGCTGCACCTCGGCGTCGACTTCGGTCTCCTGCTTGGTCGGCTCCGGCTCCTGCTCGACCTGGACGAAGAGTCCGATGTGGTCGCGGAGGATGGCGGCGGCGCTGGTCAGGGCGTCCTCGGGCGTGATCGAGCCGTCGGTTTCGATCTCGACGGTGAGCCGCTCGTAGTCGATCCGCTGGCCGACGCGCGTGGGCGTGACGTTGTAGCGGACGTTGCGGATGGGCGTGAAGATCGAGTCGATGGCGATGACGCCGATGGGGTCGTCCGCGCGCTTGTTGTCGTCGGAGGCGACGTAGCCGTGGCCCTGGCCGAGGCGCAGGTCCACGAGTAGGCTGGCCTCGTCGCCCAGCGTGGCGATGTGATGCTCGGGGTTAAGGATTTCGAACTCGGCGGTGGCGTCGGCGACGTCCTGGCCGGACCAGGTGCCGGGGCCCTTGAGCTCGAACGAGATGACGCCTTCCTCGTCCTCCTCGTCCTGCGCCTTGAAGCGGAGGCCTTTGAGGTTGAGGATGATGTCAGCGACGTCCTCGGTCACGCCGGGGATGGTCGAGAACTCGTGCTGGACGCCGTCGATCTTGAGGGCCGTGATGGCGGTGCCACGCAGCGAGGAGAGCAGCACGCGCCGGAAGGCGTTGCCGATCGTGACGCCGAAGCCGCGCTCGAGCGGCTGCACGACGAAGCGGCCGAAGGTGGCGGTCATCTCCTCGACCTGGACGCCCTCGGGCATCTGGAGCAGGGGGTTGCTCATCGGTGGTTGCGGGTGCTTGTGGGGCAGGATGGCGAGGGACCCGCCCGCGCTCGGGACGAGGGCGGGCGGTGGGCAGTGCTACTTCGAGTACAGCTCAACGATGAGCTGCTCGCGGATTTGCTCCGGGATGTCCTCGCGCTGCGGGTAGTCGAGGAACTTGCCGGTGAGGCGGTCGCGGTCGACTTCGAGGTGCGGGAAGTTGCGGCGATTGCGCGCTACAGCGTCCTGTATCACTTCGAGGTTCTTGCTCTTGGGCCGGACCTCCACGATGTCGCCCGCGCGCAGCTGGTGGCTCGGGATGTTCGACACACGGTCGTTGACCATCACGTGCCCGTGGTTGACGAGCTGCCGGGCCTGTCGGCGTGTCCGCGCGAAGCCGAGGCGGAAGACCACGTTGTCGAGGCGCGCCTCCAGGAACTGGAGCAGGTTCTCGCCAGTGATGCCTTTCTTGCGGGACGCCTTCTCAAAGAGGTTGCGGAATTGACGCTCTAGGAGGCCATAGGTGTACTTCGCCTTCTGCTTTTCTTTGAGCTGGACGGAGTACTCGCTCTCCTTGCGGCGACGGCTCTGGCCGTGCTGTCCGGGGGGATAGGGCTTGCGCTCAAGCGCTTTGGAGGGGCCGAAGATCGGTTCCCGGAAACGCCGGGCGAGCTTCTGCTTTGGTCCGCGATATCGGGCCATGATGTGTTCTCAGTTGTCGTGGGTTGGGACAATGTGCGGTCCGCCCCCGCCGAAGCGTTTCCTAAGGAAGGGCTCGACGGAGCGGGCGCAACCGGGCTTATTCCGATTGAGGGTGTCTGATCTTCGATGTTCGACCTGCTGAGCAGCTGCTTTGAGCATCCACTCACAAGTTGAACAACTCCGATCGCAAACCCTCAGACGCGGCGACGCTTCGGAGGCCGGCAGCCGTTGTGAGGGATAGGGGTGACGTCGCGGATCGTAAGGATCTCCAGGCCCGCGGCGCTGAGGGCACGCACGGCGCCTTCGCGACCCGAGCCGGGTCCCTTGATGTAGACGTCGACGCGACGGAGGCCGAGGTCGTAGGCTTCCTTCGCGGCTTCGCCGGCAGCTACCTGCGCGGCGTAGGGCGTGTTTTTGCGCGAGCCTTTGAAGCCCTGCTTGCCCGACGAGCCCCACGAGATGGTATTCCCGTAGGAGTCGGTGATCGTGATGATGACGTTGTTGAACGTCGCCTTGACGTAGGCCGCGCCGTTGGACTCGACCTGGATCTTCTTGCGTTGCGTGCGGCGGCCCTTGCCGCCCTTCTGCTGCTTCGCCATGATTCGGAGTTTGTGTGTAGGGAGCCGGGCTCAGTGTCAGCGACCCGGCTCGTCTCGGTGAGGTGTTTATGCCGGGGTCGCCGCGCCCAGGGTGTGCTCGCGCCGGTAGCGAAAGCGTCTGGTCTGCGACGGGCCCAAGCCGAGCGACTGCACGCCCAACCATAGAGGCCGGGCGCAACGGGCGCTACTTACGGGGTGCCTTCTTCTTGCCCGCGACGGTCTTCTTGCGGCCCTTGCGGGTGCGCGCGTTGGTCTTCGTGCGCTGGCCGCGAACCGGCAGTCCGCGACGGTGGCGCAGACCGCGGTAGCAGCCGATGTCCATTAGCCGCTTGATGTTGAGTTGGATCTCGGTGCGGAGGTTCCCCTCCACGACGTAGTTGTCCTCGATGAGGCGGCGGACGCGGCGTGTCTCCTCATCGGTCCAGTCCTCCGCCTTGGAGGTGGGATCGAGTTCGGCACGCTCCAGGATCTCGATGGCGCGGCTGCGCCCGATCCCATAGATGTCCGTCAGCGCGAACTCCGCGCGCTTGTTGTTCGGTACGTCGACTCCTGCGATACGTGGCATAGGTGCTGGTCGATTTTTGATTTTTGATTTTTGATTTTTGAGATGCCTGACGAATCCGTCAATCGCAAATCAAAAATCTCCTATCGCAAATCCGCTTACCCCTGGCGCTGCTTGTGCTTGGGGTTCTTCTTGTTGATGATGTAGATGCGGCCCTTGCGGCGGACGATCTTGTCGTCGGCAGAGCGCTTCTTGACGCTGGCGCGGACTTTCATAGCTCTTGCTGGCTGTGTGATGGACTAGGAAGCGATTGGAATCAGGACGTGACAGCCGCGAGCGGCGTGGGCTCCGCGACGAAGGCCCCCCTTGCGCGAAGGGCGGCCTCGATGGATTCAAAGCTGGATAGGATTTCAGCGCGACCGCGACGGACAGCGACCATGTGCTCGTAGTGCGCGGCCGGCAGTCCGTCGGCAGTGCGGACAGTCCACCCGTCGGGGTCGACCTCCACGTCGGCGGTGCCGCGGTTGATCATCGGCTCAATGCAAATCGTCATGCAGGGCTTGAGTTTCTTGCCCTTGCCCTGGCGACCGTAGTTGGCGACCTGCGGGTCTTCGTGGAGACGTCGGCCGATGCCGTGCCCAACGAGGTCACGCACAACGCCATAGCCGCGGTCTTCGCAGTATGTCTGCACCGCATGACCGATGTCGCCCAGGCGCTTTCCGGCATAGGCGTTGGAAATGCCTGCATAGAGCGATTGTTTCGTGACAGCTAGGAGCCGCTGGTCCTCCTCCGAGATTTCGCCAACGGCAAACGTGTAGGCGTAGTCACCAAAGTAGCCGTCGAGTTCCACGCCGCAATCGACCGAGACGATGTCCCCCTCGGCGAGGATGGTACCGTTGGGGATGCCGTGCACGACGATGTCGTTGCGCGAGATGCAGAGCGACGCGGGAAACGGCTGGAGGCCGCCACCGCCGCCGTAGCCCTTGAACGCAGGGCGCGCGCCCTTCGAGCGGATAAGCGCCTCAGCGGCCTCATCTAGCTTGTGCGTCTCCACCCCCGGCTCCACCATCTGCGCGACGGTAGTCAGCACCTCGCCCACGAGCTCCGCCGACCGGCGAAGCCCCGCGATGTCGCGCTCGTTCTTGAGGTGGATCATGGGAGTGTTGCGGTATAGGAGTGTTGCAGTTTTGCGGTGGGCTTGAAGCAGTCACCGCCTCACTGCCGCACCGAAAAAGCGGCCGGACACACTTTAGCCTCGGCGTCCGCGCACGCGGCCGGACTTCATGAAGCCGTCGTAGTGGCGCATCAGGAGGTGGCTCTCCACCTGCTGGAGCGTGTCGAGTGCCACGCCGACCATAATGAGAAGGCTCGTGCCGCCGAAGAAGCTCGCGAAGCCGGGCAGGATGCCGAACTGGAACGCAACCGCCGGGAGGATGGCCACGACCCCGATGAAGAGCGAGCCCGGCAGCGTGATCCGCGTGAGGATGTTGTCGATGAACTCGTTGGTCTGCTTGCCCGGCCGGATGCCCGGAATGAAGCCGCCCTGGCGCTTCATCGTGTCCGCCATTTCCTGCGGGTTCACCGCGATAGCGGTGTAGAAGTAGGTAAAGAAGACGCAGAGGACGAAGAAGATCAGCGAGTACCAGAACCCGAAGATGTCCGCCGTCGCGCCGCCGATGCTCTGCCAGAACGTGCTGTCCGGGAAGAACGAGGCGATCGTCGCTGGGATGAACATGATCGACTGCGCGAAGATGATCGGCATGACGCCCGCCGCGTTGACGCGGAGCGGGAGGTACTGCGTCGCGCCGCCATAGACCTTGCGGCCGACCACGCGCTTGGCGTACTGCACTGGGATGCGGCGCGTGCCCTGCGTGACGTAGACAATGCCCATCGTGACGAGGAAGAGCGCCCCGATCTCGATCAGGAAGATGAAGACGTTCGAGGTCTCGCGCTGGAACTCGTTCAGCATCGCCGTCGGCAGGAACGTGATGATGCTCACGGTGATGAGGAGCGAGATACCGTTGCCGATGCCCTTCTCGGTGATGCGCTCGCCGAGCCACATCACGAACACGGTACCGGCTGTCAGGATGATGACCGCCGAGACCATAAAGGCCGTGTCACTCACCACGATGGCATCGCCAAACTGCACGCGCAAGTTGATGGCGTAGCCGATGGCCTGGAGCGCTGTGATGCCGACCGTCGCGTAGCGTGTCCACTGCGTGATCTTGCGGCGTCCGTCCTCGCCCTCGCGCTGCAACTTCTGGACGGTCGGGCTGACCGCGCCCAAGAGCTGGAAGATGATCGACGCCGTGATGTACGGCATGATGCCGAGCGCGAAGATGCCTGCCTGGCTGAACGCGCCCCCGACAAACATGTCGAACAACCCGAGCAGCCCGCCAAAGCCTTCGCCGACGAGGTCTTCGAGTTGGCCCGCGTCCACACCAGGCAGCGTGATGTACGCGCCGACACGGTAGACGAGGAGCAGCCCGAGCGTGAACAGGATGCGCTGACGCAGCTCGACGATGCGCCAGATATTCTGGAGGCTTTCCGTGAAGGAGGCCATGGGGATTGGGGAGCTTCGCGGAGCCGCCTAGCCGCGCGTGTCGCGGGGGCTAGACCGTCGTCTCCGCACGGGTGGAGAGCTTAGGCGTCGGCAGGGGCGTCGGCGCCCGAGGGGACGTCGTCGGAGGAAGCGTCGCCGTCGACGGTGGTGGCAGAGCCGCCCGCAGCCTCGATCTTCCGGATGGCCGACTTCGAGAAGGCGTGGGCCGTCACGTTGAGCTTGGCCGAGAAGTCGCCGTCGCCAAGGATTTTGAAGCGGCCGTTCTTGCCGCCGATGCCGAGCGCGCGGAGCGTGTCGGGCGTCACCGTCGCACCGTCTTCGAGCACGCCGTCTTCGACGAGACGACCGAGGCGGCTGAGGTTGACCGGATCGTAGGCAACGCGGAAGCGGTTCTTGAAGCCGAACTTCGGCAGGCGACGCTGGAGCGGCATCTGACCGCCTTCGAACCACGCGGGGAGCTTGCCACCGGAGCGGCTCTTCTGGCCCTTGTGACCCTTGGTAGAGGTGCCACCGTAGCCGCTGCCCTGGCCGCGGCCGATGCGCTTCTTCGAGTGCGTGCTGCCTTTTGCAGGCGTGAGCTTGCTGAGGTCCATGATTTATAGTTGGCTAAGGGCGCCTACCGGGCCGTCGGACGAACGGCGTGGCGGACTCGCAAAGAGTCAGAACATAGAAACGCAGCCGCCAGGGTCCTAGCCGCCGCGCCGGGCTTTACGCCCTATTCGCAAGGATGCGTATGGACTCTGTTTTCCATTTTAGTCATGCTGAACTTGATTCAGCATCTCAACAAGCTGTGGGAGACCCTGAAACGAGTTCAGGATGACAGCGGTGGGAAATCCAGAGTGCTACGCCGCGTCCACCGGCTCGACCGCGATGAGGTGCTTTACCTTCGCGATCATGCCCTGGATCTGCGGCGTGTCGTTTTGCTCGACCGACTTGCCGATGCGGCCCAGCCCGAGCGCCTCAATGGTGCGCTTCTGGACCTGCGAACGCCGGATCGTGCTGCGGGTCTGCGTGATTTTCAGTTTCGACATCGAACTAGGGTATGTGGAAGCTGGAACTAGCCGCTCCTGGCTTCCCACTTCAAACTTCGGCTTAGCCTTCGTAGACGCGCTTGAGCGAGATGCCGCGGCGCTTGGCCGTCTCGGCGGGGTCTTCGAGTTGACCGAGCGCGTCTACCGCCGCCGCAACGACGTTGTGTGGGTTGGACGAGCCCTGGCTCTTCGAGAGCACGTTCTTGACGCCCGCGCATTCGAGTACGGCGCGCACGCCGCCGCCCGCGATCACGCCCGTACCCTCGCTCGCCGGCTTGAGGAGCACCACGCCTGCGTCATTGCGACCACGCACGGCGTGCGGGATCGTGCCGTTCTTCGTGATCGGCACCCGGATCATGCTCTTCTTGGCGACCTCGGTGCCCTTCGCGATGGCGTCCGCCACCTCGTTGGCTTTGCCAAGACCGTGGCCGACGGCACCGTTGCCGTCACCGACGACGACGATGGCGTTGAACGACAGGCGACGCCCGCCCTTCACGGTCTTCGAGACGCGGTTGACCTCGACCAGCCGCTCGATGTAATTGGATTGTTCAGAGGCTTTGGCTCGACGCCCGCGCCCGCGATCATTCTTGGCCATGGTGGTATCTGGTTGTCTTGGGTGGGTGCGTCGTTAGAACTGGAGGCCGCCTTCGCGCGCGCCATCGGCGAGCGCTTTCACGCGCCCGTGGTAGCGGTAGCCACCGCGGTCGAAGACGCAGGTCGTGATGCCGGCGTCCTTCGCGCGCTCCGCGAGGAGCTTGCCGACGGCCTTGCCGACCTCGCTGGCGTTCTGCTCAGCATCGATGCCCCCGTCGGTGCTGCCCGCCGCGGCGAGCGTGCGACCCGCGAGGTCGTCGATGAGCTGGGCGTACATGTGCTTGTTCGAGCGGAAGACGCTCAGGCGGGGGCGCTCTGCCGTACCGCTGATCTTGCTACGAATGCGCCGGCGAATGCGAGCGCGCTGCGTAACCTTGCGTGCAGTCTTTGCCATGGTCTGGTTGCGTTGTGGGCCGACGATTCCGACCGTCCGGCCACGCGTGGGGAGTGTTGCGGTGTTTCAGTGTTGCGGTGTCGCAGTGGACGAGTACGGACACCGCCGCACTGCTCAACTGCCCCATCGCTTCACCACTAGCGGGCGGCGGTCTTACCGGCCTTGCGGCGGACGTACTCGCCCTTGTAGCGGATGCCCTTGCCCTTGTAGGGCTCCGGCGGACGGAGGGCGCGCAGCTTGGCTGCGACCTGGCCGACGAGTTGCTTGTCGATGCCGCTGATCTTGACGCTCGGGTTCTTGCCGCGCACCGTCTCCGCCTCGATGTTGATGCCGTCGGGCGGGAGGAAGTAGATCGGGTGCGAGAAGCCGAGGGCGAGTTCGAGAACGCCGTTCTGCACCGCCGCGCGATAGCCGACGCCGATGAGTTCGAGCTCCTTCGAGTAGCCTTCGGTGACGCCCTGGATGTTGTTGGCCAGGAGTGAGCGATAGAGACCGTGGAGCGCGCGGTGGCGCTTCTGTTCGGTCGGGCGAGTGACGACGAGTTCGCCGTCCTGCTGCTCTACCGCCAGGTCCGGGTCTACCTGGAGCGCCAGCTCGCCCTTCGGCCCTTTGACCGAGACGATGTTGCCGCTGGAGATCGTCACGCTGACCTTGTCAGTGAGCGGGATCGGCTGTTTTCCGATTCGGGACATGGGTTCGAGATCCTGCGTCCCGCAGCGCGCCGAGGCGACAAGCTGCGTGGACCGGTGACTGGTTTAGCTGACGTAGGCGAGAACTTCGCCGCCGATGCCGGCGCGACGGGCTTCTTTGTCCGACATCACGCCCTGGCTCGTGGACAGGATGGCGATGCCGAGGCCGTTCTTGACGCGCGGAAGGCGGTTGGCGCCGACATACTTGCGAAGACCGGGCGTCGAGACGCGCTCCAGGCGCTCAATCACGGGGGAGCCGCCGCGCTGGTACTTCAGGTAGACGCGGAGAAGGCCCTGCTTCCCATCGTCGATGTTGAGGTAGTTCTTGATGTACCCCTTATCCATAAGAATCTGCGTGATCGCTCGCTTGAGCTTTGACGCGGGGATGTCCGTGTGGGGGTGACGGGCCTTCTGGGCGTTGCGGATGCGGGTGAGGTAGTCCGCGACGGGATCAGTGATCGCGCTCATGGAAAGTGGGTTCTTCGACCAGTTTGTGCGGCCCCGCAGTGCAGTAGGAGGCACGCCACTTAATCGCTAGAGAAACGCCGACCGGGTCGGCTGACCGATGCGCTCGGCGGGCGGAGCCTGGAGGCTCAGGGGTCGGGCCTACCAGCTCGACTTGCGGATGCCGGGGATCTTGCCCTGGAGCGCGAGCTCGCGGAACATGACGCGGCTGATGCCAAACTTGCGCATGTAACCGCGCGGACGGCCCGTGAGGGCGCAGCGGTTGTGCAGACGCACCGGGCTGGCATTCTTGGGGAGCTTCTGGAGGCCCTCCCAATCGCCCTCGGCCTTCATGCGGCGACGCCTCGCGGCGTATTTCGCGACGAGACGTTCGCGCTTTTTCTGGCGGGCGATGACGGCAGTACGTGCCATGATTCAGTCAAAATCTGGAGGTTGGAGTTAGGCGAGTTCCTCTTCGCCGCGGCGGACGAACGGCATCCCGAGTTCCTTGAGCAGCCAGTAGGCCTCCTCGTCGGTCTCGGCGGTGGTGACGAACGTCACGTCCATCCCGCTCACGCGGTCCACCTTATCGATGTCGATCTCGGGGAAGATGATCTGCTCCTTGACGCCGAGCGTGTAGTTGCCCCGGCCGTCAAACGAGCGGTCGGGGACACCGCGGAAGTCACGGACGCGAGGGAGCGCTAGCGTCACGAAGCGGTCGAGGAACTCCCACATCTTGGCGTCGCGCAGCGTCACAGACGCGCCAATCGGCATGCCGTCGCGGATCTTGAAGTTCGAGACGCTCTTGCGAGCGCGGCGCGTGACCGGCTGCTGCCCAGTGATCTTGCGCAACTCCTCGATGGTATCGGTGAGGACCTTCTTGTTTGTTGCGGCCTCACCAACGCCCTTGTTGACGCTGATCTTGACGAGGCGCGGGACCTGCATGACGTTGTCGTAGCCGAAGCGCTCGGTGAGCGCAGGCATCACCTCCTCGCGGTACTTCGTCTTCAGGCGGGGGATGTAGTCTTCCATCGGAATGGGTTCGTTCTGGCTGCGCGCCGGGCGTTGTCGTGCTGAGCTTGGTGCAGTCGGGGCAGCCGAGGAGAAACGGAGGCGGGTGGAGGATGTTCTGCGCGCCCTGGGCTTTGTCCACACTTCAAACGCGAAGGCGGGCTGGAGGCGCAGCGTCGGACTTAGCTGTCGAGCTCTTCGCCGGTGGTCTTGGCGTAGCGGACCCAGCGGCCCTTGCCCGTCTCAGGATCTTCGATGCGCTTGCGCCCGACGCGGGTCGCGTTGCCGTCGGAGTCCACGGGGAGCACGTTGGAGACATGGATCGGCGCTTCGCGCTCGATGCGGCCGCCGTTCGGGTAGGTCTGGTTGGGCTTCGTGTGGCGGATGCGCACGTTGACGCCCTCCACGATCACCTGCTCCTTCTCGGGCATTACGGCGAGCACGCGGCTCTGGTAGCCCTTGGCGCGGTCGCGACCGAGCGACTTTGCGGAGGTGATCGCCTTCGTCAGCACGACCCGATCGCCCTTCTTGATGTGGAGCTTCTTCTGCTTGTTCTTGGTACGAGGCATAATAGGATTGGCGATTTTTGATTTATGATTTTCGATTTATGGGTGCGTATTGACCCAATCGTCAATCGAAAATCTCAAATCGTCAATTAGAGGACTTCGGGGGCGAGGGAGACGATGCGCATGAACTCCTTCTCGCGGAGCTCGCGGGCGACGGGCCCGAAGATGCGGGTGCCGCGGGGCTCGTCGGCGTCGTTGAGGAGCACGGCGGCGTTCTCGTCGAAGCGGATGTACGAGCCGTCCTTGCGACGGTATTCCTTCTTCGTGCGAACGACCACGGCGCGGGACACCTGCCCCTTCTTCACGTTGCCGCCGGGAATGGCCGACTTCACGGTCACGACGATCTTGTCGCCCACGCGGGCGTAGCGGCGACCTGAGCCGCCGAGGACGCGGATGCAGAGGACTTCTTTTGCCCCCGAGTTGTCCGCGACGTTGAGTCGAGATTCTTGCTGGATCATGACTAGACGAGTTAAAGGGTGAGTGTTGAACGTTGAAGGGTGAGCCGCTCAGCGCATGAGCGTTCCACCTTACACCTTCAACCCGTTGGCTTAGCGGCGGCGTTCGAGAACTTCGACGAGCATCCAACGCTTCGTCTTCGACATGGGGCGCGTCTCGCGGATGCGGACGGTGTCGCCTTCGCCGGCGTTGTTCGTCGCGTCGTGCGCCTTCAGCTTGGTCGTCTTCTTGATGATCTTGCCGTAGATCGGGTGCTTGACCTGGCGCTGCACGGCGACGGTGATGGTCTTGTCCATCTTGTCGGAGACGACAAGGCCGATACGCTCCTTGCGCGCGTTGCGGCTCTTGGGCGCGTCCTCTTTCGTCTCGTCAGCAGCCGGGGCCATGACCGGCGCGGGGGCGACCGGCGCGGGGGCCGGTGCTTCAGCGGCAACAGGGGCGTCGTCCTCGACCGCCGTGTTCGGCGTCTCGGTGGCGTCGACTACCGGCTCAGCGGCCGTGCCTGCTTCGGGAGCAGTAGTGTCTTTCGGTTCCATGGGTTGTCAGCGGTTTGCTTCGCTTGGTGAGCCGACACCTCACCAACTACGGGTTGTCGGAAGGGAAGACGCTCAGGCGCTCTTCTCCTTGAGGATGGTCTTGAGGCGAGCGACCTCACGGCGCTTGCGGCGCAGCGTGAGCGGATCGTCGAGGGGCGTGATGGTGTGCCGGAACGTGAGGTCCCGGATGGCCTGCTGCTCCTCGGTGATGCGCTGCTGGATTTCAGCAGCAGACAGCTCGCGGATGTCTTTGGGCTTCATAGGTCTAGTCAGTGACGGTGGACGCGCTTGAGCGAGGGGGCGCGGGTGAGCGCTCGCTTAGGCGTTCTTCTCGGCCTCGTAGGCGGGGCGCACGACGATCTTGCACTTGATCGGCAGCTTCTGGATCGCCAGGCGCATGGCCTCGCGACCGGTCTCTTCGTCGATGCCGCCGATCTCGAACAGGATGCGGCCGGGCTTCACGACGGCCACCCAGTACTCGGGCGAGCCCTTGCCCTTACCCATGCGGGTCTCGGCAGGCTTCTTCGTGATCGGCTTGTCGGGGAAGATGCGGATCCACACCTTGCCGACACGCTTCATGCGGCGCGTCATCGAGATACGGGCGGCCTCGATCTGGCGGCTCGTGATCCAGCCCGCTTCGAGGGCCTTGATGCCGAAGTCGCCGAAGTCGACGCGGGTGCCGCGCTGGGCGTTGCCCTTCATGCGGCCCTTCTGCATCTTGCGGTACTTCGTCCGCTTAGGCATTAACATGGCAATTCTCGTCGGTTGGGCAGCGGCGCGGAAGACAGGGCCGCTGCGAGTGAGCTAAAGGCTGTTCAGTGCTGGGGGGCGGCTGCGCTTAGGAGCGGTTGCCGCCACGGCCGCCGCGACCACGGCCACCGTCGCGTCCGCCGCGGCCTCCATCGCGACCGCCACGACCACCACGGTCACGACGACGATCCGGCGGGGCTGGCTGCGACTGCGCGCGCTGCTGCTGCACGTTCGGGCTAAGGTCGGGCTTGCCGAGGATCTCGCCCCGGTAGATCCAGACCTTGACACCGCAGGTGCCGTAGATCGTGTAGGCCGTGCCCTCCGCGTAGTCAATGTCAGCGCGGATGGTGTGGAGCGGCACGCGGCCTTCGAGATACTGCTCGACGCGGCCCATCTCCGCACCGCCGAGGCGGCCTGCGAGCTTGATGCGGATGCCCTCGGCACCCATGCGCATTGCCGCGCCCATCGCCTGCTTCATCGCGCGGCGGTAGGAGATGCGGCCTTCGAGCTGCTGCGCGATGTTGTCCGCGACCAGCTGGGCGTCAAGCTCCGGACGCTTGATCTCGCTGATGTTAATCTGGATGTCCTTGTCGGTGAGCTTGCGCAGTTCCTGGCGCAGCTTCTCGACTTCGGCACCGCCGCGGCCGATCACGACGCCCGGACGACTCGTGTGGAGCGTCAGGATGACGCGCTTCGGCGTGCGCTCGATAACGATGCGCGCTAGGCCAGCACGCTTGAGGCGCGCCTGGAGGTAGCGACGAATCTCCTCGTCTTCGACAATCTTGTCGCGGTAAGAACCGTCTTCGTACCAGTTGGACTCCCAGCCGCGGATCACGCCGAGACGGAAGCCGGTGGGGTGGATTTTCTGACCCATGATATTCGGCGTTTATGCTTCTTCGAGTTCGTCTTCGGGGAGCGCCACGACGACCGTGAGGTGGCTGGAGCGCTTCAGGATCGGGTGTGCACGACCGCGCGATACCGGCTGGAACCGCTTGAGCATCGGCCCCTCGTCGACGTAGATCTCGCTCACGATGAGCGCCTCCTCGTCGATCCGCTCGTCGCGGTTCTGGTCGAGCAGGTTGGCGACCGCCGACTGGATGGTGCGCTCGATGAAGGCGGTGGCCTTCTGCGGCATGAAGTGCAGCGTGTTGAGCGATTCCTGCACGTTTTGGCCCCGGACGACGTCCGCGACGATCCGCATCTTGCGCGGGCTGATCCGGATGTGCTTGGCTTTGGCTGTGGCTTGCATAGGATTGGTGCTTCAGTTTTTCAGGCTTTCAGTGCTTCAGTTTCTCAGGATGCGCAATCGAGGCATCACTGAACTACTGAACCACTGCTCACTGAGTCACTGGTCTATCGGCGGCGCTTGTCTTTCTTGTCGGCGGCGTGTCCGCGGTAGGTGCGGGTCGGCGAGAACTCGCCGAGCTTGTGGCCGATCATGTTCTCGGTCACGTAGACCGGGATGAACTGCTTGCCGTTGTGCACGGCGATGGTGAGGCCGATCATGTCCGGCGTGATCATCGAGGCGCGGCTCCAGGTCTTGATGACCTTCTTTTTGCCGCCGCCCTCGTTCATCGCGTCGACCTTGCGGGCGAGCTTGTAGTGGACAAAGGGGCCTTTACGTAGGGAACGAGCCATGGGATTGTCGATTGGGGATTTTTGATTTGAGATTTAAGGCAGGCTCTGCTACCAATCGAAAATCATCGATCCAACATCAAAAAGGTCTACCGGCGCTTGCCGCGCTTACGGACGATGAGCTTGTTGGACGCCTTCTTCTTCGAGCGCGTCTTGTAGCCCTTCGCCGGCACGCCGGTCGGGCTCTTCGGGTGACCACCGGAGGCCTTGCCTTCACCACCACCCATCGGGTGGTCGATCGGGTTCATGGCCACACCGCGCGTCTTCGGACGGACGCCGAGCCAGCGCTTGCGACCGGCTTTGCCGATCTCGATGTTCATGTGGTCCGGGTTCGATGCGACGCCAACGGTGGCCATGCAGTCGACCGGCACCATGCGGACTTCGCCCGACGGCATCTTGAGCGTGGCGTACTTGCCTTCGCGCGCCGTGAGCTGCGCCGACGTGCCCGCCGAGCGAGCAAGCTGAGCACCACGGCCCGGCTTCATCTCGATGGCGTGGACCGTCGTACCGAGCGGCAGATTCTTGAGCGGGAGGCAGTTGCCGAGTTCCGGCGGGGCGTCCGGCCCGTTCATCACCGTCATGCCGACCTGGATCTTGTCGGGCGCGATGATGTAGCGCTTTTCACCGTCGGCGTAGACCAGCAGCGCGATGCGCGCCGAGCGGTTCGGGTCGTACTCGACCGACGCGACCTTGGCGGGGATGCCCATCTTGTCGCGCTTGAAGTCGATGATGCGGTAGCGGCGCTTGTGGCCGCCGCCCTGGTGCCGGGTCGTGATGCGCCCGTTGTTGTTGCGTCCGCCCTTCTTCTTGAGGGGCGCGAGCAGGCTCTTCTCCGGCTTCGACTTGGTGATCTCGTCGAAGGCGGCGACGCTGCGCTGACGCTGGCCGGGGGTATTCGGCTTGAGCTTGCGAATCGCCATGGGTTCAGTGGTTGAGGCTTACCTGCCCGGCGTCGGTCGCCCGGGCTTTGCGCCTAGTTGCGTGTGTTTCTGTGTTGCGGTGCAGCGGTGTCGCAGTGGGAGGCAATCACCGCCACACCGCTTGACCGGAGCGCTGCCGCACTCATCATCAGATGTTTTCGAAGAAGTCGATCTCGCCGCTCTTGAGCGTCACGATGGCCTTCTTGTAGGAGGCTTCGCGGCCCTGAACGAGGCCACGGCGGGTGTACTGCCGCTTGCGCTTGCCGCGCACGATCATCGTGCGGACCGACGCGATGTCGACGTCGGGATAGCGTTCCTCGACGGCCTTACGGATTTCGATCTTGTTAGCGTCGCTCTTGACCTCGAAGGCGTAGTGGCCCTCCTCCATGAGGCGGGTTAGCTTCTCGGTGATGAGCGGGCGGATGAGGATGTCGTTCGCCATGATGGTTCAGTCGGTCTGGCCGCGCGCCTTAGGCAGCTTCGGCGTGCTTCTTGGTCGGGGTGAGCGCGGCGGTGAGCCCTTCGACAGCGCCTTCCTGAATCAGGACGACCTGCGCGTTCATCACGTCGAGCGTGGACGCCTCGGTAGCGGGCTTAACGTCAAACTTGGGCAGGTTGCGGCCAGCGCGGTAGAGCGTCTGGTCAGACTCCTTCGTGAGGAGTAGCACCTTCCGGCCGGCCACGTCGAGCGCGGCGGTGAAAGCGGCTATCTCTTTCGTCTTGGGCACGTCGAGCGTGAAGTCCTCGACGATGCGGAGCGCTTCGTCCTGGAGCTTGTATGCGAAGGCCGAGCGGCGCGCACGCTGCTTCGTCTTGCGGTTCACGCCGACGGAGTACTTGTGCGGACGGGGCCCGAAGATGGTGCCACCGCCGCGACGCGTCGGGCTCTTGGCGTCGCCAGCACGGGCGTTGCCGGTGCCTTTCTGGCGGTAGAGCTTGCGGGTCGACTTGGCGACTTCGCTGCGTTCTTTGGTCTTGTGGGTGCCCTGGCGGCCTGCCGCCTGGATCGAGCGGACGTCGAGCCAGATGACGTGGTCGTTCGGCTCGACCTCGTAGATCTCAGCGTCCAGCTCGACCTCGCGGCCGGTCTCAGCACCGGATCGGGAGTAAACGGGGAGTTTCATGGGAGCAATGGTTGGATAACGGCTAGCCCGTAGGCTCTGGCGTTATCGCTGGACTTTGTGGATTTCTACGATGCCGTTCTTGTGGCCGGGAACCGCACCCTTGACGAGCAGCAGGTTCTTGTCGGCCATCACACGGATCACGCGAAGGTTCTTGACCGTGACGCGGTCGCCGCCGGTGCGGCCGTGCATCTTGATGCCCTTGAAGACCTTCGCCGGGTCCGACGCCTGGCCGATGGAGCCGGGCGCGCGCTGGCGGTTGTGCTGGCCGTGCGTCTGGTCGTTGACCCCGCTGAAGCCGTGGCGCTTCACGACGCCCTGGAAGCCTTTGCCCTTCGAGGTGCCGACCACGTTGACCGTGTCGCCTTCTTCGAAGATCGCGTCGACCGTGACCGCGTCGCCGAGGCCGTACTCGCCCGCGCCTGAGTGGTCGCGGAATTCCACGACGCGGCGCGGGTAGTCGTCCAGGCCGGCTTTCTCGAAGTGGCCCTGGAGCGCCTTCGTCGTGCGCTTGGCCTTCTTGGTGCCGAAGCCGAGCTGGACGGCGCTGTAGCCGTCCGTCTCAAGCGTGCGGATCTGGGTCACGACGTTCGGACCGAGTTCGATGACGGTGCAAATCTGGTTGTTGCCCGCGTCATCGAAGACGCTCGTCATGCCGAGCTTTTTGCCGATGAGGCCGCTCATTGTAATCCTCAGATTAAGTTAAGCGTGAACAGGAATTAAGAGCCGCGTTGCAGCGATATCGATGCGCCGCGGATAGTGCCGTCAGGCAGGGGGTTGTCGAAGTCGGCGAGCCCGATGAGCGCCTCGACCAAGTCGGGGTCTTCGACACTTAGTTCAAGGCGGTTGTCGCCGTTGAAGTCGTAGTTACCATCGCCGCCAACATCGCCTTGGCTGGTCGACAGGAGCGTGAGCGTGATCTGCCCAGTGCTCTCGTTGATGGCGTAGGTACCAGACACCGTGAAGTCGGTGAGCGGGAACTCGACACCGCCGATTTCGAACGTGCTCCCATCCTCGACGTCGAGGTCGAAGGTGAAGGGGCCGTTCTCGGTGAATGTCGCCGTCAGCGTGCCACCGTTGTCGTCTACATCGTAGACAGGCACAGTGACCGGCACCCCGAGCACCCGCGTCTCCACATTCAGGCTCGTGCCCGTCCAGACTCCGACGAAGAGGTCGGTGTCGGACATCGTCGTCTCTTCCGAGTCGCAGGCGACCAGGACGAGCGCGAACATGAGCAGGAAGGAGAGGCGAAGCATAGGAGAGCACGTTGCCGCAAGCGAGGCGCGGCGGTTTGATCAGACCTTGATCTCGACGTCGACGCCGCTAGGGAGTTCGAGCTTCATCAGCGCATCCACGGTCTTCGACGAGGTCGAGAGGATGTCGATGAGACGCTTGTGCGAGCGGTGCTCGAACTGGTCACGGCTCTTCTTGTCGACGTGCGGGCCGCGGAGCACCGTGTAGATCGCTTTCTCGGTCGGGAGCGGGATCGGGCCGCTCACCACCGCGCCGGTGGACTTCACCGTCTTGATGATCTTCTCGGCGCTCTTGTCGACCAGCGTGTGGTCGTACGACTTGAGCTTGATTCGGATTTTCTGGCTAGCCATGTGGCTGTCTCAGGATTGGGTCCGCCGAGCGGACATGACAAAGGGGCGGTGAGTTGGGCCACCGCCCCTTCGCGTGTTCAGTTGTCTTAGTCGAGGATTTTGGCGACGACGCCCGCACCCACCGTCCGGCCACCCTCGCGGATCGCAAACCGCAACCCCTCCTCCATCGCCACCGGCTGGATCAGCTTCACCCGGAACTGCGTGTTGTCCCCCGGCATCACCATCTCTACCCCCTCGTTCAGCTCGATATCACCCGTGACATCCGTCGTGCGGAAGTAGAACTGCGGACGGTACCCCTTGAAGAACGGCGTGTGGCGCCCCCCCTCCTCTTTGCTCAAGACGTACACCTCGCACTCGAACTCCCGGTGCGGCTTGATGCTTCCAGGCTTGCACACCACCATCCCGCGCTGCACCTCGTCCTTCTTCGTGCCGCGCAGCAGGATCCCGGCGTTGTCGCCCGCCTGCACCTGGTCCAGCAGCTTCCGAAACATCTCGATCCCCGTCACGGTGGTCGTCAGCTTCTCCTCCTGCATGCCCACGATCTCGACCGTCTCGCCGACCTTCAAGACGCCGCGCTCGGCACGGCCCGTCACCACCGTCCCGCGGCCTGTGATCGAGAACACGTCCTCCACCGGCATCAGGAACGGCTTGTCCTCGTCGCGCTCCGGCGTCGGGATGTAGTCGTCCACCGACGCCATGAGCTCGTTCACCGTCGCCACCCATTGGTCTTCGCCGTTGAGCGCGCCGAGCGCCGACCCGCGGATCACCGGGATGTCGTCGCCCGGGAACTCGTACTGGCTCAAGAGCTCACGGACTTCCATCTCGACGAGCTCCAGGAGCTCCTCGTCGTCGACGAGGTCGGCCTTGTTCAGGAACACGACCAGCGACGGCACGCCGACCTGGCGGGCCAAGAGGATGTGCTCGCGCGTCTGCGGCATCGGGCCGTCGGTGGCGGCGACCACGAGGATGGCGCCGTCCATCTGGGCCGCGCCCGTGACCATGTTCTTGACGTAGTCGGCGTGGCCGGGGCAGTCGACGTGGGCGTAGTGGCGGTTGTCGGTCTCGTACTCGACGTGGGCCGTGGCGATGGTGATGCCGCGCTCGCGCTCCTCGGGGGCGTTGTCGATGTCCTCGAAGTTCATCGCGGTGCCGCCCTGGGCCTCGGCGAGGACCTTGGTGATGGCGGCGGTGAGGGTGGTCTTGCCGTGGTCGACGTGGCCGATGGTGCCGACGTTGACGTGGGGCTTGGTGCGCTGGAACGTTTCCTTAGCCATAACTGGAGTTGGTTTCGCCCCGAATGGGGAGCGTCTGCGTTAGCGGAAGTGGACGCTCCCGCGCCCGGGGTGGTTGTTCAGGTTGGTGTTTCGCGGTGCCGCTTAAGCGACCATCGCGGATTTGGAGGCGACGATCTCTTCAGCGATCGACTTCGGCGTCTCCTCGTAGTGGTCGAACTGCATCGAGTAGAGCGCGCGGCCCTGGGTGATCGAGCGGAGGTCGGTCGAGTAGCCGAACATCTCACTCAGCGGGACCATCGCCTTGATGACCTGCGCGTCGTTGCGCTGGCCCATCGACTCGATGCGGCCACGGCGGGAGTTGAGGTCGCCGATCACATCGCCCATGTACTCTTCGGGCGTAATCACCTCGACGTCCATGTAGGGCTCCATGATGACCGGCTTCGCACGGCGAGCGGCTTCGCGGAAGGCCATGCGGCCCGCGATCTCAAACGACATCTGGTCGGAGTCCACGTTGTGGTACTTCCCGTCGTAGAGACGTGCCTTGATGCCTTCGATCGGGTAGCCCGCGAGCGGGCCCTGGTCGAGGGCGCTGGCGATGCCCTTTTCGACGGAAGGAATGAACTCGCGCGGGATGTTGCCGCCCTTGATCTCGTCGATGAACTCGAAGCCGACGCCGTCGTCGGTCGGGATGAACTCGACCTCGATGTGCGCGAACTGGCCGCGACCGCCGGACTGCTTCTTGTGCGTGTACTTGTGGTCCACCGACGAGGTGATCGCCTCGCGGTAGGCTACTTGCGGCTTGCCGACGTTGGCCTCGACCTTGAACTCGCGCTTGAGGCGGTCTACGATGATCTCGAGGTGGAGCTCGCCCATCCCTGCGATGAGGGTCTGGCCAGTCTCCTCGTCCGAGGACACCTTGAAGGTCGGGTCCTCCTCGGCAAGCTTCTGAAGACCGAGACCGAGCTTGTCGATGTCGGCCTTGGTCTTCGGCTCGATGGCAATGCGGATGACCGGCTCAGGGAAGTCCATCGACTCCAGCACGACGAGGTCGTTGGGGTCGCAGAGCGTGTCGCCGGTCTTGGTGTTCTTGAGGCCCACGATGGCGCAGATGTCGCCTGCCTTGACCTGGCTCACATCCTCACGCGTGTTGGCGTGCATGAACATGAGGCGGCCAGCGCGCTCCTTCTTCTCGGAGGTCGCGTTGACGAGCGAGTCGCCCTTGTTGAGCGTACCCGAGTAGACCCGCGCGAAGGTCAGACGGCCGACGTAGGGGTCGGTCGCGATCTTGAACGCGATGGCGGCCAGCGGGCCGTCGGGGTCGGGGAGACGCGTGACCTCCTCCTCGCTGCGCGGGCGGTTGCCCGTAAGCGGCGGCACGTCGAGCGGGCTCGGGAGGTAGTCGATGACACCGTCGAGCAGGCGCTGCACGCCCTTGTTCTTGAAGGCGGAGCCGCAGAAGACCGGTGTAATGTCGATCGACAGCGTGGCCTCACGAACGACGCGCTTGATGTCCTCGGGGGCGATCACCTCGCCTTCGAGGTACTGCATCAGCAGGTCGTCGTCGTGCTCGGCAACGGCCTCCAGGAGGTTGATGCGCCACTTGCGGGCGACTGTCTTGAGGTCTTCCGGCACGTCAATCTCGTCCCAGGTCGCGCCCTGCGTCGAGTCGTCCCAGACGATGGCCTTGTTCTCGATGAGGTCGATGACGCCACGGAACATGTCGCCTTCGCCGATCGGGATCTGGACCGGGACGGCGTTCGCGCTCAGGCGGTCGTTCATCATCTCGACCGCGTTCGCGAAGTCCGCGCCCGTACGGTCCATCTTGTTGACGAACGCGATGCGCGGCACATCATACTTGTTCATCTGCCGCCACACCGTCTCCGACTGCGGCTCGACGCCACCCACGGAACAGAACAGCGCAATCGCGCCGTCGAGCACGCGGAGCGAACGCTCCACCTCCACGGTGAAGTCGACGTGCCCGGGCGTGTCGATGATGTTGATGCGGTGATCCTTCCACTCAGCGGTGGTCGCGGCCGACGTGATCGTGATGCCGCGCTCCTTTTCCTGCTCCATCCAGTCCATCGTGGCGCCGCCCTCGTGGACTTCGCCGATGCGGTGGGTGCGCCCGGTGTAGTAGAGGATGCGCTCGGTGGTCGTCGTCTTGCCCGCGTCGATGTGGGCCGAGATGCCGATGTTGCGCGTCCGCTCTAGCGAGAATGATTTGCCGGTGAGGCTCATGACAGTGTCGTGGTTGGGTGCGGCGGGAGGGCTGCGGTTAGCAGACCTCGTATGCTGAGACCCGGGGTTCGTTCGGGGTCGAACGGGTAAGAAATCGCGAAGGGCTTGAGCCCAGATCAGGCCTAGAAGCGGAAGTGCGAGAACGCCTTGTTGGCCTCGGCCATGCGGTGTGTGTCGTCCTTCTTTTTGACCGCGTTGCCTTCGCCGCGGCTGGCCGCGAGGATCTCGGCGGCGAGGCGGTTGGTCATGCTCTTGTCGCCGCGGGCGCGGGCGAACTGGATGAGCCAGCGGAAGGCGAGCGACGTGCGGCGCTCGGGGCGCACCTCGATCGGCACCTGGTAGGTCGCGCCACCGACGCGGCGGCTGCGGACCTCCACGAGCGGAGCGATGTTGTTGATCGCCTTGCGGAAGATCTCCACGCCCGGCTCGCCGGTGCGCTCCTCGACGGTGTCAAACGCGCCGTAGACGATTTTCTGGGCAAGGCTCCGCTTGCCGTCACGCATGATGGCGGAGATGAACTTGGCGACGGTCACGTCCCCGTAGATCGGATCGGGGACTGGAATCCGCTTTTCGGCTTGCTTTCTACGCATAGGAGTTGGCTATTGGCTTCCGGCTGTACACCATCGGTGGCCTTCCCTGAGAACCGATGGTCGCGAGCTGAGAGCGGAACTACTTCTTCGGCTTCTTGGCACCGTACTTCGAGCGGCTCTGCTTACGGTCGGCAACGCCGGCCGTGTCGAGCGCGCCACGCACGATGTGGTACTTCACGCCGGGGAGGTCTTTCACACGACCGCCGCGCACGAGCACGATGGAGTGCTCCTGGAGGTTGTGGCCTTCGCCGGGGATGTAGGCGATCACCTCGATACCGTTCGTGAGGCGAACCTTCGCCACCTTGCGGAGGGCCGAGTTCGGCTTCTTGGGGGTCGTCGTGTAGACGCGGGTGCAGACGCCGCGCCGCTGCGGGTTGCCCTGGAGGGCCCGCGCGGTCTTCTTCGCCTTCTTTGGGGTGCGGCCCTTACGGACCAGCTGCTGAATCGTAGGCACGCCGTGCGAGAGGTCAGTTTCTTGGGGGTGCTCCGGGCGAATTCCAGGAGCGAAAGCGGTCGTCTCGCGAGCAAACTTTGACGCTGAGACAGGAAAGAAAGGTACAGAGCTTGCGATGCGCTGCCAACCAGGATGGTGTGCATAAACCACGAAGGGGGGCTTTCGGCCTGTATCAGCCCCTTTCATCCATCAACTAGTGATATTCTGGTCTATATCAATTATCACAGCCCTGCATATTTACTCCGCAAACGAGCCGCCCCACCCTCGGTTCGGGTGAAGCGGCTCTGGCGCCAGACATCAGTGCGCTCAGATGCCGAACAAGACCATGCGTCCGTCCGACTCGAAGCCCTCCGTTTCAGGGAACGGGTCGGGATCACTGCATTCGCACGTCCATGGATCGCAAATTTCCATGCACCCCGCACACGAGCAGTCATCGTCGTCCTCAGGAGGATCGTCGGCAGGCGGGTCACCCTTCGGCGGATCGTCGGCGGGCGGGTCGTCCGTGCCGCTCAGCGGCATCAAAAAGCCGTGTGTGGTCCCCCTGCTCCGCACCAGGAACTCACGCAGGTACTCCGGTGCCGGGACGAGACCCTCGCCGACGAAAGGAAACTCTCCTCCCTCGGCGGTAATGAGCCGGTCGGCGAGGCTGTAGCGACTCAGCCCTGGCGTGCTGCGAGGAGCGGTAAAGAACACGGCCTCGAGATCACGGGTCCACTCAGCGCGAGCACCACGCTCTACTGGCGTGATCGTGACGCGGGCTCGACGCAGCGCACCCGACCTGGATAGATACTCCACGCGAACCGTGTGGGTACTCTTAACGATCGTGACCGAGGCAGTTGGCTCTGAGGACAACTCGGCCGTGGAAGGGGCCGAGGCGAACGCAGTGAGGGTGCACAGGAGCACCCCACCGAAGAGGAAGCGAGCGAGCATGACAGAAGGGAGGTTGGTAGTACGGATTCAGCGCCTCGCGGAGCGACGCCCTTATCTCCGTACGCGCACCTCCCTTCTGGTGCAGGTCACCCGTGCCTATGCATTCGGCTCGGCCTGGTCGGGCTCCACCTGATCCGGCTCTACAACCGCACCGTCGCCGCCGCTGACCGCGTCGAGATCATCATTCGACTTGTTGACCGGCTGCTGCTCGGCATCGACGGCCTGGTCGTAGATCGGGCGCTTGTAGGGCCGCTCGCCGAGCACCTCCTTGAGGTCGTTCTCGTTGAGCACCTCCTTCTCCAAGAGCGCCTGAGCCAGTGCCTCGAATTCCTCGTTGCGCTCGCGAAGCAGCCGGTGCGCCCGCTCGTGTACGCCGTCGACGACGCGCTTCACCTCGGCGTCGATCAGTTCGGCGGTCTTGTCTGAGTAGGGCTTGTAGAACGATGCCTGCTGCTCGCGGCCCGGATCGAAGTTGACGTGACCAACCTTGTCGCTCATTCCAAGCTGGACGATCATGCCGTAGGCGGTCCTGGTGATGCGCTGAAGGTCGTTGGAGGCCCCGGACGAGAGGTGCCCAAACTTGATCTCCTCGGCAACGCGGCCGCCGATGGCCATAGTCATTTGGTCGAGGAACGCCTCTTTCGTCGTGATGTAGCGCTCGTCCGGCAACGACTGTGCGAAGCCGAGTGCGGCCAGTCCGCGGGGTACGATCGACACCTTGATGACGGGGTCGGTGTGTTCCAAGAACCAGCCCGTGACGGCGTGACCCGCCTCGTGGTAGGCCACGATCCTCTTCTCTTCTGGCGAGATCAGCTTGTTCTTCTTTTCCAACCCGCCGATCACGCGGTCGATGGCGCGCTCGAAGTCCTTCATCTCGATCGCGTCCTTGTCGCCGCGTGCCGCAAGGAGGGCGGCCTCGTTGCACACGTTGGCGATCTCCGCTCCGGCGAAGCCCGGCGTCATGTTGGCGAGCATCTCCATGTCCACCTGGTCACCGAGCTTCAGGTTGCGGGTGTGGACGCGGAAGATGGCCGCGCGCTGGATGCGGTCGGGGCGATCCACCATGATCTGGCGGTCGAAGCGACCGGGGCGGAGGAGCGCTGAGTCGAGCACGTCGGGGCGGTTGGTCGCCGCGACGATGATCACGCCCTTGTCGGTGTTGAAGCCGTCCATCTCCACAAGCAGCTGGTTGAGCGTGTTCTCGCGCTCGTCGTTGCCACCGATCATCATGCCCTTGCCACGGCTGCGGCCGATGGCGTCGATCTCGTCGATGAAGATGATGCAGGGGGCCTTCTCTTTCGCCTGCTTGAAGAGGTCGCGCACGCGCGCTGCGCCGACGCCGACGAACATCTCGACGAAGTCGGAGCCGGAGAGGCTGAAGAACGGCACGCCTGCCTCGCCGGCGACGGCCTTGGCGAGGAGCGTCTTGCCGGTGCCCGGAGGCCCGACGAGCAGCACGCCCTTGGGCAGCTTGCCGCCGAGCTTGGTGAACCGCTTCGGGTTCTTGAGGAAGTCGACCACCTCCGCGACCTCGTCCTTGGCTTCGTCCAGCCCAGCGACGTCTTTGAAGGTGAGCTTCTCCTCACCCAGTTCGTCGAAGAGCATGGCCTTCGACTTGCCGATGTTGAGCACCTGCTGGCCCGGCCCCCCCATGCGGCGGAGCAGGAAGATCCAGAGGAAGACGAGCAGTGCGAGCGGGAAGACCCAGCTTAGGAGCCCGGCAAACCAGTTGTCCTCGTAGCGTGCGCCAAACTCGACGGCGGTATCGCCGGCCTCGCGCGCCTCGGCGTTGTAGGCCGTCAGGAACTCCGTCAGGTCGTGGTCCTGCGGCTTGATCGAGCGGAACTGGCGGCGGGCCTCGTCGGGCGGCGTGGTGTTGAAGAGGCTGCGCCCCGGCTCAGACGCCTCAACGCGCCCCTGCTCGACGGCTTCGGTGGTGTAGAGCCCCTGGACCCGCACGTTGTCGACGATCTCGACTTCCTCGACGTAGCCCTGCTCAACCTGGTCGAGAAAGGCGGAGTACTCGACCTCGCTGCCGCCCGCGCCGCCTGCAAAGTAGGCCTGCACCAGGAGGAGAGCGAGGAGGATGGCGACGTAGAACACCCAGAGCGAGAAGCGCGGCTGCTTCTCCTTTTTGGGCTTCTCGGAGCCGTTTCGGGGGTTGAGCGAGTCGCCTTCGTTCTGCGACATAGAGTAGGCTAGACCAAGCGGCGGAGGGGTGCCGTCGTTCGTGAGCGGTGTCAGCGGGCGCGTGCCCGCGCGGCCCATCGAGGGCAGGAGCCCCTGAAAACAGACAGAAGGGCGACGCGCTACGCCGCCCATGGTGGTGGAGCCGTACCGTTCGGCTGGCGGCTTGGTTCCACCGTCCGCCGCATGCTAGCCGCCATCCGGTACGAACTGGAGCGGACCGCTCGGTGTGGAGCGCAGGTCGGCCCCCTGCAACACAATCCGCACGCCCTGCAGTTCGATCTGGTAGGGCAGGGTTTCCTCGCCGTCGAGCAGCGTGCGGACGGCGGGCTCCATGCGGGCGGCCTGCTGCGGCTGGCGGAACTGCCCGACCGCGACCAGGAAGCGAACCTCGCCGTCGCGGTCGTCGCGGAGGAGCGCGCTCTGGTAGCCACGTTCTGCCAGTTGGCTCAGGATCGCCTCGCCCTCGTCGCGCTGCTCACGCGTGGCGACGATCCAGGTGGTCGTGCCTCGGCGAGGCAGGATTCGTGCCCGGCTTCGTAGCGCTCGGTCGTTGACGGGCGCGCGGGCACCGGGAGACTGTGGAGTCGGTGCGGTCTCCTGCTGCGCGGCCACCGGCTCCCCGGTCTCGTCTGCGTCCCCCTCCTCTTCCACACTGGTGCTATCCACGCCCGTGCTGTCTACGCCCGTGCTGTCAGCGCCGGGAAGGTCGTCGAAGACCGGTAGCGCGAGGCTGTCGGGCGCGAGGTCGTCCAGGTCAAAGTCGAAGGCGAGGGTATCGGGGACGGGGCGGTTCTCTTCGAGGGTCGTGCGCAGCACCTCCGCGCGGCTTGCGAACGGCGTCCCGGCGTAGCGCTCGCTGACCTGGCCATAGAGCCCGCTCAGGTCGAGCGAGTCGGCCTCGGGGAGCGGCGCGTAGAGGTCGACGGAGCCCGTGATTGCCCACTCGGCGTAGACATGTCCGGCTGCGAGGAGCGCGCGCGGGGCCACGTCGCTCTCGGGGTAGCGCTCGTGGACCGTGAGCAAGTCGGAGAACGCCTGGTCGTAGTCCCCGCGCTGCCACGTCGCATAGGCGAGGGCATAGTCTGTTTCCGCTTGGTCCTGCGCAAGCTCGGTGCGCTCGGCACGCGCGAGGCCGAGGCGCGTCCGTGCCTGGTCGGCCAGATCAGAGTCGGGATACGTGTCGATGACGTAGCGGTACCAGCGCTCCGCTTCAGCGCCCTCGCCGAGGGCCCGCTCGACCTCAGCGAGGGCATAGTAGGCACGCTCAGCCACAGAAGGGTCGGCGGCCTCGTCCACGACTTGACGATAGACGACGGCGGCCGAGTCGGGGCGCCCCAGCGCGAGGAAGAGCGCCGTGCCCATCTCGTAGAGCGACGCAGCACGTTCGGCGCGCATGGTGGCCTGGGCGTCCGCGGTGCGCGGTATATCGGTCACGTCCACACCCAGCGCCTGATCGGTTGGCAAGAACGCATCTACCTCGATGTCTTGCCCTAGCTCACCCTCGGCTACAACCAAGTTGATCGCGTCGCGTCGCCGCCAGTTGGGCACGAGTTGGCGCTCGCCCCATCGGGCCTGGAACGCGGCGAGCGCTTCGAGCACCCGCGAAGGGTTGCGGTACGAGAGGAAACCGAAGTCACCGCCGGAGCCCTGTCCAGACGTTGCGGTGAGCGGGCCGCCCGTGTCCGTCGGCTGCCGACCGAGGCCTCCGCGCGACGCGTTGAACCCTTGCGCGCGTCGCAGGCGCTCCTGCTCGGCGGCCTCCTCGGCGGCGGCGAGCTGCCGGGCCTCCTGGATCGCGAAGATGCGCGCCCGGAAGGCGGCGTCGTCGAGGCTGCCCAGTTCCAGCAGCGAGTCGTAGCGCGCCACGCGCCCGGCGGCGTCGGCGAAACCGGTGTACACCTCCGCCTCCTCGTCGATGTCCAGCATCGCCTGCCCGGTCATCTCGGAGCGTCGGCCCGTGGGGTTGCGCAGGGCCGTGGCCGCGCTGTCGAGGTAGGCGGCCGCGAGGCTGAAGTCTTCGAAGCCGTCCCGGTAGACACCGCCAAGGCGGTAGAGCGCCTGCCCGCGCATCTGCCCGACGTTCTGGCCCTCGTCGTCGTAGAGGAGTTGCACGAGCACGTCGCGCGCCTCCTGCGGGCGCCCAGCCCTCGTGAGCACGCGCGCCTCGATCACCTGGAGTTCAGCGAGGTTCGAGAAGTTGTTGTCGTCGCGCTGCATCCGCCGGACGAGGTCGAGCGCCTGCCCGGGCTGGTCTGCGTAGAGGCCGAGCACGAGCACGCGGTTGACGGCGGCGGCGTAACGTAGTTCGTAGAGCGGGCGGTAGCGGCGGACCTCGTCGTAGGCCTCGGCGGCTTCGGGGTAGCGCTCCAGCTTCTCGTAGACCTGTCCGAGCAGGAACTGCGCGCGCGCCGCGATGTCGCCGTCGTCCACACGCGCGACGCCTTCCACGAGGGCCGACGCGGCATCGACCCAGCGTTCGTCCTGCACGTAGAGCTGTGCGAGTGCCAGCTGCATGAGCGAGGTCCAGCGTGCACGTGCGCCTTCCCGGATGATGCTTTCGCGGAGCAGGTCTTCGGCCTGGGTGCTCTCGCCGTTGGCCGCGAGGGCGCGACCGAACCAGAGCCGCGCCTCGTCCTCCTCGCGTCCGCGGTCTTGCTCCTGCGCGACCCGGATGGCCTCGCGTAGGTTCAGCTTAGCCCCCTCGAAGTTGCTCTGGTAGAAGTAGGACTTCCCGATCAGGAGCAGCGCATCGGCGGTGTACTTCGTGTCGGGGTTCTCGCGGAGCAGGTCCCCGAGGCGTTGGATGACGCCGTCCTGGAACGGCCCACCGCTGCTGCTAGCCCGGCGCTCGTCGGTGCGCGGGAGCACCTGGAGGTAGCGAGTCCGGTCGACCGGGTCGTCCTCGCGAACGATTTGCTCCTCAGCTTCGTCGAAGGCCTGCCGTGCGTTGTAGACCGCGTTGAAGTACGCCTGGAAGTTGTCGTAGCGGCTGCCGAAGATCCGGGCACACCCGGGAAGCAGCGCTCCAGCGAGGAGCACCACCATGCAGGTGAGCAGCAACGCACGTCGGGTCACGGGAGGAGCAGTCGGGTCAGGGGAGCAGACGTAGCGAAGCGGTCAGCAGCACAGCGGGCTAGGCGAGGGACACCGGTAACGCCGTGATGATACGAATTCGTTCGCGCGCTGACCGCCTACGCGCGTCGTTTTACCCCGCCGTCCGTCTCCGCTCTAGGCTTTGCTAGAGCCGGCTCACGTGCACCATGTTGGTCAGACCCTTGGCCGGGAGCGGGAGGCCCGCCGTGATCACGATGCGGTCGCCGCGCTCGCCGAGACCGCGGTTGAGAAACTCGCGGTGCACCGTCGCGATGCCCTGGTCGGTGTGCTCTTGGAACGGAATCGAGAAGGCCTCGGTCCCCCAAAGGAGCGCCAACTGGCCGACCACGCGGGGGCTGTCCGTGAACGCATAGAGGGGTACGCTGGGACGGTGCCGGGCGATGGAGCGCGCGGTCGTACCCGAGTGCGTGAGGCAGGCAATGGCGACAGCCTCGACTTCCTCTGCGAGACGACTGGCGGTAAGCGACACGGCCTGCGTGATGCGGTTTTGCCCGCCGCTGACCACGCTTGGCGCCTGTTCACCACCCAGGAGCCGCCGGTTGTCCTCGACCGTGCGGATGATCTCGGCCATCGCCTCGACGGCGCGCACGGGGTACTTGCCCGCAGCCGTCTCGCCGGAGAGCATCACGGCGTCCGAGCCATCGATCACGGCGTTGGCCACATCGGACGCCTCGGCGCGCGTGGGGCGCGGGTTCTCGATCATGCTCTCCAGCATCTGCGTC
This sequence comes from Bacteroidota bacterium, assembly GCA_039821555.1. Taxonomy (NCBI): domain Bacteria; kingdom Pseudomonadati; phylum Bacteroidota; species Bacteroidota bacterium. The sequence goes on from JBCBNX010000005.1 coordinate 134,666, forward strand.
GCCGTGATGACCGGCTTGCCCTCGCGGAGGCACTGGCGGATGATCTGCTTCTGTACGATCGGCACACGCTGCATCGGGATCTCGATGCCGAGGTCGCCGCGCGCCACCATCACGCCGTCGGTGCGGTCGAGGATGTTCTCGAAGTCGTCCACGGCCTCAGGCTTCTCAATCTTCGAGATCACGCCGACGCTCTTGCCCGACGCCTCGATGCGGCTGAGCAGGTCCTGCACATCGCTTCCCGTGCGCACGAAGGAGAGCGCGATGAGGTTGACATCGTGATCGAGTCCAAACTCAAGGTCCTTGACGTCTTTCTCTGTGAGCGAGGGCGTTGAGGAGCGGATGTGCGGGAGGTTGACGCCCTTCTTGGAACGAAGCGGCCCACCGACGACGACCTCGGTCTTGACGTCCAGTCCATTCACGTCCACGATGCGCAACTCGATGTTGCCGTCGTCCATAAGGATGGTGCCGCCTACGTTCACGTCGGAGGCGAGGCCATCGTAGGACACTGTTGCCCGCTCCGTCGTCCCGACCTCGAGGGGCTCACTGGTGAGCGTGAAGGCCTGCCCTTCGTGCAGGAGCACGGCCCCATCCTCCATGTTGCCCACGCGGATCTTCGGACCTTGCAGGTCTTGGAGGATCGGGATCACGCGTCCGGCGCGGCGGGCTTCCTCGTGCACCATCTCCATGCGGCGGCGATGCTCGTCGTGCGTGCCGTGGGAGAAGTTGAGCCGCGCGACGTCCATCCCGGCAGCGATGATGGCGCGTAGCGTTTCGCGGTCATCGGTAGACGGGCCGAGGGTACAGACGATCTTGGTGCGCCGTTTCATAGGGGTGGGGCAGCGTAAGGGGAGAGGTGGAAGCGCTTAGCCTCTCAAGATACGCCGGGCGTCTGTCACCCCGATGTGATCGTTTGGGCACCTCGCCGACGCTACTCTGCCCGCTCGCTTGGCGGAACAGGCACGTCCGCGTTGTTGGGGTCGCTCGTCGCCTGGTACCACGCGAAGGCATAGTGGGCCAGTTCGGTCGCGTTCTGCAGGTCGAGCTTGCGCTTGATGTTGGCGCGGTACGACTCGATCGTCTTGATGCTGAGCGTGAGTTGCTCGGCGATGTCGCGGGTGCGCACCCCCTGCCCGATGAGTTGGAGAACTTCGAGCTCGCGGTCCGAGAGCACCTCGGCGGGGTTGGTGCTGGCCTCGGCCCGGCCCTCGACCGCGCGGCGGAGCAGGTCGTCGGAGAGCTCCTCGCTGAGGTAGAGATCGCCTTCGAGAACGCGTCGGATGGCCTCGATGACTACGTCGGGAGCCCGCTGCTTCATGACGTAGCCCTGCGCCCCGGCGCGTAGCGCGCGCTCGGCATAGAACCGTTCGTGGTGCATCGAGAGCACTAGCACGAGCAGGCCTTCGTGCTGCGAGCGGATCTGACGCACCAGTTCCAGCCCGCTGACGCCTTCCAGGGTGATGTCAACCACCGCGAGGTCGAAGGTCTGCTCCTCCAGCAAGGCCAGCGCTTCTTCGGCACTCGACGCCTCGCCTGTGACTACGAGGTCGGTTTCCAGGTTGACAAGGCGCATGAGCCCTTGCCGAACAACGGGGTGGTCATCAACGAGCATCACGTGACGCGCCGCCGAGGCTGTGCCATTGGAAGCGGCCCCGCCGGAAGCGGAGCTGCGGCTGGAGGAGTGCGTACCGTCGCGCATGGAGTAAGGAGACTAGGAAGAAGAGGAGGCCAAGCAATGCGGTCACGCCCCTCGGCGCGGCCGTAGCTCATGTAGCGCCGGCTTAAAGTCACAAAGTAGCCCTCGGTTTCGCACATATAATGGAATCCCTGGGCTTTCGGTAGTCATTTTCTACCCCCAGCCTATATCCCGGGGCCGGCAGTCTAGAGGGGTGGGCCCTATGCCCTGGCCCGCATGTTGGCTTCGATCTTGAACGCGCTCAAGATTTGCCAGCGGAGGTGGGGATCAGGTGGAACGAGGGGCAGACGGACAGCCTCCTCACATACACCGAGGGCTGCTAAAACCATCTTGACCGGGATCGGGTTGGCCGTCATAAAGCAGGCCCGCATGGCAGGAAGTAGCTCGAAGTGCAGGCCGCGAGCAGCCTCGACGTGACCGTCGAGCGCGAGGTGCATCATCTGGCAAAACTTCTCGGGAAGCGCGTTGACGAGGACCGACACGACCCCGTCGGCTCCGAGCGCCACGAGCGGAAGCGTGAGTTCATCGTCGCCCGCGTAGACGGCAAAGCCATCGGGGCGGTGCGCGAGCACGTCGCCGATCTGCGCGAGGTTGCCTGAGGCTTCTTTGACCCCGACGACGTGGGGAATCTCTTCGGCAAGCCGTAGGGTAAGGTCAGCGGGGACGTTTTGCCCGGTCCGCCCGGGCACGTTGTAGAAGACGATCGGGAGGTCGGCTGCCTCAGCGATGGCGCTGACGTGGGCCACTAGACCATCGGCGGGAGGCTTGTTGTAGTAGGGCCCCACGACCAGCAGCGCGTCGGCCCCGGCGGCGGCGGCCTCGCGCGAGAAGCGGACGCTCTCGGCTGTGTTGTTCGTGCCCGTTCCGACGATGACCGGCACGCGTCCTGCGGTGTGCGCAACGGCCCGCTCGGTGACCCGCTGTCGCTCCGCAGGCGTGAGGGTTGGGTTCTCGCCGGTCGTCCCGAGCACCACCAGCGCATCGACGCCGCCCTCGATCTGTCTGTCGATGAGGCGCTCCAGCGCCGCTTCGTCGAGCGCGCCCTCGGAGGTGAAGGGCGTGACGAGCGCAGGGGCAGTACCGCGAAAGAGGAGATCGGGCATACGGGCACGGAGAGGTCGGTGGGAACGCTCCCACAAGCTACGGCCGGACCGTGCGCTCCGGCGACTGCTCCGCCCGCTGTATCCCGAAATGGCGCTCAGCGCACCACCGTGATCCGCTGCGCCGCCACGGCACCTCCGGCCTTGACCCGCACCACATAGGTCCCGGTCGGTAGGCCCTCGAGCGTGAAGCGCGCCGCATGTAGACCCGGTAGCCGCGTGCCCACCGCGTGGGTGAGCATCGTGCGGCCAAGCACATCGGTCACCGTGACGAGGACGCCCGAGGTGGCAGGCAACGCATAGTGCAGCGTGGCCCTGTCGCGGGTCGGATTGGGATGGACGGATCGGACCGACAAGGCCTGCGGCAGCCCCGTACCCCCTTCCGTACCCACCGGGGACGCCGCAAAGCGCTGGGCGTAGATGCCGTCGCCGTCGCCGTCCTGGTCACGGCTGGACCACGCCACGACGAAATCGCCGTCGGCTTCGACGCCGAGGGCTGTGAGGTACTGCACCCCTGTGGTGAAGGTGTTGACCTGGAACTCGCCGCCGTCCGGCGTGCCGTCAGCCCGGTAGCGCCGGGCGACGATGCCGAAGTCGTCGCCGTCCTGGCCGTAGCTCCGCCACACGACGACGAAGTCGCCGTCGCCGTCGACGCCCACCTCGGGCAACAGTTGGTCGTTCTCGGTGACGGTGTTGACCTGGAACTCCGCGCCGTCCGGCGTTCCATCAGACCTGTATCGCTGCGCCGCGATGCCATCGCCCGAGCCGTCCTGGCCGTCGCTCTGCCAGGCCACAACAAACGCCCCGCCAGCGTCGACGGCCACGGCAGGATGTCGCTGGTCGCCCGTGCTGAAGGTGTTCACCCGAAACGGCGGCCCCGGCGACGTGCCGTCGGCGGCGTACTGCTTTGCCATGATGCCGAAGCCGGACCGGTCCTGGTTGAAGCTCGACCAGGCGACCACGAAGTCGCCCTCGCTGTTCATCCCAAGTGCGGCGAGCGACTGGGTGCCTGCGACGAATCTGTTGGCTCGCACCTCGGGGCCGCGCGGCTCTCCATCAGCCCGGTAGCGCCGGAGGAACACGTCGAAATACGAGCCCGCTTCGCTGTAGCTGTCCCAGGCCACCACGAAATCGCCCTCAGCATCCATCTCCACCGAGGGACCATACTGGACGTTCTCCGTGGCGATGTTGATCTGGAACTCGCCGCCCCGGGGGAGCCCGTCGGCGGCGTAGCGCTGCGCGTAGATGCCATAGCCATCGCCGTCCTGGAGGTAGCTCGCCCACGCGATCACAAAGTCGCCGTCCTCGTCGATGCCAACAGAGGGGACGACCTGGTCGTTGGGCGTGGAGGTGTTGACCTGGAATTCAGCGCCAGCGGGAGTCCCCTCGGCGGTGTAGCGCTGGGCGTAGATGCCGGTCCCCGACCCATCCTGGCCGCGGCTGGACCAGGCGATTACGAAGTCGCCGTCGGGCGCGACGGCCACGGCGGGGTTGCGCTGGTTGCCCGCCGTCGCGGTGTTGACCTGGAACTCGGGGCCGACGGGCGTCGGTGTCTGGGCTTGGACCGCAGGCGCCCCTCGCAGCAGCGGCAAGGCGAGCAGGCCTGCTGCGGCGCGCTGCCTCAGCCAGGCAAGACGTGAGGATGCGGACGAACGATACGCAGGACGCATGCGGCCGTTGGGTTATCGAGAACGACGAGCGAGACGGGGCGAGAGCTACCCACCGTGCCTGCCCGGGGTTCGCCGCGATGCAGACGCGTCCTTCCTGCAAGGCCAGCACGGCTACGCTCTGCGCTGTCACCGTGCTCTTCGCTGCCACTGTGCTGTGAGCGTGCTGTGGGCGTCGAGAGGCGGGAGATAGACGCCGCCCCAGGTGCATCGCCTGGGTTTGGACGCGTGCCGCTCAGGCTTGCCGCCCCCCTCGTGCCTTCCTGCCAAAGACCCCGCTGAGGTCCTCAGGATTCAGGTGAATACGGGAGGCGCCCCAAGGTTGCCCTCCCCTAGCCTGACGAACACGCCAGCCTCCCTGGATGCCCACACCCACAACACGCAACCGGCCGACTCATGCGCTTTGCCTACTGCCTCCTGCTGACAACGCTCGTGCTTTTGCATGGCGCCTTTCCAGCCTACGCCCAAGAGCAGACGCCGCCCCGGCCCTCCTCCGGGACGCCCTCCTCCGGGACGCCCTCCTCCGGGACGCCCTCCTCCGGGACGCCCTCCTCCGGGACGCCCTCCTCCGGGACGCCCTCCTCCGGGACGCCCCCCTCCGGGACGAGCACGCCTGCGGACACGTTGGACGCTGCGGTCCTGATGGATTCGCTGCAGTCCAGCCTTGCCACGATCGGCGCAGCCGTGAAGGCGGTCACAGGCTATGCGGATCAACTCAAAAAGGCCCAGGAAAAAAAGGAGCCCGACGAACGCGCCTGGAACGCCCCCTATGCCATCGCGGTCGGCAGTTCGCTCGACCTGCTCGATGGCGCACGCCCGAATGATCTGTACACGGATGTTCGCCTGTTTCTCCCCCGCCTGTTTGCGCCGGAGGCCACACGCTCCTTGGGCCTCGACGCAGGCATCACCAGCGGCCGGACGATCTCGCTCAGCGACTCGACGCAGGACCAGGAGCGCCGCCTCAACCTCTACGACCCGGCGCTCGACTCCCTGCGGCGCGTCGACCAGCGCTTTGGCCGGCAGACGAAGACCACCGCGGAATTTCTCAGCCTCCATGCCTCCGTCACCTATCCGCTCATCGTAGACAAGCTCTACCTCGTCGGGCATGCCGAATACCGCCGCCGCGACATCAGGACAACGACGACGACCTCCATCGATTCCACGCGCTTTACCGCCTTTGGCGACACGGTGCTGGCTGAAGGCGTCCCGTTCGTGCCGCTGAACCCGCTCGTACCCAACCTGGCGACGACCGCCGAGACCCAAACCAGCCGGCAGACGACATCCTTCGGGCACTTCGGCGTTGGACTGCTGCTCGACTATGCGGACGAGAATCTGGGCGTGCGATCGCGCCTGAAGGCCGTCTTTGGCTTCCGCGACGATGGCGACCCGTTCTACATGTTCCAGTTTCAACTGGACGAGCGCAAGTTTGGGCTACGCCTGGGCGGCGAAATCCATGGACTGCTGAGCCGCAACGACCCGGCCCTAGACGATCCATTCGGGATGCCTTCGAGCGGCGCTGTCGAGGCCGCGTTCGCACCGCCGACCATCACGATCTATCTGGCGAAGGTGTTCTCGCTACGAAGCCTGGGCACCTTTCTTGGGTCATGAGCCCTGGGCTACTGCCCGAGGCCGTCGCGCCATCGGAGCCGGAAGCGAACGAGCACCACCACCTACGTCCAGTCCAGGTCTTCAGGTTGCCCTTACCTCGTCTTTCTGGTCGGGGCGACCCCAGAAGCCGTACTGCGGCGTCGCGAGAGCGCTCGTCCGCAGCTTGCTCTCCATCCCGAGGATGCCGGGGCGACGGAGTCCTGGCAGCACGGCGACGTCGTAGATCTCCTCGCACGATGTCTCGTAGGTCAGTTGCCCGACGAGCATCCCGCTCCCGAGGTGCACCACGGCGATGCCGGCCTGGAGGTCCTGCTGCGCCAGCGGCAGGTCCCCGAGCGAGCGGCCCGGCCGCAGCTTCGACATGCCCACGAAGAGGTAGTCGCCGTGGCGGGCGAGGCCGCGCACGAAGCCCGGGAGCCGGATGATGGGCTCGACGGTGCCCGCCTGCACGTCGACCTCCACGAGCAGACCCTCGGCGGAGACGAGCGCGAAGAGCTTGCCGTCGATTAGGCGCGGCGAGTGCGGCATCGCGAGGCCGGACGCGACGATCTCGCCCGAGGCCACGTCCATCAGCACGCCGCCCCCGAGCCGGCTGTCGCGCCAGCCCCGCTCGGTGTTGGTCGCCCCGAGCGCGGTCACGTAGACGGGTCGGCTGCCGCCCTCGCTGATCGCCATGCCGTTGAGGTGGCAGCGGTCCTCGTCCACCAAATCCGTGATGAAGGGCGGCGACCATACTGGCTGGAAGTGAAAGCGACTGTCGAAGCGGCACAGGCACGAGAAGCGGGTGTTGACCGCGATCAGCTCAGTGCGGCTCGATGGGTCGCTGCCTGGCGCGCCGATGAAGGCCATGTCGTGCAGGTCGCACTCGCCCGTGAAGAAGACCTGCGTCGGGACGAAGAGCGTGTCGTAGGTCTGCGGCTTGGCCGGGTACCCGGGAGCGAGCGCGCGCGACGCACCAAGGAGCACGACCTCGTCCTTCGTCGCCACGGCCATCCGGTCGCCTTGGATGGTCATGCCCATCGGCTTGCGGAACGTGCGCGGAAGCTGAACGAGACGACCCTCGCGGCCCCCGATGAAGATGACCTTCCCGGCTTGGTAGGTCGAGAGCGCCACCGAGCAGTTCAGCCGGTCGAGCAGGTCGGGAAAGTCCGGAGTGTGGGTGCAGGCGAAGGGCTGGCTCACAAGAGGGATGATGTGCGTCGGTTGGAAGTAGGAGGTCAGGCGAGGCGCGCGGAGGCTGCGTTGCGAGCCGAGGCTGCGTTGCGGACGACGGTGGCGAGGTCGTCGAGCGCGCCGTCGTTCTCGAAGAGGAGCGCTTCGGCGCTATGGAATGCGGTACGGAGGTGCGCCTGGCGGTCCCGGTCGGCGGCCCATGCTACGGCCTGCTCCACGTAGGCCTCGGCGCTGTCCACGACGAGCACGCGGAGGTCAGCAAGCACGGCGTCGGCCCGGCCTTGCTCGGCCGCGTCGGCGAGGTAGTCGTAGACAGCCGCGGTCCAGCGGCTGCGCTGGTGCACAGTCGGCCACGTCACGATGGGCGTCCCGGCCGCGCAGGCGTCGAAGACGGTGTTGGCCCCGCCGCCGTAGTGCCGCGTGTCGAGCAGCACATCGACCTGCTCGACGAGGCCGAGGTAGGCCTCGGCGTCCATCCGGTCGAGCACCTGCACACGGTTGGCGAGATTGCCGAGGGCCGCATCGAGGCGGGCGCGAAACTGCGCGGTGATGGTCGGCTCCTTGTCAGCGATGAAGAGCACGCGCGCACGTCCATCGCCGTGCTCCGCTTCGTCCTGGCGGAGGATTTCAGCGACGAGCGCGTCCATCGACGGGTGCACCTTGCGGAGGTTCTGCGCGCAGAGGTAGAGCCGCTGGTGGACGGTGAGGCCCCAGCGGCTGCGCGGCGACGGCGGGTCGGGTACAGGTGGACGGAAGTAGTAGGTCGGTAGATGGGCGAGCCGGACGAGCCGCTCGGTGTAGTGCACCTCCGCTCCCCCGGGATCGAGGCCGTCCGTGGTGAGCACGGCGTCCATCGCGGGGAGCCCCGACGGGCTCGGCCAGCCCCAGCTTGAGACTTGCGTGGGCGCGCAGCGGAAGAGGGGCAGGAGGTAGTTCATCGTGTCAGTGCCGACCTCCCAGAAGTGCAGCACGTCGCAACACGCCGCCTTGAGCGCGTCGGCTGCCCTGCTGATGTCGTTGGGGAGCGGCAAGATCTCGACGTCGGTGCTGCCTGGCACCGCAGCGTCGTGGATCGCGGGCGGAACGACAAGGGGGCCTACCGGCGTGCCGCACGCGACCGTCACGCGAAGGCCTCGCGCGGGGAGGCGCTGGATCAGGCCCCGCATTCCCTTCAAGAAGACGCCCTCGTGGCCGCTGGTTACCACGAAGCCGATGTGCGGGCGACTATCAGTGCGCGGGCGGCCGTCGGAGCGGTCCCTAGTCGGCAGCGCCTCGGCGAAGAGCGGCGTGCCCTCGGGTGTCTGTGCTTGTGCGACGAGGGCAGCCCAGCGCTCCTTCAGCGCACGGTCGTCGTCGCGGCCCTGGTAGGTGGCGAGCATCGGCGGCTCCAGCGCGACCTGCCCGAGGCATCCGGGATCGACGACCAGCGCGCCCTGGGCCTCGGCCTCTTGCTCGACGCGGGTGAGCGCGGCGTCGAGGCCAACCCGATAGGCGTCGATAGCCGCCTGCGACTCCGGGATAATCGGCGCGAGTGTCTCGATGCGCAGCCGGTGGGCGAGCGCTTCGGCCAGAGGCACCGTCCCAGCCTCTATGCCCAGACGCAGCGCTTCCTTGTAGGCCGCACGCGCTTGGTCGCGGTCGCCCTGCTTCTCCAGCACCTGCCCGAGGTTGCGGTGCGCCTCGGCATACGACGGGCGGCGCGCCAGCGCGGCCCGAAACGATGCCTCGGCCTCGGCGGTGCGGTCGAAGTGCTTGAGGACCGCACCGAGGTTGTTGTGCGCCTCAGCATGGTCGGGGCGCAGACGGATGGCTTCGCGGAGAGCGCGCTCAGCCGAGGCATAGCGCGCGAGTTCCATGAGCGTGTTGCCGAGGTTGTAGAATGCCCCTGCATGAGTCGGCGCATGGCGAACGGCCTGCTCGTAGTGCCGGACGGCCTCGCCGAGCGCGCCCGTAGCCTTTAGCACGTTGGCGAGGTTGTAGTGCGCGGGCGCAAACCGCACGTCGAGGCACAGCGCCTTGTGGTAGGCCCGCGCGGCGGCTTCGAGGTCGCCCGACCGCCGCTCGGCCTCGCCGAGGTTGGTGAGCACATCGGGGCGACGCGGCAGCGCGGCGGTAGCCTGGCGGAGGTGCGGGAGCGCAGCGGCAACCTGTCCAGCTTGGGCGAGCGCGAGGCCGAGGAAGTGCGCGGCGTCGGCGTGGCCTGGGACGAGACGAAGTACATCGCGGTAGCGGTCGGCGGCCTGGCGCAAGCGCCCGCGCTGATGAGCCTGCTGCGCCTGCCGGAAGAGGGCGTCGGGATTCATGCCCCGAAACTACACGCCGTGCAGCTTACCTATGCGCACCCCGGACAGGACTCGAACCTGTAACCTGCGGATTAGAAGTCCGCTGCTCTATCCGGTTGAGCTACCGGGGCTTAGAAAGCCACGCGGGCACGCGTCTGTTGTGACGGTGCCCGCGTGGACCTGGTCGGGGTGGCCGGATTTGAACCGACGACCCTCTGCTCCCAAAGCAGATGCGCTACCGGACTGCGCCACACCCCGAGTGTTTTGATACGATGCGTAGAAAGAACAGGTCCGCCGTCATTGTGTCACGAGAAAAATACGCGGCGGCGCTAAGTTGAGCACCCGTTTCAACCGTGCTCGATTCGCCTTGCTATGTCTGACCGCCCCCTCTCCGACGATGTTCGCGCCCTTCAGGTGATCTGGCTCGCCATCGTTGGCGGCGCTGTGCTCGCGGTGGCCGTGCTCTGGTGGGTGGCGGGGCGGTCGGCAAATGCCGCGCCGATGGCTGAGTCGGCAGATGTGCTCTTTATGCTCAATGCGCTGGCGAGCGTCGGGGCCATCGTGGTCGGGTTCGCGCTGCAGCGGATGATTCCGGCCCGGGTGATGTCGCGAGACACCGAGGAGGCAGCGTTCGGTCAGGTGCGCGCGCTGGGGATCGCCTCGGTCGCGGTCATGGAGGCATCGGCGCTGACGGCGGGCGTGGCGGCGTTTCTGACAGGCAACGCGCTCAACCTCGCCTTTGTCTTGCCGTTTCTGGCGTTCGCGGCGCTGTTCTTCCCGTCGGGTGCGCGCGTAGCCAGCCTAATGCGACGCTAGCGGGGGTCGCCCGCTGACCAGGGGCCGCCCGCTGACCAGATCGAAGGACCCGCGACCCGCCTACTGGGCCTTGGCGGCGGCGAGCTCGTCCTTCACCTGGCTGGCTTCGACCATCTTGGTGCGGAACTCGTAGGAGCCGTTCTGCTTCTTCGACGCGACGATGATCTTGGCCATCTGCTTAGCGTCGGCGCCGGCACCACGGTTGGTGCGCTGGTTCTTGGAGACTTTCTTCGCCATGGGTCTGACCTCTGGGAGTCTAGAGCGTGGACGCGAGCGAGCAGGGGGCTACTTGATCTCGCGGTGGAGCGTGTGCTTGCGGAGCTTCGCGTTGTACTTCTTGAGCTCCATCCGCCCGGTGGTGTTCCGGCGGTTCTTGGTGGTCGCGTAGCGCGACGTGCCCGGCGCCTCGGTGCATTCGAGGATGACCTTGATGCGGGCTTCTTTGCCTTTCGCCATCGGTCTGGGGGGGTTACGGTGTGGTCTGAAGGGGATAGCGGGGTGCGCGTTAGACGCGGACGCCTTGCTTGCGCGCTTCGGCGAGAACGGCCGAGATGCCCTTCTTGTTGATCGTCTTGATGGTCTGCGCGGTGACGCGGAGCGTGATCCAGCGGTCTTCTTCGGGAATGTAGAAGCGCTTCTTCTGGAGGTTCACGTTGAAGCGGCGGCGCACCTTATTGTGAGCGTGGGAGACGTGGTTGCCCGACATCGGTCCCTTGCCCGTGAGCTGATCTCTGCGTGCCATGAGCGTGGCCGTCGAGTGATATGAACGGAATGGTGACAGCCTTCCAAAATAGAGGCTGGCCGCGCCGCGCCCAAACGGAATCCGGTCCAAAGCGGCGAAGGACGTGTTAATAGCGATGCCCTAGCTCCGGGTTCCTCGAAGGAATGGTGAGGGAGAAGCAGCCCGCGGCTCGCTTGCTGCACGCCCCGTAGCCCGTCTCCCCGTAGCCCGTCTCCCCGTAGCCCGTCTACACGGGGCGCCTGGCACACCTTTCGGACACATCGGCGCGAACCTCGGGGAATCCTTATCGGTTTGCCCCGAGCCTCCTTCCTGTTTCTGCCCGCATGCTACACGCTCTCTGGTCTCGGTTCTCCGACCTCGCCCGGTTCTACGCGAAGGGGCTGGGCACGCGGCTGCGCAACCCGTATGTGTTGCTCTTGGCGCAGGCGATTGCCTTCAAGGTGCTCGTCACGATCCTCCCGCTGCTCGTGCTCGGGACGGGCATCTTTGGTCTCGTGCTGCGGCAGGACGACCCCTTCGACACGGTCTCGCGCTTCCTCGGCTCGTTTCTGCCGAACTACCAGAGCGACACGCTCTTTCAACTGCTCGGGCAGCTTCAGCGGGCTGGCAGCACCATCACCATCGTCGGCGGCATCGGGCTATTTCTGACCGTGCTGACGCTCTTCAGCGCACTGCGCATCGTGATTGCGGGCGCGTTTGGGGGCGAGCGGCACGAGCAGCGCTCGTTCCTCGGCGGCTACCTCTTCGACCTGCGGATGATCGGCCAGGTGGCGCTGCTGTTCCTGCTCTCGTTCGGCCTGACGGTGGGCATGCGCGTGGCGATGGCACGCTCGGAGGCCCTCGCTGCGGAGAACGGCCTCGACGCGGCGCTGGTCTCCCAGGGCTGGGAGTTCATCTTCGGCGTGGCGGCGTGGCTCGTCCCGTTCGCGCTCTCGCTGGCGATGTACACGCAGCTCTACTACTTCATCCCGAAGCCGAAGCCACCCTCGCGCAGCGCCTTCACAGGGGCCCTCTTCGCAGCACTGCTCTTCGAAGGAGCGAAAAACCTCTTCGCCTACTACGCCGTCTACGTGGGCCGCTTCGATCGGTACGAGGCCCCGAATCAAACCGAGATCGTCGAGAACCTCGGGGGCGAGAGTGCGGCCGGGGCAAGCGACGCGCTGATCTCGCTGGGCGGGGTGTTTGGGCTGATCCTCGCGCTCGTCTTCTGGGTCTACCTATCCAGCCTGATTCTCATCCTCGGCGCGATGGTCGCTGCGGTGCACGAGGAGCGCACCGGCCCCCGGCGCTCGCTGCTCCGCCGCGTGCTTCAGCAACGCATCTCTCGCCGCCGCACGGCCGCATCGGAGCCATCCGATGACGCAGAAGACGACGCAGCCAACGATCCCCCGTCTTCAGAAGCGCCCACCAACACGCAGGATAACGAGGCGCACGTAGGGTCCTCACCGACGCCACATCCGGCCGAACGCTGATCGGCCCAAGACCTGCCAACGTGCTACCTTGGGGGCCGCGTGCACGGAAGCGTCTGCTCGATGCCTACGTGCTTGGTGCGCTCGCCGCCCGGCGTGTTCTTCTCCTCCTCTGGCATTTCCTCTGCTCCGGCCTTGCGCCTGCTCTCGCTCGTGCTCCTCCTGCTTGCCCCCACCGTGGCGTGGGCGCAGGCCCCGCTGTTCCTCGTCAACGAGGCCACGACCGTGCAGGACATCCGCTTTCGCTTCGCCGAGGGCCAGACATTCGAGGACGAGGCCCTGTTGGAGCAGATCGCCACGGCGCAGCCCGGCTTCATGGAAACGGGCTGGCGGCGCCCGGTCACGCAGTTCCTCTCGATCCTCCCGGTCTTCAAACCACCCGGCACGTACCCCTTCCTGCCCTTTGAGCTGCAGAAGGACCTCCTGCGGCTGGAGCGCTACTACCGCGACAACGGCTTCCTCGAAGCCGAGGCCGACTGGTTCGTCCGGCTCGACACCACCGACAACGACGTCCGCATCCTGTTCACCGTCGACGAGGGGCCGCCGCTGCTGATCCGCTCGCTCGACTTCCTCACGGAGGCCGACAGTAGCGCCCTCGCCCCGACGCTCTCTCCTGTCGCCCGCGAGCGCTGGGCGAGCTTCCAGAGAAACGTGAGCGTGCGCGAGGGCCGCCGCCTCGACCAGTTCTCGCTGATCCAGCTCCAGAGCGAGACGCTGGAGTGGCTCCAGAACCAGGGCTATGCCTACCCCCGCGTCCGCGCCACCACCGACGTGGACACGACGCGCAACCGCGCCGACGTGCGCCTCTTCGCCGACGTGGGCCCTATCGGCCGCTTCGGGGCGATCGAGATCGAGGGCGCGACGAGCGTGCGCGACCGCGTGGTCGCCCGCGAGCTGCCCTTCCGCCGCGGCGACCGCTTCTCGTTCCGCGACCTCACCGAGGGACAGCGGCAGATCTTCGACCTGAACCTCTTCCAGATCGCGCTCGTGGACGCCCCTGAGCCGCCCTCCGGGCAGGCACGCGACTCGACCGTGCGCATCCGCGTGCGTGTCACCGAGGGCAAACCCCGCCTCCTGCGGGCCAACCTCGGCTACCTCACCCAGAGCGGAGGCCGCGCCCAGGCGCAGTGGACGCACCGCAACTTCCTCGGCGACGCGCGCACCTTCACGGCCACGGCCACCGCCGAGACGGGCTTTCTCGCGCTCGCGGGCGACGGCATCGTGGACCGCCGCTACAGCGCTGCCACGACGCTCCGCCAGCCCTACATCTTCGACCGGCGGCTCTCGCTCACCACCGGCCCCTCGGTCACCTTCCGCGACGACACGCGCGAGAACTCGCTCGGCGTGGGCGCCACAGCCGCGCTGCTCGCCGACCTCGGCTCGCTGCGGACGCTCACGCTGCGCACCAACGTCTCCACCCGCGAGATCTTCGGCCTGGGCGGCGGCGAGGCACGCCTCTCGGAACTGCTGAGCCCCAACGCCCTCGGGCGCGTCACGAAGAGCGAACTCGGCGTGGACGGCCTCTACGGCGCGCTCGACAACCTGCTCGACCCCGCCGAGGGCTACCTCGGCCGCGCCACCGTCGCAGCGGCGGGGCCGACGCTGCTCTCCAACGTGCAGTACTTCCGCGCGACGGCCTCCGTCCAAGGCTTCATGCTCCTGCCAGGCGAGCTCCGGCTGCGCGCCCGTGCCTCGGCCGGTCGCCTGCTGCCCCTCGGCCCGACGAGCTTCGACAACGACGCCGCGCGCCTCCGCGACGTGGTCGTGCTCGCCGGCGGCACCGGCGACGTGCGCGGCTACAACCTTGGCCTGCTCGGCCCCAAGCTGCCCGACTTCCAGCGCGCTGTGGCCGGCGACGGCACGACCTCCTATGCGCTCCTCGGCGGCAGCCAGGGCCGCTTCTTCGCGCTCGGCGGCTCCACCAAGCTCGCTGGGAGCGTCGAGGTCGCCATGCCGATGCCGCTCTTCCCCCCCGCCTTCCGCGCCATCACCTTCCTCGACGCCGGGCAGCTCTGGACGCCGGGCGGCACCGACACCTACAACTTCAGCGACGACGTCGTCACCGACCCCAACGCCCCCGCCTTCCTCGGCATCCTCGACGAGGTGCTCGCCGACGAGGAGCGGCTGCGCTACAGCACGGGATTCGGGTTCGGCTTCGCGAGCCAGATCGGCGAGATCAGCCTGGCCGTCGGCTACAAGCTCAACCCGACCGCGCTCGACGTGCTCGCCCCGGACGAGGTGTTCGACCCACTCGGCACGCTTGGGGCCGACGCAGACCTCGACTTGAACGGCGACGGCACCATCGACCGCGCGGACGCCACGGAGCAGCTTCGGACGCTGCTCGGGCAAGACATCGGCTTCTGGGACTTCCAGCGCTTCGCGTTCCACCTGTCCATCGGGAGGTCGTTCTGATGGAGCCGCAGCCCTCCCAGCAGCCGTCCCAGACCGCGCCAGCGAAGCGTTCGTGGCGGCGTCGGCTCCTCATCGCGCTCGGCGTGCTCGTGGGCCTCGTGCTCGTGCTGCTCGTGGTGGTGGCGCTCGTGCTCCAGACGGGCTGGGCGAAGGAGCAGGTGCGGCAGACCGCCATGGCGCAGATCGAGAACCTCCTCGCCGACGACGCAACGGTGACCGTCGGAAGCATCGAGGGCAATCTCCTCACCAACGCACAAGTCGCCGATCTCGTGATCGAGCGCGACGGGCAGGCGCTCGTACGCATCGACTCGGCGTCGGCGAGCTACAACCTGCTCGGCCTGGCCGGGCGGCGGCTCGCCCTCGGCGACGTACGCATGGTCGGCCCGTTCGTGCGCATGGAGCAGCGGGCCGATTCGAGCTTCGACCTCGCCGCGCTCTTCGTCGCGGACACCACCGAGACGGACACCACCGAAACGGACACGACGAGCAGCGGCTTCACGATCACGCTGGACGACCTCCGCGTCGAGCGTGGGCGCATTGAGGTGGCGTTCTACACGGAGCCCGACACCAGCCGAGACTCGCTCCTCACCGCCGACCCGCTCGGGGTGCACCTCACCGACTTCGTCTTCGCGCCGGACCGGCTCGCGGGCACACTCGACCGCTTTGCCATGACGCTCACCGCCGCCGACCGCACGACCGCGCTCGACCTCGTGCTCGGCGGCCGCTTCGATGACGAGGTGGCCGTCGTGGACACGCTTCGCCTCACCTCGCCGCGCTCGGCCGTGCACGGCCACGCCGACGTGCAGTACGGTGCGTTCCTGCGTGCGCTTGCCTCGGAGGACAATCTCCAGGAGTGGCTGCCGCGCTTCACCGCCGACCTGACTGCGCAGCCGCTCGCCATGGCCGACGTGCGCGCCTTCGCGCCGGTAGACGTGCTCGGCAACCCGACGCTTGCGCTCGACGCCGAGAGCGACGGCCGCAACCTCACCGCCGTCCTCGACGCCGACCTCGACGGCGCGGGCACCGTAGACCTCAACGCGACCTTCCGCAGCGCCGAGTCAGGGCGCGTCGTGTATCGTGCCCAGGGGCAGGTGCGCGCCCTAGACCCAGGTCGCCTCCTGGGCAACCCAGCGCTCGCGGCCACGCTCAACGCCGACCTCGACGTGGACCTCACGGGCGACGCGACCACGACGATCGACGGGCCGTTTTCGCTGCGCGTCTTCGACTCCGAGATGGGCGAGCAGACGCTGCGCTCGTCCACGCTCGACGGACGCTTCACGAACGGCGCGATGCGCTTCGCCCTCGACGCCGCGATCCCCGGCGTGACCGTGACCGCCCAGGGCACCGCGCGGCCGTTCGCCACCACGCCGACTTACCTCGCCGACGGACGCTTCGAAAACGTCAACCTCGCCGCCTTCGCCGACAGCATCGAGGCGACCGACCTGAGCGGGACGTTCTCGGTGGCGGGCCAGGGGATCGAGGTCGGCACGATGCAGGCCAGCCTCGGCGCGACGCTCGACGCCGCCACCATCACCACGGCGGCGACCACGACCGAGATCGAGCGCCTCGCGCTCGACGCGCAACTCGTCCGGCAGACCCTCCGCTTCAATGCACAGTGCCGCTTCGGGACGGAGGGGCGCGCGGGCGGCCAGCTCGACCTCACCGGGCTCGTGCAGCCATTCGCCGAGCCCCTGGTCGTCGAGATCAGCGAGGGCCGCGCCACCGAACTCGACCTCGCGGCGCTCACCGGCGACCCGGCACAATCGAGCAGCATCACCGGCACCTTCACCCTCGACGCACGCGGCACCGAGCCGCAGGCGATGCTCCTCGACCTCGAAGCGCGGCTCGACGACACCCGCTACGGCACCACGGCGGTCCCGTCGGCTGACCTCTTCGCCACGCTTGCCGACGGCCTGCTCGCCTTCGACGGCGAGGCCGACTTCGCCGACGCCGGCCGCATGGCGCTGCGCGGTGAGACGGAGCCCTTCGCCGACACGCTGCGCTACGACGCCGACGTGCTGCTGACCAACCTCGACGCCGGAGCCTTCGCCCCGCCCGACTCTGCGGGGGCCGCGCCCCTCGCGACGCGGCTCAACGGCACGATGCGGCTGACCGGACGCGGCACCGACCCCGCAACGATGCTCCTGCGCCTGGGCGGCGACTTCGGCGAGTCGCAGGTCAACGACCAGGCGATCACGTCAGGCTCCCTGATCGTGCGCCTCACCGGCGGGCGGCTCGACGGCGGAGCGAGCGTGCGCATGCCCGGTGGGCTCGTCCAGGCCGACCTGACCGGCACGCCCTTCGCCGAGACGCCCGCTTTCACCCTGCGCAACGGACGCTTCGAGAACCTCGATGTGGGCGCGTTCGCGGGCGACTCGACGCTCGCGAGCGACCTCACGGGGACCTTTGCCGCCGAGGTCGCCGGGACCGATCCGGCAACGGCCCGCGCGGGCGCGACGCTGACGCTGGAACCGTCGTCCTTCAACGACGCGCAGCTCGACGGCACGGTCGCGCTGACGCTGGCCGACGGCGTGGGGCAGGCCGACGCCACCCTCGCGCTCGCCGGGGGCACGGCCATGGTGGACGCCACCTATGCCTTCCCCGATGACGACGCCGTCGATGACGACGCCCTCCCCACGTTCGAGGCGCGCGGCGACATCGACGGCGTGGACCTGCGGCCCTTCCTCGCCCCCGTCCTCGCGGCGCTGCCCGACTCGGTGCGCGCGGCCAACCCGCGTCTCGGCCAGCGCGATGCCCTCTCGCTCGACTTCGACGTGCGTGGCTCGGGCGACTCGGCGGAGACGTTGCAGGCCAGCGGGCGCGTCTGGAGCACGGGGGCACGGGCGCTCGACATCCGCGTGGACTCGCTCTTCGCCGCGTTCGACCTCGGCGACCAGCAACTCGACCTGACGACGCTGTTGCTGCGTTCGGAGGTGCTCGACCTGCGCGCGGGCGGCCAGGTCGCGCTTGATGCGTTCACGGCCACGAGTTCGCTGCTCACGCTCACGGCTCAGGTCAAGGACCCGGCCCCGCTGAGCCGCCTCGTTGGGCAGGCGCTGCTGATCGAGGAGGGCCGCATCGAAGGGCAGGTGCAGAGCGAGCCGGGCGAGCCGCTGGAGTTTCGCCTCGACGCGACGACCGACCTGTTCGCCTTCGGGACGACCCGCGCCAGCGACGTCAACACCGACATCGCGGGGCTGTACAGTGCGGACGACGGCCTCGCCGCGCGCATCCGTTTCGAGACGGGCTTCCTCTCGGCCGGCACCTTCCGCGCCCGCGACGTGGACGCCGACGCCCGCTACAACGGCGAGGAGGTGTCGCTCGACGTCACGCTCGAAGTGGACGACGACCGCGAGGTGCGCATCCAGGGCCGCACCGACCTCGACCGCGACGCGCCGGAGTTCACGCTCGACCGCTTCGACATGCGGCTCGGGCAGCGGCGCTTCGGCCTCGCGCAGCCATCGCGCATCTCCTACGGCGACCGCATCCGCGTGCGCGGCTTCCTCCTCGCCGCCGACACGCCAGACCTCGGCATCGAGCAGATTGCGGCGGACGGCGTGATCGACCTCGACGGGCGGCAGAACTTCATCCTCACCGTAGAGGGGCTGCTGCTCGACGGGCTGACCGACCTCGCGGGCCTCGACGCGCTCGGCGGGCGGCTCGATGCCTCGCTCATCATGGGCGGGACCGCGTCGGCCCCGACGCTCGACGGCACGTTTGCCGTCGGCCCGATCACCTCGCGGAAGCGCGACGTAGGCACCGCCGATGCCACGTTTGCGTATGCCGACCAACGCATCGAGGTCGACGCGGCGCTCATGCACGTCAGCGGCGCGGCGTTGCAGGCCACCGGCTTCGCGCCGTTCGGCTTCGCGCTCGACGGCACGGTCGCCACGCCGCCGTCGGACGCACCCGTAGACCTCGCGCTCACCACCACCGAGCCGTTCCCCATCGCCTGGGCAACGCCGTTCTTCGACCCGCGCACGGTCAACGAGCTCGGCGGCACGCTCACCGCCGACGCGGCCGTGGTCGGCACCCGGAGCGACCCGCAGCTCGACGGCACGCTCGCCATCCTCGACGGGCGCATGGGGCTGCCCGAGTTCGGGCGCGTCTACCAGAATGCCACCATCCCGATCACCCTCGACGACGACCGCCTCACCTTCGGTAGCGACGCGCTCGGCCCCGCGTTCCTGCGCGACAGCGACGGCGGCACGCTCACCCTCGAAGGCAGCCTCCTCGTCCCCGACCTCCAGGTGGCCGCGCTCGACCTCGACCTGCTCATCCAAGCCAACCGCTACCTCGCCATCGACAACCAGACCTACTCGGGCTTCCGCGTCTCGGCGTCGGGTCGCGAGGGGCTGCGCGTGACGGGTCCGGTGGACGGCCCGACCGTGACCGGCACCGTGCAGATCGACCAGGGCGTCGTCTACCAGACCGACGAGTTGATCGGCCCCACCTTCAGCCAGATCTCGCTCTCGCCGACCGACATCCAGCGCGTCGAGGCGACGTTCGGCGTCCGCGCTGCCGCCGCCGACACGACCGTCTCCGCCGTCTATGTCGACACCGCCATCGACCTGCGCGTGATCGTGCCGGGGCGCGTCAGCTTCCGCGCGGACGGCCTCGCCAACATCGACCTGGAGTTCGAGGGCGACCTCATCGTGCGCAAGGAGCGCGGCCAGGAAGAGGTGCAGCTCTTCGACAGCATCGAGATCCCACGCGGGACGGTCGAGTTCGGCGGGCGGCGCTTCGACGTGGAGCGCGGCGTGTTCGTCTTCAACGGCCCCGTCCCCGAGACGCGCGTCGACCTCGAAGCGGCGATGGTGATCCGGCAGACGGGCGAGACGAGCGCCCAGAGCGCGCTCACGATCACGCTCAACTACGAGGGCACGCTGGGTGAAAATCCGGCGCCGAGCTTCTCGTCCTCGCCGGTGCAGTTGGAGACGTCCGAGATCGTGTGCTACATCGCCACGGGGCAGCCGTGCGCGGGCATCGTCTCGGGCGCGGGCGAGTCGGCGACGGGGCTGCTGACCTCGCAACTCTCGGCAGCCATCGGCAACGTGGCGAGCCGCTCGCTCGGCCTCGACCTGGTCCAGATCGAGGCGCAGCCGGACGTGACGGTGACGATCGGGAAGTACCTCTCGAACCGCCTCTTCGCCACGCTCGGCTACCTCGTCTCGAACAACTCCGGCAACACCGACGCGGCCACGCTCGACCTCGTGCTGCAGTATCAGCTGCGCCAGTGGCTCCAGCTTCAGGCGGAGTACGAGCAGCTGCAGGACGGCGAGAACAACGTCGGAGGCGGCGTGCAGTTCGAGGTGGCGTACTAGCCAGGCTACCGCTTGGCGGGGCTCAGGCTGTCACGGTCGACATCGCTGCGCTGACGGCGGCCTTCTCTCGACCGTGCTGCTCGGTGCCCTCGCGCTCCAACTGCGGCAGGCCGTGCATGGCGGGGCGGTGGCCGGGACGACCGAGGTGCCAGAACGTGCCGCGCCAGAGCGCTGAGAGGAGGTCGAAGCGGCGCCGGAGCAGGTAGACCAGGGTATGCTTCGGCAGCGCCACGCCGAGCACGAAGGCCAGCGCCCCACAGAACGTCGCGCCGTGGACGTTGCGGCGGAGGTAGAGCAGCCGGTTGCGCGTCATGTAGTACGTCTTGAGCGCGTTCTCCTTGCCGACCGTCATTGACTCCTTGTGGTAGACGACTGACTCGGCGACGTAGGCCACGCGCCAGCCCGCGCGGGCGACGTGCGCAGCGAAGTCGTGCTCCTCGTAGTAGAGGAAGTAGAGCGCCGGGAGCAGGCCGACTTCCTCCAGCACCGTGCGACGGATCAGCAGCGCCGCGCCGTGGCCCAGGTTCGTGATACCCGACGCGTCGTGCTGGCCGCGGTCGACCTCGTTGTGGCCGGTGACGTGCCCGCGCATTGTGAGCGGGTCGATGGGGCCGCAGCCAGCGTACTGGATGGTGTCTGGCGTGTGGTGGTAGCGGATCTTCGGGCTCGCCAGGCCGAGGCTCGGGTCGGCCTCCATCGCCGCGACGAGCGGCTCCAGGAAGCCCGGCTCCACCTCCGTGTCGTTGTTCAGGAGGAGGACGTAGTCGCCCTCGGCCTCGCGGATGCCGACGTTGTTGCCACCTGCGAAGCCGTCGTTGGTGGGGTGGGCGATGACGTGGACCTCGGGAAATCCTGCTGCAATCGCCGCTGCCTGGCCCGGTTTCGGCGAGCCGTTGTCAACGACGACAACCTCCGTGCGCGGGTACGTAATCGCGCGAAGCGACGAGAGTAGGGCACGGGTGACCTCGGCCTGGTTGTAGTTGACGGAGAGGACGGTGACGAGCGGTGCTCGCGAAGAAGCCGTCGGCGAAAATGGTGCTGGAGAGGAGGGCATGGTGGGCACAGCCAGGAAAGGGCCGGAGACTAAGGCGAGGGCATTCAGGGCAGAGTACAGGAAGATTTTCATTCCCAGCGCGCCCGGTGGTTGAGGCACACAGTCGTGGTATCGGCGCGACTGGCTCCGTGCTTTAGGTGCCAGCGTGAGCTGCGCACGCGTATGATCCGGCGTGTTTGCCGCATCTTGCCTTCTCCGTCTGCCCCGTCTGTCCGCCTCGTCCCATGCCCGACACGCTCACCGTCGCCCTCGCCCAACTCGCGCCCGTGTGGCTCGACCGCGACGCCACGCTCGCGAAGGTGCTGGACGCCACCGCCGAGGCCGCCGACCGGGGCGCGGCGCTCGTGGCGTTCGGCGAGGCGCTGGTGCCGGGCTACCCGGCGTGGGTCGATTTCACCGGCGGCGCAGCGTTCAACGATCCGCTCCAGAAGGCGCTCTACGCGCACTACGTCGACCAGGCCGTTGACCTCACCGCTGACGGGAAGACAGCGGGCCACCTCAACGCACTGGGCGCGCTGTGCCGGGAGCGTGGCATCGCCGCCTACCTCGGCTGCATCGAGCGGGAGCGGCGCGGGCACAGCCTGTTCTGCTCGCTCGTCTACCTCGACCAAACAGGCACGGTGCAGTCGCTCCACCGCAAGCTGCGGCCCACGCACGAGGAGCGCCTCGTCTGGGCGCAGGGCGACGGGCATGGGCTGCGAACGCACCGCCTCGGGGCCTTCACGGTCGGCGGGCTCAACTGCTGGGAGAACTGGATGCCCCTGCCGCGCGCCGCGCTCTACGCGCAGGGCGAGACGCTGCACGTGGCGGTGTGGCCGGGCAGCACCCGCAATACGCACGACATCACGCCCTTCCTCGCGAAGGAAGGCCGGTCGTATGTCCTCTCCGTCTCCGGGCTTTATCGGCGGGATGACCTCGCGCCGAGCACGCCGCACTACGACGAGGTCGCAGCCGCGCTGCCTGAGACGATGACCGACGGCGGCTCCTGCCTGGCCGCGCCGGACGGCTCGTGGGTGATCGCGCCGTTGCCTGCCGAGGAGGGCGTCTGGACCGCCGAGATCGACGCGGCCGTGGTGCGCGCCGAGCGGCAAAACTTCGATCCGGCGGGGCACTATAGCCGCCCCGACGTGACGCGGCTCACGCTCGACCGCACCCGGCTCTCGACGCTCTCGATCGAGGACCCAGAGGCCTAGCAATCACTGTGACCTGTGGCTGCCAGCGCCTTCCGAGACGAGGGGCTCCCCGCACACAATCGCCACAATCGACGCGGATGGGCAGATTATGGGAGCATTACGCGGGCCCTGCGATCCGTAACAGAAGGATCGCACTCTGGTAATCATCCCCTCACGCGCGCATGCAAGATTTGGAGGCGACCGTCTGTCTCTCCCACCACCCGCTGGATGCGCTACCGCACCCTCTGGATCTCGGACCTGCACCTCGGCACCCGCGGCAGCCAGGCCGGACTCGTTCTCGACTTCCTCCGCCACAACGAGTCCGACACGCTCTACCTCGTCGGGGACATCGCCGACGGCTGGGCGCTCAAGCGCTCGTTCACCTGGACGCAGCTCCACAACGACGTCGTGCAGAAGGTCCTGCGGCGCGTCCGGAAGGGCACCCGCGCGATCTACATCCCCGGCAACCACGACGCCTTCGCCCGCGCCTACGTCGGCCTCCAGTTCGGCGGCATCGACGTGATGCGCGAGGCCGTCCACACCACCGCCGACGGGCGCCGCCTACTCGTCCTCCACGGCGACGAGTTCGATGGAGCCGTCCGCTACGCGCCGTGGCTCTCGAAGCTCGGCGCGCGGGCCTACGAGCTCGCGCTGCTGCTCAACACCATCGTCCACCGCGCCCGCAAGGCGTTCGGGATGCCTTACTGGTCGCTCGCGGCCTACCTGAAGGGCAAGACCAAGAAGGCCGTGCAGTACATGGGCGACTTCGAGAACGCCGTGGCGGCGCTCGCCCGAGAGCGGGGCGTAGACGGGGTCGTGTGTGGACATATCCACAAGGCCGAACTCCGCCCGATTAACGGCGTTCTGTACGCGAATTGCGGAGACTGGGTCGAGTCCTGCACCGCGCTCGCCGAGCACGACAACGGACGGCTCGAACTCCTGACCTGGCGCACGCCCAAGATGCCTGACGAGGTGCGCGCGCTCCGCAACCGCGTACAGACACCCGCTCATGCTTTCGGCGACGGCCTCGATACCGACGTGCCCGTCCTTGCGGCTCCTGAGACGACTTCCGCTGAGACGGCGGCATGAGCCCTACCGCTCGCCCTCAACCTCCCACTCTGCGCTCACGGGTCCGGCTGCTCCCACCTTCGGGTTTCCATAGCCTCCCGCTTCGCGAGCGCGTTCAAGCTTTTTGAGGTCCTGTTTTGACGCATCGTACCTCCTACGACCGCTCCCTCCGCGTGCTGTTCATCGTCCAGGGTGAAGGCCGCGGCCACATGACGCAGGCGCTGGCCGTCCGCCAGATGCTCGCCGCGCACGGCCACGAGGTCATCCACACGCTCGTGGGGCGCAGCGCCCGTCGCCTCGTGCCCACGTTCTTCGCCGAGGGCATGGCTACGCCCATCACCTGCTTCGATAGCCCCAACTTCGTCACCGGCAATGGTGACGCAACCGTGCGGATGCTTCCAACGGTGTGGTACAACGCCAAGCGTCTCGTGCCCTACGCGCGGTCTCTCCGAGCAATTGACGCGGTCGTCAAAGCCGAGCAGCCGGACGTGATCGTGAGCTTCTACGAGGGCCTCACCGGGCTCTACACGAAGCTCTACCGCCCTGAAGCGCCCGTCGTGACGGTCGGGCACCAGTTCCTCTTCCTGCACCCGAGCTATCCGTTCGGCCGCGGCAACGCGGCGCAGCGGCGCGGCGCGCAGCTCTACACGCGGTTCACGTCGATGGGCGCGACCGCCCGCATCGGCCTCTCGCTCTACCAGGCCAACGATCTCCCCACCGAAGGCATCGCCGTCGTCCCGCCGATTCTGCGCGACGAGGTGTTCGACCTCGTCCCCGTCAGCGATGGCGCTGCCC
The DNA here is from genome assembly GCA_039821555.1 of Bacteroidota bacterium. NCBI lineage: Bacteria > Pseudomonadati > Bacteroidota > Bacteroidota bacterium. The sequence continues at coordinate 159,041 of JBCBNX010000005.1, forward strand.
GCGACACCGAGGACTTCCTGCTCGTCTACCTGCTCGAAGCGGCCATGGGCGACGAGCTCATGGCGTGGAGCGACCGCAACCCCGGCGTGAAGATGCACTGCTTCTGGGACCGCACCGATAAGCCCGACGAATGGGCCTACAACGACGCGCTGACGTTCCATCACCTCTCCGGCGTCAAGTTCCTGGAGAAGATGGCGCGCTGCCGCGGCGTCGTCTGCACGGCGGGCTTCGAGTCCGTGAGCGAGGCGATGCTGCTCGGCAAGCCCCTCTTCATGGTGCCCGTGCGCGGCCACATCGAGCAGCAGTGGAACGCCCTCGACGCCGTGAAGCGCGGCGCAGGTATCACCGCCGAGACGCTCGACCTCGACCAGTTCATGGCCTACCTCCCTACGCACACGACCGACCCGCAGCCGTTTCGCGACTGGGTGGCCCAGGCCGAAGCACGCGTCATTAGCGTGATCGAGGGCGTGGCCGGGCTCGACCCGCTCGTGCCCGCAGGCGAAGGCGCCGCCGATTGGTCGCAGCGCGCCAATCAGGGCCGCGTAGCCACAGCCTAGCGCCGCTCGTTCTTCAGACACCACCGTGAGGCGGGGGCGTAGTTTTCGCGCTCCCGCCTCGCTCCGTTTTAGACGCTATCGCTATGTCTGCGCCTGCCCCCTTCACACCGCCGCCTGTCACCATCGAGATCGCGCGCGAGCACGGGCTCACCGACGAGGAATACGGCTGGATCCTGGACGAACTCGGCCGCACCCCGACCCTCGTGGAGCTAGGCATCTACTCGGTGATGTGGAGCGAGCACTGCTCGTACAAGAACTCCATCGCTGTCCTGAAGACGCTCCCACGTGATGGAGAGGCGCTGCTCGTGAGCGCGGGCGAGGAGAACGCCGGGCTGGTCGACATCGGCGGCGGGCTCGCATGCGCCTTCAAGATCGAGAGCCACAACCACCCGAGCGCGGTCGAGCCCTACCAGGGCGCGGCGACGGGCGTCGGCGGCATCCAGCGCGACATCTTCACCATGGGCGCGCGGCCCATCGCGAGCCTCAACTCGCTCCGCTTTGGCAGCCTCGACAACCCGCGCGTGCGCTACCTCTTCGACGGCGTCGTGCGCGGCATCGGCGACTACGGCAACTCGTTCGGCGTGCCGACCGTCGCGGGCGAGGTCTACTTCGACGACGCCTACGAGGGCAACCCGCTCGTCAACGCGATGTCGGTCGGCATCGTGAAGGTCGGTGAGACGGTCAGCGCCATCGCCGAGGGCGCGGGCAACCCCGTGTTCATCGTCGGCAGCGCGACAGGCCGCGACGGTATCCACGGCGCGACGTTCGCCTCGGAGGAGATCAGCGAGGAGAGCGAGGCCAAGCGCCCCAGCGTGCAGGTCGGCGACCCGTTCACGGAGAAGCTGCTCCTCGAAGCCAGCCTCGAAGCGATCCGCACGGGCGCGCTCGTCGGGATGCAGGACATGGGCGCCGCGGGCATCACGTGTTCGTCGTGCGAGATGAGCGCGAAGGGCAACGCCGGCATGGTGCTCGACATCGAGCGGGTGCCGCAGCGCGAGACGGGCATGACGCCCTACGAGATCATGCTCTCGGAGAGCCAGGAGCGGATGCTGCTGGTCGTGCACAAGGGCCGCGAGGCCGAGATCGAAGCGGTCTTCGAGAAGTGGGACCTCCACGTCGTCCAGATCGGGACCGTGACGGACGACGGCCGCGTGGTCGTGCGCTGGCACGGCCAGGTCGTCGCCGACGTGCCCGCCGAGCACCTCGTCCTCGGCGGCGGCGCGCCCGTCTACCACCGCGAGACCGAGCGCCCCGCCTACCTCGACGACGCCCACGCTTTCGACGTGAGCACCATCGGAGACGTGGACGGCGATGCCACTGAAACGCTTCTGAGCTTACTCGGCAGCCCGAACATCGCCTCGAAGCGGTGGGTGTTCGAGCAGTACGACACGATGGTGCGCACCAACACGGTCGTCGGGCCGGGTGCGAGCGACGCGGCCGTCGTGCGCATCAAGGGCAGCGGTGCCGACGGAGAGCCAGAGCGCGGGCTCGCGGTCAAGACCGACTGCAACGGGCGCTACGTCCACCTCAACCCGCGCCGGGGCGGGCGTATCGCCGTGGCCGAAGCCGCGCGCAACGTGGTCTGCGCAGGCGGCGACCCGGTCGCGATCACGAACTGCCTCAACTACGGCAACCCGTACAAGCCGGAGGTCTACTGGGTATTCAAGGAGTCCGTCGGTGGCATGGGCGACGCCTGCCGCGCGCTCGGCACGCCGGTCACGGGCGGCAACGTGAGCTTCTACAACGAGAACCCCGGCGGCGCGGTCTTCCCGACGCCCACTATCGGCATGCTCGGGCTCGTGGAGAACGTCGAGCGCGACGCCACGCAGGCCGACTTCCAGGCTGAGGGCGACGCGATTCTGCTGCTCCGCCCCGCTGGCTGGGCGTACGATCATGCACCTACGGACGACGCGCACGGGCTGGGCGGCTCCGAATACCTCGGGCACGTTCAAAGCCAGACAACGGGCAATGCTCCGCACCTCGACCTTGACGAGGAGATCGCCGTCCAGCAAGCGATGCTCGGGCTGATCCGCGACGGCCTCGTCCAGAGCGCGCACGACGTGTCCGACGGCGGTATCGCCGTCAACCTCGCCGAGAGCGTACTCAACAGCGGCATCGGTGCCGACGTGCGCCTCGCACCAGGCGCGCGCCTCGACGCGGTGCTCTTCGGCGAGAACCAGTCGCGCATCGTCTTCACGGCGAAGGTGGCCGACCTCGACACAATCTGCAAACGCCTCGACGACGCGACCGTCCGCGTCCTCCAACTCGGGATTGTGACGGGCTCTTCGCTGCGCGTGACCGTAGACAACGAGGTCGTGATCGATGCCGACGTTGTCGCGCTGCGCCAGCCCTACGACTCGGCCATCCCGACGGCGATGGGCGAGGCAGTCGCGGCGTAGTGGGTAGCGTGACGGCTCCCCCCGCTCGTACGCCGCCCTCATGATCTTTAGGGCAGCGCCCAAGCTGTCCCCCTCATGCATGAGGGGGACAGTTTCGGTTGACATGGGAGCATGGCGACTGTCGACCGGAACGGGGGGAGCCGCACGTAAGACCCGCGTCCCTCGCACCCTCTACCTCTCGAATTTGGAACGCTCGGTCTAATATCCGATCAAGGATCGGCCGGACCGCGCTTTCAGAGAAACCCCGATTCCGTCGGGCCGTTGCAGCCCTGCATTCATCTTAGCATCGTTCTTCGATTTCAACCTCCCCGAACCACCATGGCCGACACCGCGAAATACGTCACCCTGACCGACGCCAACTTCGAGCAGGAAGTCATCAACTCCGACCAGCCTGTGCTCGTCGACTTCTGGGCGACCTGGTGCGGACCCTGCCGCGTCATCGCCCCGACCATCGAGAAGCTCGCCGCCGACTTCGACGGCAAGGCGAAGGTGGCCAAGCTCGACGTCGACAACAACCCGCAGACGGCGCAGGCCTTCGGCATCCGCTCGATCCCGACGCTGCTCTTCTTCAAGGGCGGCCAGGTCGTCGACCAGAAGGTCGGCGTGGTGCCCGAGAAGATCCTCGCGCAGACGCTGGAGAGCCTCGCCGCGCAGCCCGCGTAAGGCGTCCCCACTTCCCCGAGGCGCAGGCGTGGCACCAAGCCGCCGCCTGCGCCTCGCTTATTCCGGCTCCTCGCCGCTCCGTTTCCCCGACTCTCCGTTTCACACGCCATGGCTACGAACAACGGCACCCCAACCCCTGACCTCAGCGCGTTCGACGGCATCGACTTCACCGACGCCGAGCACCGCACCGTCGTGATCGTCGGGACCGGACCGGCGGGCCTGACGGCGGCCGTCTACGCGGCGCGCGCCAACCTCAGCCCGCTCGTGATCCAGGGCCTCCAGCCCGGCGGTCAGCTCATGACGACGACCGACGTCGAGAACTACCCCGGCTTTCCGGACGGCATCATGGGGCCGGAGATGATGCAGAAGTTCGAGGGCCAGGCCACCCGCTTCGGCGCCGAGTTGCGCTACGGCATGGTCACGGCCGTCGACCTCAGCAGCTACCCGCACCGGCTCCTGGTGGACGAGGACACGCCGCTCACCGCCGACACCGTCCTCATCTCGACGGGCGCGAGCGCGAAGTACCTTGGCCTGCCCAACGAAGAGCGGCTGCTCGGCTACGGCGTCTCGGCGTGCGCGACGTGCGACGGCGCGTTCTTCCGCGACCAGGACGTCGCCATCGTGGGCGGCGGCGACACGGCGATGGAGGAAGCGCTCTTCCTGACCCGCTTCGCCTCGAAGGTCTACGTGATCCACCGCCGCGACGAGCTGCGCGCCTCGCAGATCATGCAGGAGCGCGCGTTCAAGAATGACAAGATCGAGTTCGTCTGGAACACCGAAGTCACCGATGTGCTTGGCGACAAGGGCGTCGAGGGCCTCGAACTGCGCAACCGCGAGACGGGCGAGACGAGCACGCTGGCCGTGCACGGCCTCTTCGTCGCCATCGGCCACAAGCCGAACACCGACATCTTCGCAGGCTGGCTCGACATGGACGAGACGGGCTACATCCAGACCAAGCCCGACTCGACCTACACCAACGTCCCCGGCGTCTTTGCCTGCGGTGACGCGCAGGACCACGTCTATCGCCAGGCCGTCACGGCGGCCGGTACCGGCTGCATGGCTGCCATCGACGCGGAGCGCTGGCTCGCCGAACGCGGCGAGATCGACCAAGTCCGCACCGAGACGGAGTGGCACGCTGCCCCCGCCACGGAGTCGGCATGAACGAGCCCGCTACCGGCGCCCGGCTCTTAACGACTCGAGTCTTAGTCCTCGCGGCGGTCTTCAGCGGTACGCTCCTACCGCTGTCGGCCGCCGCGCAGTCGGTGGAGGACGGGCTGGCCGACCTGCGCACGGCGGCGCGTGTCGAGCAGGCGCTCGGCGCTCACGCCGACCTCCGCGCGTTCGACTACGCGCTGCGCGTCGAGGACGGCGTACTCACGCTGATCGGAGCACTGCCGAGCCAGGCGCTCCATCAGGAGGCCCTTGCGCTCGCTGGTGCTACACGCGGCGTCCGTGAGGTCGTCGATAGCCTCGCCGTTCCTGACCCGCCCGCAACCGACACAACGGCCACCGGCACGCCATCTATAGACACGACCAGCGTTGTCCCCCGCGACACCCTGGTGCTCCCAAAGCCCGAGCCCGAGATGTCGACACCGGATCCGCTCCCGGAGGCCCCTGCCGCGGCTTACCACACCGTCCGACGCGGGGATACGCTCTTTCGCGTTGCACAGCGCTACGGCACCACGGTAGCCGAGATCCGTCGCCTCAACAATCTTCGCTCAACCACGATCGCCATCGGCCAGCGGCTCCGCGTGCGTTAACGCCGAGTGTGGCGGTGTGAACGTATGGACGTGTGAAGGTGGCAAAGTGGCGCTGAAACGCACTATAGGGACCACCTCGAACGAACGTGCCGGGCTAGGTAGAGACGTTGGAGCTACCGAGTTCTACGTCCACACCTTCATGCCCGCACACGTCCATGTCCGCCAGCCTCACTCCGCGAGCCAGAGGTATGGGTTGACCGGCGTACCGCCCCAGACCGAGCCGTCCTCAAACGTCCAGATGCCGAAGTGGAGATGCGGCGCTTGCGCGTTGCCCGTGCTACCGACCGTCCCAAGCATGTCGCCCTTCTGGATGGCCTGGCCCTCTTCGAGGCAGTCGGCGAAGGCGTCGAGGTGGGCGTAGTAGAACACGTAGGCGCTGTCGGGGCCGATCTGGTAGAGCGACTTCCCGCCGCGGGCGCTCGTGTGGATGCGGGCGAGCGTGCCCGAGACAGCCGCGCGGATCGGCGTGCCGCGCGGGGCCATGATGTCGAGCGCGTGGTGCGTGCGACCGCCCGAGCGCGGGTCCGTGAACGAGTCATGCAACTCGTCGGGCGCGACGCCTTCGACGGGCATGCGGAGTCGCGCGAGCACGGAGCGTGGGGCCACCTCCACGAGCGGAGCCGGCGTTGCGTGCTCGGCCTGCAGTGGCACGGTGATCTCTCCAGACATGTCCGTCGCCTGAGCAGGCACCCGCTCCTCAGCGGCCTGCCCGTCCCCGCCGTTGGCCTCGACCTGGACCGCGCCGCGCAGCAACCCCAGCGCTACGAGACTGAGCACCGCGAGCAGCGCATGGCGGCCTACGTTCGTGGCGAGGGCAGCATAGTCGGTGGCGTGTCGCACGAGGCACGAGCGGTGGTAAACATCGGCGCGTCAACGGGAAGGCCGTCGCGACCGTTCCAGACATAACATGTGCGACACGTATGTACTTAGTTCTTGACGAGCGCCTTCAGCACGAAGAACACGTTCTCCTTGCGCTCGCGGAGGCGCCGCGAGAAGTAGGGGAACCACTGCGTTCCATAGGGCACGTAGACGCGCATGTGGTAGCCTGCGGCGCGCAGGTCGCGCTGCGTCGAAGGACGCAGGCCGTAGAGCATCTGGAACTCGAAGCGGTCGCGGTCGATGCCCTGCTCGGCGACGAACGCCTTCGTGGCGTCGATGAGTTGGTCGTCGTGCGTGGCGATGCCGGGGTAGCGCGCATGCTGGATGAGTTCGCGCATGTAGTCGGCGTAGTGCGCGCGGATGGTCGGCATGTCCTGGTGGGCGAGGGAGGCCGGTTCCTTGTAGGCGCCCTTGCAGATGCGGACGCGGGCGTTCAGTTCGCACATGCGCTCCACGTCGCGGGCGGTGCGGTGGAGCATCGCCTGGAGGACCACGCCGACGTAGTCGCGGTAGTCAGGGTAGACCGCCTCAAAGAGGTCGAGCGTCGACTGCGTGAGGGAGGAGCCCTCCATGTCGAGGCGCACGAAGACGCCGTGCTGCTTCGCCGTGTCGAGGAGCCGCCGGAGGTGCCGCTCGCAGAGGTCGTGGTCGATGACCTGCCCCATCATCGAGAGCTTGATTGAGATGTTGAGATCGGTGCCGTCAGGGCGCGGTAGGTGCGCGATCCGTTCGGCCAGGGCGACATAGACCTCGGTGTAGTAGGCTGCCTGCTCGGGGTCCTCCACGTCCTCGCCGAGGAGGTCGAGCGCCACGTGGAGGCCGTCGCGCAGTTCGCTCGTGACGATGGGGAGCGCGGTTTCGAGCGTTTCACCTGCGACGAAGCGGCGAGCGAGGACGAAGGGAGGCTGCATGGGGTAGAGGCTCCAAATAACGGGCCACGAGGGAGCAAGAAGGAGACAGCGGGCGTGCGCAAAAGGTACGCGGCGATGGACGATTGTGAAACGCGCGCGCGGGCTCTCAGGCGCACCGGCCGGACCCAGCGTCTGGAATGGAACGCCCCGGCTCCCCTGGGCAGAGTGGTACAGTTTGTGTTGGTCTGCCTGTCCCCTCGCCGCCTTCCGCCCGTTCTCCGTGCCTCGTCCTGTGCCCTCCAACTCAGGCCACGCGCCGCCTTCCCCCACGGAAGACCGCCGGGGTGGCCTGCGAGACACGCTTGGCGCGTGGGCACTCGACCGCATCGACAGCCTGCTGCCGTCGACTCCCATCTCGGAGACGGAGCGGCGGCGCATGCGCGCCATCGTCGTCGGAGCGTTTGTGGTGCTCCCGTTTGGCATCATCATCACGGAGCAGATCTACCGGCACATCGGGGCGCGTGATGCGGCGATGGCGGGGCTTACCGTGATGACGCTGCTGGCCTGCCCCTTGCTCCTGCGCTGGAGCCGCAGCGCCACCGTGCTGGGACTGGTGCAAGCCTTCTCGATGCTGACCATCATGGTCTCCATGGCGCTGCTCGACGGGGGTCTGGACGACCCTTCGCTCTACTGGCTGCCTCTGATTCCCATGGCGGCAGCGGTCACCGTCGGCCCGATAGGCACAATCAGCACGCTGATTGCCGGGGTCGTGAGCCTGGTCGGCCTCTACATCCTCACGGAGCAGGGGTACGCCTTCCCCAACTACACGGGGGGCCTGGTCCGCATCCGCTTCGACATGCTCGCGCTCATCTCGGGGCTTGCCTTCGCCGCGCTCGTGGGGTGGCTCTACGAGCGCCACACGCGGCACGAGCTGAACCGCCTCTCCGACGGCGTTCGTGGGCTGCGAGGACGGCTGGGCCAGAGCGAGGAACGATACCGGCTGTTGTTCGAGCAGCTGCCGATCGGGATGTATCGCACGACGCCTTCCGGCGAAATCGTGCTCGCCAACGCGTCGTTCTTGCGCATGCTCGGCTACACCTCGCTTGACGACTTTCGCCAGGCCAACCCGACGGTAGGTAGCCTCTACGCGAACGAGGCCGACCGCAGCACGCTCGTCGAGCGACTCCACCAACAAGGCCAGGTGAGCCAGCACGAACTCGACCTCGTTGCCCGGGATGGACGCACGGTACATATCCGCTTGAACGCCCGCGCCGTGACCACAAGCGAGGGGACCCTCCAGTTCTTCGAGGGCACGGTGGAGGACGTCACCGCTCACAAGGAAGCGCAGGAACAGCTGCAGCGGAGCGAGGAGCGGTTCCGCGCGCTCGTCCGGCACTCCAGCGACATCATCGTCGTGCTCGCCGCGGAGGGCCGGATCGAGTACGTCAGCCCCGCCATCGGGCCCATGTTGGGCGTCTCGCCCCGCTCGCAGATTGGGCAACCCTATGCCCGCTTCCTGCACCCCGACGACCAGCCGTCGATGGCGACCATGCTTCAGCGTGCCTTGCAGCAGGAGGGCGCTCTTCCCAGCATCGAAGTGCGGCTGAGGCATGCCCAGGGGCACTACGTCTTCGCCGAGGTTACCGGCAGCAACCGCCTCACGGACTCGCACCTGCACGGCCTCATCCTCAACATCCGCGACATCACCGACCGCAAGCGCGCCGAAACCGTCCTGCTCAAGAGCAAGGAGCACGCCGAGGAAGTCGCCCGCTTCAAGAGCTCGTTCCTGGCGAACATGAGCCATGAGATTCGGACCCCGCTCACGGGCATTCTGGGCTTCGCGTCCGTCTTGGCCGAGGAAGTCGACGAGCACCACCGCGAGTTTGTGACCCTGATCACCCGCAGCGGTCAGCGCCTGCTCGACACACTCAACTCGGTGCTCGATCTTGCACGCCTGGAAGCGGACCGGATGGACCTCAGCACGGAGCCGCTCCAGGTAGGCCCCCTCGTGCAAGAAGGTGTCGACCTCCTCTCCTCCCTTGCCACCAAGAAGGGCCTAGCCCTCAACGTCCGCGTGACCGCGCCGGACGCCCATGCGCTGCTTGACGAGGGCGCCATGAATCGCATCATCAACAACCTCGTCGGCAACGCGATCAAGTTCACCCGCAAGGGCGAAGTCGACGTGCTCGTGGAGGCTGACTCGACGCTGGTGCGCCTGGTCGTGTGCGACACCGGCCCCGGCATCAACGAGGCGTTCCTGCCTCGCATCTTCAGCGAGTTTGAGCAGGAGTCGCAAGGCATCGGGCGAGACCACGAAGGCACGGGGCTCGGACTCACCATCACGCAGCGGCTCGTCGAGAAGCTCGGGGGGGCCATCGAGGTGAAGAGCAAGGAGGGCGTCGGCACCACCTTCACCGTCACCTTCCCGCGCAGCGACGAGGCCCCCGCCGAAGCGAACCCGGAGGCCGAGGAGGTCCCCGTCGCGGTCCTGAAGCGCCGCCGCGTCCTCGTCGTGGACGACAACCAGCAGACGCGCTTCCTGATGGAGCGTATGCTCCACGCCCACTTCGACACCGACACCGCAGCAAGTGCCGAGGAGACCTATCAGCTCACCCAGGCCGAGGCCTACGATGCGGTGCTGCTCGACATCAACTTGGGCGCCAAGGCGTCAGGCGAGGAGGTCATGCAGCGCCTCCGCGAGGACCCTCACTACGCAACCGTGCCCATCGTCGCGTTCACGGCCTACGCGCTGCCCGGTGACCGCGAGCGCTTCATCCATCAGGGGTTCGATGGCTACCTCAGTAAGCCATTCACCCGGAAGCAGCTCACCGCGCTCATGCACGAGATGCTGCCAGACGCCACGGCATCGCCCGACCCCGACGAGGTCACCGGCTCGCTGCTGCTCGGCCCCTATCCGCCGCGCCAAACTGGCCAGCGCAGCATGCCGCGAAGCACGGAGACCCTGCCGGAGCGGCAACCGCTCAGCGCTGCCCAGGACGACTAGCGCCCTGTCATGGACTCCGTAGTCTGGCTCGACCCCTCAAGAATTAGCCGTCATTCCCGCGGAGGCAGCAATCCATGCGCTGGCGGGGCAAGGTGAAGAACCGCATGGATTCCCGATCAGGGTCGGGAATGACTCTGGAGGGCGGTGCTGAGCGTTGGAGACGTCGATTCTGAGCGCTGGGCGCCGTTCTAGGGCGTGTGGACAATCGGTCTGATCGGCGCTCATGGCCTCCGTTCGGCCTCCGCTGCGTTCCACTCGTCCCCCGATCCTACAGGATCGCGCTCCTCGTGCGCCTTTGGGAGACGCAAACGGCGTCTCGTGAGCACCTGACCCGATCAATGTCCACACGCCCTAGTTCATGACGGGCTCTAGCGCCCTGTCCCCCCGCAGCGCATGGAGACAAGTCGGCACTGTGGACCGTCTCGTCCTCGGACTGCCCGCCTAGGATGGAAACCGTTCTCGCCCAGGACCGTGCTCCCTGTGCACTTCCTGTTTCCGGTCTCCCATGCCCACAGCTCCCCAGCGCGTCGCCATCATCGGCGCCGGGGCGGCAGGCCTCGCCGCCGCCTACGTCCTCCGCGACGCTCCGCTCACCGCCACCGTCTTCGAGAAAAGCCGAGGTCCCACGGGGCGCGCGGCCACGCGCGGGCGGCACGGCGTCCGCTACGACCACGGCGCGAATTATGCGAAGCCCGACCGCGACTCGTGGGCGCACCGCCTCCTCCGCGACACGCTCCCCAGCGGCGACCTCGTTGAGATTGCGAACCCCGTCTGGCCGTTCGACGCCGACGGCGTGCTGCACCCCGACGACGCCCACGCCGACGACGCGCCGAAGCTGACCTACCGCGACGGCCTGTCGCGGCTCGGCAAGCTCCTCGCTGAGGCAGCCGATGTCACGCTGCGCACCGAGACGCGCGTCGGGCGCCTCGTGCGCACCTCGGACGGCTGGCAGCTCTCCGACACCGGCGACCACGTCCTCGGCACGTTCGACGCGGTCCTCCTGACGCCGCCCAGCCCCCAGACGAGGGACCTGCTGACCGCCAGCGACCTCGGCGACGGCACCCTCCGCGACCGCCTCGTGGACGCCCTCGGGCAGGCTGCCTACACCTCGCAGTTTGCCCTCGTGCTGGCCTTCGACCGGCTCCTGGAGCGCCCTACCTACAAGGGCGCGACACCGTACGGGTTGGTCGACACGAGCCGCGCCTTTCCCGTCGCGTGGCTCTCGTTCGAGAACGACAAGCCGGGCCACGTCCCAGCCGGGCAGACGGTACTCGTCGCGCAGATGAGCGATGTCTGGACGCGCACGCACTACGAGGCCGACCGCGCTACGCTGTTCGACCTCGCTCGCCCTCACCTCGAAACGCTGCTCAGCACGCCACTGCCGGAGCCGATCTGGACCGACACGCAGCGCTGGCGCTACGCGATACCCACGTCAGCCGCCGACACCGATGCCCTCGCCGAGGGCGCTGAACACGGCCTCTTCTTCGCGGGCGACTACCTCGTCGGCCAGGGCCGCGTCCACCGCGCTCTGGAGACCGGCCGCGACGCCGCCCAGCAGATCCTGCGCATGACGAGCGGCGGGTGACAAGCGCTGGATGACAGGCAGCAAAGTGCCTGGAGAGCCAACCCGGCGACCTGCACCTTTTCGACCTTCGGCTAGCGTCCCGTCTTCATCTCGAAGAGCGCGCGGTGCTTGACCGCATCGCCGAAGACGCAGAGGCCCGCGTTGAGCACGGCGAGGGCGACCGTACCGCGCGTGAAGTAGGGCTGCCCGGCGGCCTTGCGCGTGGCGGCATCGGCGACAGCGCTCGCCCCCAGCCCGACGGCGACCAGGCCCAGCGAGGCCATCCACTGCCACTTCCGCTTGTGGCCCTGGGCATACGGCGGCTGACGCTTGGCGGCGGGGATCGAGTAGGGCGCGGTCATCGGCGGTGTGGAGGTCAGGTCAAATGAGAAGGCGGTGCCGGGGCGAGAGAACCGGCCAGGACCCGTGCGGGTTGCCCACACGCCACAGTCCCGCGCGGTTTCGCCCGTGCGTTCTCGGTCCACCGCTCGCAGAAACTATGCCCACGCCTTCCGCTACCTCGCCGCGCCTCGCCGATCTCCGCGAGGAATACACCCGGGACCGGCTCACCCCGGACGGGCTCGGCGCCGACCCGATCGCGCAGTTTCGAGCCTGGCTGGACGAGGCCATTGCCGCCGATGTCGTCGAGCCGAACGCGATGACGCTCGCCACCGTCACGGCCGACGGTCACCCCGCAGGACGCATCGTGCTCCTGAAAGCCCTCGACCAGGACCGGACCGTGGACGGGGCCGACGCGCGCGGATTCGTCTTCTACTCCAACTACACCAGCCGCAAGGGCCAGGAGCTTGCGGCGCACCCGCACGCGGCGCTCGTCTTCTGGTGGCACGCACTCGAACGGCAGGTCCGGGTCGAGGGGGCCGTGGAGCAGATTGCCGCGGCCGAGTCCGATACTTACTTCGCGCAGCGGCCGCGCGGCAGCCAACTCGGCGCCTGGGCCTCGCCGCAGAGCGAGGTCGTACCCAACCGCGACGCGCTCGAAACGCGCCTCCGGCACCTCACGGTGAAGTACGGCGAGGGCACCAGCGCGGCCTCGATCCCGCGCCCGCCGCATTGGGGTGGCTACCGCGTCGTTCCGCGCCTGATCGAGTTCTGGCAGGGCGGCCCGAAGCGGCTCCACGACCGCTTCCAGTACGTCCGCACCGACGCCGGCTGGCAGATCGATCGTCTTGCTCCGTGACGACCGGGGCGCCCGCCGAAGCAGGCGGATGTAACCATTCGGCAGCGTGGCCGTCTCGGAGGGCTTTCGTTCCCGTGCGCCTCCGCTCCTCATGACCGTGCTCCGCGTCCTGTCTACTCTTGCTCTCGCCGTCGCTCTGCTCGCCACGACCCCGAACGCGGCGGCGACTTCCCCCGACGGTTCGTGCGAGGCCCTGATCGAGGCCGTGCAGGGCGTCAACTGGGCTGTGATCGAGCACCAGCTTGACCGTACCGACCCCAACTGTACGGTCCCGATGGAGGGCTCGCCGCTCATCGCCGCGGCCCGAAGCGGTGCCCTCCCTGTCGTGAAGCACCTCGTGAAGGCGGGCGCCGACGTGGACCTCGGGGTGCCGGGCGACGGCAGCCCACTGATCGCGGCGGCGGGCGCAGGCTGGACGCACATCGTCGCCTACCTGATCGAGGCGGGGGCTGATGTGAACGTGCTCGTGGAGGGCGACGAGACGCCGCTCATCAACGCCGCTGCCGAGGGCTCCCTCGCCGTCGTGCAGATGCTCGCAGGGGCGGGGGCCGATGTCAACTTGTCGGCGTGGGGCGGCGACTCGGCGGCACCGGAGCTACGGACGCCGCTTACCATGGCACAGCGGTATGGGCACGCGGACGTAGTGGCGTACTTGGTAGCCCAGGGGGCAAAGGAGTAGAGGTGGGCCACACTGCATCGCGTTTCGCCCGGCTCGGGTGGGAGGGGGTGTAGCTCGGCGTCGGGGCATCGTATCGGCCTCAGCAGCGGACGCAGGACAGACGTGGCGGCACGCCGTGGAGGGACAGTTTTCCGTACCTTTCACCTTATTTAGGCACGCGCGCGCGGGAGGCGCGTTCGAGGTCTGATCCGCCACCTACCTACCACCAACGGTCCGGCTGCCCAGCGTTTTATGGAAGCCCCACGCATCATCCCCATCGACATCGAGCAGGAGATGAAGTCGAGTTACATCGACTACTCGATGTCGGTCATCGTCAGCCGTGCGCTCCCCGACGTGCGCGACGGCCTCAAGCCGGTCCAGCGGCGCGTCCTATACGGCATGCAGGACCTCGGCCTCACCGCCGGGAAGTCCTACCGCAAGAGCGCTACCATCGTCGGCGAGGTGATGGGGAAATACCACCCCCACGGCGACAGCGCGATCTACGACACGCTCGTCCGCATGGCGCAGGACTTCGCGATGCGCACGCCGGTCGTGGACGGCCAGGGCAACTTCGGCTCCATCGACGGGGACGCGGCCGCCGCGATGCGCTACACGGAGGCCCGCATGACACGTGTCGCCGAGGAGATCCTCCGCGACATCGACAAGGAGACGGTGGACTTTGCGCCCAACTACGACGGCTCGCGCGAGGAGCCGACGGTCCTCCCCGCCGCAGTGCCCAACCTGCTCCTGAATGGCGCCTCGGGCATCGCGGTCGGCATGGCGACCAACATCCCGCCGCACAACCTCGGCGAGCTCGTGGACGGCATCGTCGCCTACATCGACAGCCCCACGAACGAGGACGGCACCCGCGAGATCGCCCTCGACGATCTCATGCAGCACATCAAGGCCCCCGACTTCCCGACGGGCGGCGTGATCTACGGCTATGCGGGCGTCCAGCAAGCCTACCGCACCGGTCGCGGGCGCGTCGTGATGCGCGCGCGCATGCAGGAGGAGGAGATCCGTGAGGGGCGCCTCGCGCTCATCGTGACCGAGATCCCCTACCAGGTCAACAAGTCGACGCTCCTCCGGAAGATCGCCGACGCGGTGCGCGACAAGCGCATCGAGGGCATCTCGGACCTGCGCGACGAGTCGGACCGCGACGGCATGCGGATCGTGATGGAGCTCAAGCGCGACGCGGTGCCTGCGGTCGTGCAGAACCAGCTCTTCAAGTACACGCAGCTCCAGCACACCTTCGGCGTCAACACGGTCGCGCTCGTCAACGGGCGCCCGCGCGTGCTCACGCTCAAGGAGATGATCCGCTACTACGTGGAGCACCGCCACGAGGTCGTGGTGCGGCGCACGCAGTACGAGTTGCGCAAGGCCGAGGAGCGCGCGCACGTCCTCGAAGGCCTCACGCTGGCGCTCGACCACCTCGACGAGGTGATCGCGATCATCCGCAACTCGGGCACGACGGAGGAGGCGCGGCTGAACTTGATGGCAGGCGTGTACCCGCAGAAGCTCACGTCCGACGTGCTTGCGCGGATGGGCCTCAATCCGGTCCCGCCCGCCGAGCGGCTCCAACGTGGAGATGGGGGCGAACGGCTTGCGAGCGCGCTCCAGTTCACGCAGCATGGCGAGGACCTCCCCGAGGAGTTCGTCCCGCGCCCGTGGCTCTCGGACGCGCAGGCCCGCGCCATCCTCGACCTCACGCTGCGCCGCCTGACGGGCCTGGAGCAAGACAAGATCCTGGGCGAATACCGTGCGCTCATCCAGGAGATCGAGCGCCTGCGCGCCATCCTGGGCTCGGAGGACCTGCGCATGCAGATCATCAAGACCGAGCTGCTGGAGATCAAGGAGAAGTTCGCCGACGAGCGCCGCTCCGAGATCGACTACATGGGCGGCGGCGACATCGACCTCGAAGACCTGATCGAGGACGAGCCGATGGTGGTCACGGTCACGCACCAGGGCCTCGTGAAGCGCACGGCGCTGGGCGAGTACCGCAGCCAGGGCCGCGGCGGGCGCGGCATGCGCGGCACCGGCACCCGCGACGAGGACTTCGTCGAGCACCTGTTTACGTGTTCGACGCACGACTACCTGCTCTTCTTCACCGACCTCGGCCAGTGCTATTGGCTGCGCGTCTACGACGCTCCTGAGGGCGGGCGCACCGCGAAGGGCCGCTCCATCCGCAACCTCATCCAGATCCCGCAGGAGGACCGCCTCCGCGCCGTCCTCCGCATCAAGAAGGACAACTTCCGCTCGGACGAGTTCTTGAACGCGCATTACGTCCTCATGGTGACGAAGAACGGCCAGGTCAAGAAGACCGTCCTGGAGCAGTTCTCGCGCCCCCGCATCGACGGCATCATCGCCATCTCGATCGACGACGACGACCAGTTGCTCGAAGCGCGGCTTACCGACGGCGACACGGAGGTGATGCTCGGCTGCTCGGGCGGGCGCTCGATCCGCTTCCATGAGTCGGATGCTCGCGCGATGGGCCGCAACACGCGCGGTGTGCGCGGCATGACGCTCCGCCAGGGCGAGGCGGTTGTCGGGATGATCGCCTTCAAGCGCGAGGGTGCCCAAGTGCTCACCGTGTCCGAGAACGGCTACGGCAAGAAGACCGACCTCTCGGAGTACCGCCAGCAGTCGCGCGGCGGCCTCGGCATCGCCACGCACAAGACGACCAGCAAGACGGGCAACCTCGTCGCGCTGAAGTCGGTCACGGACGAGGACGACCTCATGATCGTGACGCAGCACGGCACGATGATCCGGATGGGCGTCGGCGACATCTCGTCGTACGGCCGCAACACGCAGGGCGTCCGCGTGATCAACCTCCGCGACGGCGACCAGATCGCCGACGTCGCCCGCCTCATCCTCGACCCCGAGGACGACGAAGAGAACGGCGACGCTCCGCAAGCCGCCGCCGACCCGAGCGGCGATGGGGCCGTCCAACCCGCCGAGCCGAGCGAGGACTAGGTCCTCGACCCACCACCGCGAACGGAGGCCGTCTGCATAGTGCAGGCGGCCTCTTCTGTTACGTGTAGGTTTTGAGGCGGCACCGACTTTTCCACTGCGGCCGTGCTTCCGTAGGTTTTACGACGTCTCCGAGAAATGGCTATGCAAGCTCGCCCCAGAGTTATTCCCGCGAAAGCGGGAATCCATGCGGTGCACCGTATGGATCCCGGATCAAGTCCGGGATGACAAAGGTGGGTGAATCAGCCAATGCACAGTGGTTTCTCGTATCTGGTATTTGGCTCTCCTTCGCTGCTCCCCTCGCCATGCGCGCCCTTCTCTTCCTGCTCGTCACAGCCACGCTCGTCACAGCCACGCTCGTCGCCTGCACCGACCCAGCACCCGACACCGTTCCCCCTGGTGAGCCAGCCGTCCCTGAGTGGACCCGCGGCGCGGTGTGGTACCAGATCTTCCCCGAGCGCTTCCGCAACGGCGACCCGTCCAACGACCCGACCATCGAGAGCATTCGCGGGGCCTACCCGCACACGGAGAGCGAACGCCTCCTGGCGGCGGGCTGGCAGCCGACGCCCTGGACGCACGACTGGTACGAGCAGGAGGGCTGGGCGCAGCGCCTCGGCGAGCCGTTCTACACGACGGTCCAGCTGCGGCGCTATGGCGGCGACCTCCAGGGCATGCTCGACGCGCTGCCCTACCTCGACAGCCTCGGCGTGACGGCGCTCTACCTCAACCCGATGAACGACGCGCCGAGCCTGCACAAGTACGACGCGCGTGTCTACCGCCACATCGACCCGCACTTCGGCCCCGACCCTGAAGGCGACAAGGCGATCATCGCCGCCGAGGACCCGCTCGATCCGGACACGTGGCAGCTCACCGCCGCCGACCGGCTCTTCCTCGACTTCGTCGACGCCGCGCACGCGCAGGGGCTGAAGGTCGTCCTCGACTACTCGTGGAACCACACCGGGCAGACCTTTTGGGCGTGGCAGGATGTGCTCGAAAACCAGCAGGCCTCGCCGTACGCCTCGTGGTACAAGGTCGACGCTTGGGACGACCCGGCGACGCCCGACACGAGCGAATTTGCCTACACTGGCTGGGCGGGCGTGCCGACGCTCCCCGAGATCCGCAAGGTCAACCAGACCGGCAACCCCGCCGAGGGCATCCCCTACGACGGCAACCTGGCCCCGGAGGCCGTGGCGCACATCGAGGCGGTGACGCGGCGCTGGCTCGACCCCAACGGCGACGGCGACCCCTCGGACGGCCTCGACGGCTTCCGCCTCGACGTAGCCGAGCAGGTGCCGCTCGGCTTCTGGCGCGACTACTACCGCTTCGTCAAGGCGATCAACCCCGACGCCTACCTCGTCGGTGAGATCTGGTGGGAGCGCTGGCCGCACCACATGAGCGACATCCGCCCTTACCTCGGCGACGTGTTCGACGGCGTGATGCACTACCGGTGGTACAAGCCCACGCGCGGCCTGCTCGTCGGCGGCCCCGATGCCCACACGCCGAGCGCGTGGCAAGCCCACATCGACTCGCTCTTCGTCGGCGTTGACGAGGCCACCCGCCAAGGCCTGATGCAGCTCGGTGGCTCGCACGACACCCCGCGCATCGCCACCTCGCTCTACAACCCGCAGCGCGGCTACAAAGACGCCCCCACGCCGACGGCGCACGCCGAGTACCGCATCGACCAGCCGGATGCCGCCACCTTCCGTTCGATGCGGCTGCTCGCGCTCATGCAGTTCACGCTGCCCGGCGCGCCGCACCTCTTCTACGGCGACGAGGTCGGCATGTGGGGCGCCGACGACCCCGACATGCGCAAGCCGATGCTGTGGCCGGAGTTCACCTACGCCACCGAGACGACGCACCCGTTCGGCGAGGCGCGCGCGCCCGATCCCGTGGCGCGCGACACGGACCTGTTCGCCTTCTACCGCAGCCTCACCGCGCTGCGCGCCGCGCACCCAAGCGTCTTCGCCACCGGTGACCTTGCGTGGCTCCAAGCCGACGACGACACCGGCGTGATCGCCTACCAACGCCTTGGCGACGGCGAGCGTGCACTCGTCGTGCTTAACACCAGCGAGGCCGCGCAGACGTTTGATCTCGGCGACGCCGCAAACCAGACGCCCGACGTCACCGTAGACGCCGTAACGAAAGACGGGACGGCGCTACAGCTGCCGCCCCGCTCGGGTGCCGTGCTTGTAGGCGACTAATACCAAGCCGCCAGGATAGTAGCCCACCCCCGCCTTTGTCATCCCGGACTCGATCCGGGATCTGTACGAGGCGCCGTATGGATCTCCGCCTTCGCGGGGATGACACTCGGGTTCGAGTGAGGCCTCGTCCCAAAGAACTGGTACAAGCGCTAGTCCTCGACCTCTTCCGTCTCGGCGAGGCGGACGTCCCACGCCAGCATCTGCTCAATGTCGGCGTAGTCCTCCTCGCCGTCCTCGTCGGTGAACGTGTAGTCGCCGTACTTCGAGCGGAGGGCCGGACGGAGGCGCTCCCACTTCATGCCATCGTCTCCGGTGAACGTCTCCGGGTAGGGGCTCTTGATGCGGAAGTGCGGGTGGTAGGAGCGGTAGGTCTTGGCAGCCTCGTAGAGGGCGGCGCGGCGGGCCCCCGCCTTCGTGACGCTGCGGCCGACCACGCGGAACGGCGCGATCACGATGGCGGCCTGCCATTCCTTCGCCTCCTCGTCTTCGTTCTCGGGATCGAGGTCGGTGTACTCGGGGCGCATCACCTTGAATTCGTCGGGATGCGGATAGGCACTGCGTTCGGCGTCGAACATGGGGGCAGGATTCGTCTTGGGGAGCGAAAGATTCAGCAGGGAAATACTACGACGCGAACGGGACAGATCCCACGCCCGGCGGCGACCCGTCGTGTTGCATCCCAATTTCACTGCCGCGCGGGTCGGCATGGCGTCCTGCGTCCTCGTTGTTCTGGCCGCCAGGGCCGTGTCGAAACCTGCGACGGGCGTTGTACCTTGGGGCTGCACGCTGCTCCGCGCGCGGTACGTTCCAGCACGCGGCATGACCGCCTCAGCGGTGCGCCTGTTCCACCCGCCAGCCTCAGCCCGCCCCACCATGGACGACCTGTTGCTCCCCACCCTCGCCAGCGACGCTCTCGCTATCGACGACGACGAGTTTGACTTCGAGGACGACGACTTTGACGACGACCTCGGCAACAACGACCTCGGCAACAACGACCTCGGCAACGACGACCTCGGCAACAACGACCTCGGCAACAACGACCTCGGCAACGATGACCTCGACGAGGACGACCTTGATTTTGACGAGGAGGGGGACTTCGACGACCTCGATGATGAGGACTACGACTACGACGAGGAGGGCGACTTCGACGACGAGGGCGACTACGACGAGGACGACGAGGAGTACGACGACTTTGACGATCTCAGTGACGACCTCGATTTCGACGACGACTTCTAGCCACTCCCTAGCCCAGGCAATTCAGTCCAAAGGACGAATGAAGCTTCCGTTATCCGTTCCTTAACAGTCCCGTTATTGGGGCTTGAGTCATCAACGCCGGCCCCGATCTCGTTGTCCACGGTTCGGATTCCGTGTGGACTTCTCTGCATAACAGCTTTCCAGACACCCCGAATAACGCCGTTCGGGGCGTTTGCCGCTACAGCGCCCCTGTGGACAACCCCGTGATGCTCGTTGCCCACCATCTGTATAACCTGTGGAGAAAACGGTTTGCGGTCCTCTCTCTGGAAACGGTTTCTTAATTGTCCCGCACACCCCTCCCCATTTCTGGCGCTTCGCCGCAGAGGTTGTGGCCCGCGCCAACCGCAGTTTTCATAACGGATACCTACCCCCACTCACCATGTCCACTTCTCCCTCCAAGGGCCTGCGCATCAATCGCGTCTTCTCTTCGCCCGACCAGCATCCCTTTGACAGCGTCGTCTGGCAGACCCGTGACGCCGCGATCAAAAACCACAAGGGCGAGGCGATCTTCGAGCAGAAGAACGTTGAGTTTCCAGAAGGCTGGAGCCAGCTTGCCACCAACGTCGTCGCCTCTAAATATTTCTATGGCGACATCGCAACGGGCAACGGCAATCCGGCCGACGGGCAGCGCGAGTATAGCCTGAAGCAACTCGTCCACCGCGTCACCCGCACCATCGCTGACTGGGGCCGCGACCAGGGCTACTTCGCCACCAAGAAGGACGCCGAGACGTTCTACGACGAGCTGACCTGGCTCTGCACCAACCAGTACGGCGCGTTCAACAGCCCGGTGTGGTTCAACGTCGGGCTGCACCACCAGTACGGCGTCCGCGACTCGGGCGGCAAGACCATCTTCGGCTGGGACCCCGAGAAGCAGGAGGTCGTCCGCGTCGACCCCTACGAGCGCCCGCAGGCGTCGGCCTGCTTCATCATCTCCGTCGACGACTCCATCGACGACATCTGGCAGCTCATGGGCGAGAGCGCGCGCCTCTTCAAGTTCGGCTCCGGCGTCGGCGCCGACTGGTCGAAGCTGCGCTCGTCGAAGGAGAAGCTCTCCGGCGGCGGCATCCCGAGCGGCCCCGTGTCCTTCATGAAGGTGCAGGACGCGACCGGCGGCACGATCAAGTCGGGCGGTAAGACGCGCCGCGCGGCGATCATGCAGACGCTCAAGTCGTGGCACCCGGACATCATGGAGTTCGTGAACGCCAAGAAGACCGAGGAGCAGAAGGCCTGGGCACTCATCGAGGAGGGCTACGACGGCTCGTTCAACGGCGCTGCCTACGGCTCGGTCGCCTTCCAGAACGTCAACCAATCGGTCCGCCTGGACGACGCCTTCATGGAGGCCGCCGTCGCCGACACGGACTACGACCTGCTGTCGGTCACGGGCAACGAGGCCGTCGAGACGATCCCGGCACGGACGATCCTCGACGGCATCGCCGAGGGCACGCACCTCTGCGGCGACCCCGGCGTGCAGTATGAAGACACGATCCAGACGTGGCACACCTGCAAGAACTCGGACCGCATCAACTCCAGCAATCCGTGCTCGGAGTACATGTTCTTGGACAACTCGGCGTGCAACCTGGCGAGCCTCAACCTGCGCAAGTACCAGAACGCCGATGGCACGTTCAACGTCGAGCGCTTCCGCGCGGCGGCGCGCATCTACCTCACGGCGCAGGAGATCCTCGTCGACAACGCGGGCTACCCGTCGGCCAACATCGCCGCGAACAGCCACGCCTACCGCCCGCTCGGCCTCGGCTTCGCCAACCTCGGCGCGCTCCTCATGTCGATGGGCCTGCCCTACGATTCCGACGAGGGCCGCGGCGTCGCCGGTGCCATCATGGCCATCGAGCACTGCGAAGGCTTCGCCCGCTCGGCTGAGATCGCAGCCAACAAGAAGATCGGGCCGTTCGACGGCTATGCCGCCAACCGCGAGCCCTTCCTGGAGGTCATGCGCATGCACCAGGCCGCTGTGGGCGATATCCACGCGACGTGCCCGGACTACCTCCGCACCGCCGCGCAGGAGTCGGCCGACCGCATGGTCGCGCTCGGCGAGAAGCATGGCTACCGCAACGCGCAGGCGACCGTCCTCGCGCCGACCGGCACCATCGGCTTCATGATGGACTGCGACACGACGGGCATCGAGCCGGACATCGCGCTCGTGAAGTACAAACTCCTCGCGGGCAAGGGCGACGGCATGATGAAGATCGTCAACCAGACGGTCGGCCAGGCCCTCGGCCGCCTCGGCTACTCCGACGCCGAGACCGCCGCCATCCTCGCCCACATCGACACGCAGGACACCATCGAGGACGTGACGGTGGACGGCGAACTCGTCCGGAGCGGCCTCAAGGCGGAGCACCTGCCGGTGTTCGACTGCGCCTTCAAGGCGTTCAAGGGCACGCGCTACATCAGCCACATGGGCCACATCAAGATGATGGCCGCCTGCCAGCCGTTCATCTCGGGCGCGATCTCGAAGACGGTCAACCTGCCTGAGAGCGCTACGCCGGAGGACATCGCCGACGCGTACGTCAAGGCTTGGGAGTGGGGCCTCAAGGCCGTCGCGATCTACCGCGAGAACTCCAAGCGCTCGCAGCCGCTCTCGACGAAGCAGGACGGCAACACGAAGAATGCGGCCTCGTCGTCGGGCGATGGCGCTTCGGTCGAACCCGAAGTCATCATCCGCGAGGTCGAAAAGATCGTCGAGATCGAGAAGGTGATCCAGGAGCCGTCGCGCCGCCGCCTGCCGGACGAGCGCCCGAGCCTCACGCACAAGTTCTCGATCGCGGGCCACGAGGGCTACCTCCACATCGGCCTCTACCCGGACACGAGCCTGCCGGGCGAGATCTTTATCACGATGGCGAAGCAGGGCTCGACCATCGGCGGCCTGATGGACGCCTTCGCGACGAGCATCTCGCTGGGCCTGCAGTACGGCGTGCCGCTCGAAGACCTCTGCCAGAAGTTCAGCCACATGCGCTTCGAGCCGAGCGGCTTCACCAACAACCGGCAGATCCCGATGGCGAAGTCCATCATGGACTACATCTTCCGGTACCTGAGCCTGAAGTTCCTCGGGGACGCGCGCGAGGCGGCCCCCGTGAGCCCGCAGATGGCGGTGCAGCAGGAGGCCGCGAAGGCTGGCCCCGCCGCCGACACCTCGCAGGCCGACCTCTTCACCGCCACGCCGACCACGCCGACCCCGGACCCGCTCGTCGGGCAAACCGTGGAGGCGTTCATGGCCACGCAGGGTACGCCTAAGCCCACGGGGGGCGCCGCGAGCCCGTCGCTGGCCCAGGCCGCGGGACCGCAGGCGCTCTTCCAGAACCAGAGCGACTCGCCTCCGTGCTCGGTGTGCGGCTCGATCACGGTCCGCTCCGGGGCCTGCTACCAGTGCACCAACTGCGGCGCCTCCACCGGCTGCGGGTGAGTGCTGACCTGAGCAACCAGTGTCATATCCGGGGAGGCAGGGTTTCGCGACCCTGCCTCCTTTTCTTTAGGATGTTGCAAGCAAAACAGTGCTCCATACCCCGGAAGAATTAGCAAAGCTAACCGAAGACGAGTTTCGTCGGAAGAAGCTCATTCCTCTGCTCAGGATCATGGGAATGCTCGAGGTTGAGCATACGCACGGACCGAATGAGCTGGGCAAAGATGTGGTGTTCTGGAAACATGAGGCTGGAATCCGCACGAACTTTGCCATCGTTGCGAAACGGGGACGAATCAACGCTCAGGCTTCGGGAGATGTAGCTACAGTCGCAACTCAAGTTCGCCAAGCTTTCGGTGCCAAGTTTCTCGACAAAACAAGTTGCGAAGAACAAAGCATCAATCGCGTAATTGTAGCCGCTTCAGGTCCAATTAGCCCAGAAGCTAGGAAAGCTATCCGCGCTGCTATCGGAGTAAATCTTGAAGCCAGAAATACAAGTTTCTGGGATGCTGGTAAAATCGTCGAGATGTTGAATAGGCACCTCCCGAAGCCAAGCGTTCCAGCGAGCCTTGAAGCGATAAGACAAAGGCTAGGTAGGCTCGAATACTTCGAGGTGGTCCCTGAAATACACTCCGAAAGTGTTTTCTATCACGTCACACCGAAGTCAGAGGGCACACTCATTGCAAAAGGGATCTTCAATTTTCCGGAGACACCCGAAGGTGAGGCTTCGCTGCAGGCTCTGCAGCGTGTCTTTGAGGAGGGTACAGCTGCTGTGATACCTGGGGCTTTTATCGCCTCCTTCGAGCAGCATGAAGAGCTTGCTCAGCTATTTGGAAACGAAATTCCCTCAGAGCTACAAATAGGCCCTACTGTTCCTGGACCGCCCAGAGCTGTCTATCTCGAACTCACAAAACCAGGTGCGCCCCTGATATACGATGGTCTGAAAATGAGGCTTCTTCGGTCTGGAAGTCGTCGTACTGAGTTTGAAACGGACGAGCACGATCCAGTGTGTCTCAATCTCGTTTTCGAGAAGCGCGATAAAAAGGGAATAGCGGTCACGGTGAATCTTAGGGTTTCACTTCTTGGCCGCAAGGCCCGACGTTCCTTTCAGGCGGTCCGCCTTGCAAACGCTCTTGCCGATGGTGCCTCAATAGGGTTAGTCGACACGGAGACAGGCGGAGTTTTGGTTACACCTCATGCCATCCCATCCGCGACGGCTGTTGATGCTACTCTCGCCCAGTACCTCGCAAGCCTAGTTGCTATTGAGGACAGGCTAGGATGCGAGTTCTCCTTGCCAGAGTCACTTACTGGCCGGGATATTATCGATGCTCAAGAACTGAGGGATATTCTGGAGAGCGGGCAACTCGTTCGATCCTTCAATACCTATACCGTCACTCTCACTCCCAGCAAAGGTGCAGACATTACCTCTTTCTTCCCCCCTGAAGAGCTTAGATGGATCAGAATTACTGGAGAGCGAGGTTACGAGATTCTCGACCGCGAGGTCTATCTGGGCCCCGTGCAGATCACCTTACCAGTCGTACTCACCAAAGAAGAGCATGCGCGTCTAGCTGCCCAGATGACTCTCGGTTTGTCCGAGTTCAAGATCACTTTCAGCGCTCCCCCAGACGGAGGGGAGGTGCGTACCGAGTATCTTGACTTTACCCGAGTTGAGAAGTTTGGCCCGGAAGCGCACAGGGGTCTCCTTGAAACGATAGAAATCAGAGACTGGCCAGGTAGTACCAGCAAAAACGAAGGATAGTAATCTGTCATCCTGAGCGAGCGGAGCGAGTCGAAGGATCTGCGGGCCAGCTTTCAGGCCCCACCCGAAGCGCCGAGGTGGACAGAGATCCCTTCGACTGCGCTCAGGGCAAGCTCTTCGACTCCGCCCTACGGGCTGCGCTCAGGATGACAGAGGGGGAGTGTGGAGTGCACGGGGGGACGTGGCGGGACTGAGACATTCGCAGTAGAGAGGCGGTTACGCGGGCGTGGGGACGCGTGTCTGGAGGGATACGCTGCCGAGCGCGTACTGCTACGCGTCGGTAGCCCCGTTTCCAGATGCTGCTGCCGTGCCTCGCTCCAAGACGTATTACGTCTACATCCTCGCCAACCGGGCGCTCGTGCTCTACGTCGGCATGACGAGCGACCTCGGGCGGCGCGTGGCCGAGCACCGGGCGAAGGCGGTGCCTGGGTTCACAGCGCGGTATGACATCGACCGGCTGGTCTACGTGGAGTCGTATGCCAGCGTGCACGATGCGATTGCGCGGGAGCGGCAACTCAAGGGCTGGCGGCGGGCGAAGAAGCTGGACCTCATTGCGCGGCAGAACCCACAATGGCGCGACCTCACGGAACAGGTCGGTTGGTAAGCGTCGTGGTTGCGCGCTTCCTCTTGCCTCGCAGCCCCATGATCTCACTTCGTTCGATCTGTCCCCCTCAAGCGTGAGGGGGATCGTTTCTCGGCCCTTCAGGGGAGAGAAGCAGGAGGTGCCGCCTCCTACGCATGCACACGGTCCTCAGAGCACGAGGTGGGCGCTATCGGGCGACCGTCACGAGACGGCTTATCCGGGCTCGGTTGGTGGCCACCTCTACGACGTAGGTCCCACTGGCGAGGTCGCCTGGCAGGCTGACCTGATGCACGCCTGCAGCGACGGACTCGCGCTGGATCGTTGCGACGGTGCGTCCGAGCACGTCCACAACGCGGACGCGCACCTCCGAAGGCGTCTCGATCTGGAAGGCTACCGCAGCGTGATCCCGGATGGGGTTGGGGTAGACCGTCACCTCGAAGGCCCGATCCTGGGGCGCTTCTTCCGCCGAGACCGGACTTCCTCCACCGAAGAGGAGCCCGGCGTCATAAGCGGCCTGAATACGGTCGCTCGCCCGGCGAAGCTCGGCAACGCTGTCGAGACGGTCGGTGCCCTGCGCGAACAGCAACGCGACATCGAACTGGTAGGCGTCGCCCGGCGCGAGGTCGAACGCTGGCGAGTTGGCGAGGCCGCGCATATCGCCAAAGGCCGCCTCTGTACCATTCCCGTCTATGTTCTCCAAGCTCCAGAAGTCCTGCGCCACCGGATCACCAGGGTACATCCATGCGACTGAAGCACCATCGGTGTCGAAGCCAAAGCCCTGCTCCGTGACGGGCGATCCATCGCGCCAGCGCCCCTGCATGAACTGGTAGTGCTCGTCGGGCCCCTGCGCGCTCTCCGACGTCGGGAAGGGCCCCGACTTGTAGGGGAAGATGACGCTCGCCGCCCCGCTGAGGACATCCACGCCGAACGCCGGGGGCGTACCGTATTCCTCGTCGGTTGCTTGACCGTTGTAGACGAACGCCATGTGACGCAGCGAGTCCGACCCGACGTAGTCATCCCAGAACGTACCCAGATCGAAGTCGGTCCAGAACGAGGCATGCCCCGCTTCGATGGGCGCGGTGTTGCGGTTGACGATCCGATAGCGGTAGACCGTCGCGTTGTCGAAGGCCGCTACGCCCGTATCGAAGGCCGAGGCGGTCACCTGCACCTCGATGCCGAGCGGGGCCGAGCCGGTGTACACGTGCTCGTTGCCGACGTCGTTCATGACCCAGAACGCCGTCTGGGTGCCATAGACGACCGGACGCTCGCCTGCGTCGAGGTCGATGACCTGACCGCGACTCGTGGGCACGACGGGCGCACCTGTCGCGTCGACGGTGGCGGCACCGAGGCCGGTCGGCCACGCGCGCAAGTCGGCAGTGGCCGCGCCTCCGGCCTCGAAGGCGGCTACATCGTCCTGCGACACACTCCAGATGCGGTCGTACTGGGCGCAGTCGCCGAGCGGCTGGGCGTCGTCCCCGAGCGGGCCCGGCCAGAACTCGAAGGCTGTGTAGAGCGCGGCGGCCGTACGCGTCTCTCCCCCAATCTGCCCACCAACCCAGAGGCTCGCGACGAAGAGCGGCGACTGCGTGGTGCCGCGCGGCACGAAGTACGTGGGGGTTGTCGCGTTTTCGAGCCCGATGCTGCCGTCGATCCAGAGCCCCGTCTCGACGTTGGCACCACTGAGCGTCGTTCGAGCTGTTCCATCCTCACAAGAAGCAGCGGTCTGTGCCGCTGACGTCGTTGCGAGGCCGAAGCACAGGAGGAGGAGTAGCAGAGTGCGCATGCAGAAAGACTGGAGGAATGGAGGGCGCGAACCCGCTTTGATGGCTGGGTACACCATCGTACGGCACCCGCCTTCCTACCGCCCCAAAAGCGCAGCGGCCCGCCCTATTCGCTGCTGAACCGTCTGGAGGCCCACCCGAAACGCAGCGACGCTCGACCTACCCAGGGGTATGCCGAGCGACGCGTGCCTGTGACTAGGAGTGTAGGGCTAGCGCACCACGACGACTTTCTGCGTCCGCTGCTGGCTGTCGGCGAGCAGGCGGACCACGTAGACACCCGCGGGCAGATCGAGCGTAGCCTCGATGGTCTGGCTGCCGGCTGGCTGCGTGCCGCTGGCGAGCGTGGCCACGCGGCGACCCAGCGCGTCGTAGAGCGCGAGGTCCACGTCGGCGGGCGCGTTGAGGGCAACGGGCACCGAGAGCGCTGCGCCCGCCTGGAACGGGTTCGGGTAGGCGCGGCCGAGCGCAAACGTGGCGGTCACGGCGTCGTCCTCAGTGGACACGACGGACTCGCCCTGGAAGAGGAAGTCCTTCATCTGCACCGGCCCGGTCTCCTGCTGGAACGTCGTGAGGTAGAGCGGCCACTGGTCGGCGTAGTGCGCGCTGGCCTGGCCGATGGAGTTGGTGAAGCCGCTCTGGCCCGGCGGGATCACGTTCTGCGCGACCACGTTGCCCGCGGGCTTGAACTCGATCACCTGCTGGTACGACCCGGGGTATTCCCGATAGTCTGGGTTGAAGCGGGGCACGCGGAAGAGGCCCTTCAGGTCGTCGAACGAGATCGGCGCGTTGGCGCGCACGTAGTCGTCGAGGAAGTCCACGCCGTCGTAGGTGCGGAGGTAGCCGCCGGGGCGCGTCGCGGCCCAGTCCACGTTGTCGCCCTGCGGCCAGGAGGCGGAAGGCTTGTTGTTCCAGTTGACGAAATAGCCTTTGGCGGGGTTGACCTCCTGTGGGTGGTCGGCGAAGTCGAGGAAGCCCTCCCATTCCTGCGTGCCGTCGCCCAGGGCCGGGAGACGCGGGTCGACGGTGGCCGGGCGCTGCGGGTAGAGGCCGATGTGCCAGAAAGCGATGGTCTGGTCGCGGTCGTTGTAGAACACGTTGAACGACATCGTGGCGCGCTGGATGGCGTCCACGTACGCGTCGAAGCTCGACCCGCGCCAGACGTCGTAGAACGCCTCGACCATCTCCAGCTCGCGGTTCCAAAAGGCGAAGCGCCACGAGAAGGCGGTGCCATTCTTCGCGTCGAGCGCGTAGACCGGGCCGTGGAGCGTGCGGAAGCTGGTGTAGGGGACGGGATCGCCGCCGGCGACGTTGATGGTGGCCGCGAACGGCTGGAGCGGCAGCAGACCGCCCTCGAACTGGTACTGCGTGCCCGTCATGTCGAGCGTCTCGACGTAGGTGTCGGTGTTGTCCGTGAAGCCCGTCGTGAGCGTCCAGGCGCGGTTCGGCGTGCGGCCGATGATAACGCCGGGGATGCCCGGCACCGTCATGCCCGCGATGTGGAGGCCGCCGTCGACCTTGATCTCGACCTCGCTCGTGATCGATGTCTGGGAGCGCACCTCGGGGTCGGGAGACGGCTCGCCCATCTGCGGCGCGCCCAGCAGCATCGCGTTGCCCGAGGCTGACACGTTCGGCGCGATGGCGGCGGCGAACGACCCGAACGAGAGCGGAATGCCGTGCTTGCGGTAGACCTCCTCCACGATGGCATTCCGCTCGGCGAGTTCGGCGGCAGCCACGCGTGCGGCGGCGAGGACCCGGTCGGGGAAGTCGTGATTGGCGTAGGCGGGCGTGTCGTCCACGATCGGCGCGGTCTGGCTGGTGATGGTCGTCGATGCCGTTGGGTCGTTGATCGGGCGCAGTTGGTCGAACATCTCGGGGCCCATCGCCTCAAACTCGGCGAGGCGGTTCAGCTCCGAGCCACCGATCTCGCCGAAGCGACGCATGAAGAACTGCAGGACGGCCACCGTCTTGTCGTTCGTCCAGGCCTCGGGGTTGCCTGAGAAGAGCGCGTACTCGATGGGCAGCTTCATCGGGTCCGTGGCGATCTCGCCGATGTAGAGGTTGATGCCGTCGCGGTAGGCTTCGAGGAGGGCTTTGAGGCCGGGCGAGAGCGCGTCGAACTGCGTGGCGCGCTCGTCCGGCGTGTAGAACACGGTGAGGACCCCCTGATCCTGGAGGATGTTGCCATCGTTGTCGCCAGGCCCGAAGAGCTCGGCGAAGCGGCCGGTGGCGACGCGCCAGAAGGTCTCCATCTGGAAGAGGCGGTCCTGGGCGACGGCATAGCCCTGGCCATAGAAGGCCGCCACCTCGGTAGGCGCGGAGACGTGCGGCACGCCGAAGTCGTCGCGGTCGATGGTGACCATGTTGCCATCGGGGGCCATCAGCGTGATGTCAGTAGCCGTCTGGCCCGTCGCGGGGAGGGCCAGCACGAGAGCGAGGGCGCAGCAGAGCGCGCCGAAGAGGTAGCGAGGAGTCATGGGCGGCCTCGTTGGCAAGATGAGAGAAAAGCGCTTTCCTAGGCTCGTTGCATCAATGTACGAGCCTCGACCCACAACGACGCTGCCCGTGGGCCCCCACCGCCGAAACCCCGCCCCCGATGGGGCGTGCTTGGTGCCCGGTTTTCACTCGATCCCGCTCCCCAGCAGCCCACGACCTGGCGTCTGTTCATGGCGAACGCTCCCACCCGCCCCGCACCCCACCGTCCTGCTCCCGGCTCCGTCCAGCTGAAGGCCGTCAAGCCTGCGCTCACCGAGGTGGGCGGCGACGGCATGCTGGAACTCCCCGTTGTCACGAAGCCGGCCACGACCAACCGGCCTGGTCAGCGGCCCGAGTGGCTCCGGGTGAAGCTGCCCTACGGCGAGACGTTCCGCAACGTCCAGGACATCATCTCCAAGCACGACCTCCACACGGTCTGCCAGAGCGCGCGCTGCCCCAACATGGGCGAGTGCTGGACCGCCGGGACAGCGACGTTTATGATCCTCGGCAACGTCTGCACCCGCTCGTGCAGCTTCTGCGCCGTCATGACCGGGCGCCCCGGCACGAAGGACCTTGACTGGGACGAGCCGCGCCGCGTCACCGACGCCGCCAAGCTGATGGGCCTGCGGCACGTCGTCATCACGAGCGTCAACCGCGACGACCGCAAGGACGGCGGCGCACCCATCTTCGCCGAGTGCATCCGGCTCCTCAAGGAGGAGATCGAGGGCGTCACTATCGAGGTGCTCACGCCGGACTTCCGCGGCGCGCAGGAGGCGATGGACACGGTCTTCGAGGCGCGTCCCGACGTGTTCAACCACAACGTGGAGACGGTGCCGCGGCTCTACCGCCGCGTGCGCCCGCAGGCCGACTACCAGCGCTCGCTCGACGTGCTCCAGCGCGCGAAGGACGAGTTCGGGCTCCGCACCAAGTCGGGCATCATGGTCGGCCTCGGCGAGACGCGCGACGAGGTGCTCAGCCTCATGGAGGACTTCGCGGGCATCGGCCTCAACGTGATGACCATCGGGCAGTACCTCCAGCCGACGAAGATGCACCTTCCCGTCGAGGACTTCGTGCACCCGGACGTGTTCGCATGGTACAAGGAGCAGGGCGAAGCACTCGGCATCGAGCACGTAGAGAGCGGGCCGCTGGTGCGGTCGAGCTACCACGCCGAGCGCCATGTCTAGCCCCCGGCAAGCCGGGACGCCTACCGGAGCGGCGTGGCCGTGTGGCTGGGGATGCACCGCCTTAGCCCTCGCCCTGTGGCTACTGCCCGCCTGTAGCTCGGAGCCCCTAGCGGGGCGGACGGCCGCCGTCGTGTTCCTCACGAAAGCCGACTGCGAGGCCTTTGTAGTCCAGTCGCTCACCGGCACCTACGCCCTACTCAGCGTCGCCTCGGGCGACCTCGTAGCAGCGCGGGGCGACGTGTTTGAGGGCGGCGTGCTTCGACCGGGGCGGGTGACGTTTCGCTACCTCCCAGTAGACACCGTCCAAGACCGCCGAGAGGCTCGCCAAGTCATCCTCAACGTGGATGCGACCGGCCTCTCCGTCACCGCAGCGCAGGCCGCGTTGCAGACAGCATGCCCTGCCTCTGGATGAATTGGATGTTTCGTTTAGAAACACGACCGGTAAAAAAGTCGAGTCACTTCGGGGCGATGTAGTCCAGACGCTTACACGGGCACCCTCCTAAAACCGCTACGGGCATCGTCTTAAAACGGCATGGGCTTCGCTGCAGGGCGCCCATCCCCTCCCTCCACCCGATCCCTCCCTGCAGCATGACTCCGGTCGTCTCTGCCCGTACGCCTGTTCGCTCCTTTACCCAGTTTCTCCCGACCACCCCCTCTTCACCGCACCTCCCTCATCGCGTCCTCGTCGTCGACGATTGCCCGGAACAGCGGCTCATCATCCGGAAAGTGCTCGAACGCTCTGGCGTCGCCGTCGATGAGGCCAGTTCGGGGTTTGAAGGTCTCAAGCTCTACGATGCCGCCCAACGGCAAGGCGCGGCCTATGAGGTGGTCTTGATGGACCTGCGCATGCCCGGGATGGACGGGATGGAAACCACCCGGCGCATGCTCGCCCGGCGAGCGACCGTGCGTCCACGCATCGTCGGGGTCACGGCCGAGCCGCACGAGGCGTTCTTTGCCGCGTGCCGGTCGGCGGGCATGGAGGCCATCGTGGCGAAGCCGTTTCGCGCGGGGTCGCTGCTCGTCGCCTGCATGAAGCGGCCGTGCGCATGAGGCAAGCAGGCACGCGCAAGCAGGCGGGCGTGCGCGAGCGCCATGGGCTGAGCGCGCAGCGGTAGCAGCGCGAAACCCTGTGCTGCATGAGACCCTGTGCTGCATGAGACCCCGTGCTGCATGAGACCCCGTGCTGCATGAGACCCCGTGCTGCATGGGACAGAGCGCGGTGCGATCTTGGAGCGCCGATCGCCTGCCCTGCTCCATGTCCGATTCGTCCTCTGCTCCTGATCCGATGCGCCGCTACGCGCTGGCGCGGTCGATCGTGTTCCAGGGGGTGCTCATGGTCGGCGGGCTGGCCGCGTTCTTCTTCCTGCTCTTCGAGATCGGGCAGGCGGTGAACCCGCTGCTGATTGGCGCGGTCGGCATGGCGATCCTGTGGCCGATCCGCAAGCAACAGGCTGCCCGCGCGCTCCTCGTGGCCGCAGGGCTGCTGCTAGCGTTTTGGCTGCTACGTACGCTCGGCGGCATACTTGCGCCGTTCGTGATCGTCTGGCTGCTGGCGTATTTGCTCGACCCCGCGGTGCAGTGGGCAGGGCGCAAACTCAAGATGCCGCGCTGGGCGGCTACGCTCCTGCTGACGCTGCTCGTGGTCGGCGTGCTGGTGCTGATCGGGCTGCTCTTCGTGCCGAACTTGATCGCGCAGGTGGAAACCTTGGCGCAGCGCGTGATCGAACTCCTCTCGACGCTGCCTGCGACGCTTGCGGACAACGCCCTCGTGCGCTATCTGGAGAACAACGGCCTCGTCGACATGGATGAGTTGGAGATGCAGCTCTCGGCGTTCCTCCCGGACCGCATCGCCGAGTTGGCGGGGCGCATCCCCGACGCCGTCGGCGGGATCTCGCGCTCGGTAGGCACCCTCATCGAGGCGATCACGGTGATCGTGCTGGTGCCGGTGCTGCTGTTCTACGTGCTCAAGGACTACCCGAAGCTGCGCGACACGCTCACCGAGCAGTTCCCGACCTACCAGGGCGACCGCGCCTACCTCTTCCGCAGCACCGAAATCCTCGGCAACTACCTCCGCGGCCAGCTCCTCATCTCCGCGATCTCGGCGTTCAACGTGTCGCTCTTCCTCGCGCTGTTCCGGGTGCCGTTCGCGTTCGTGATCGGGCTGCTCGCGGGCGTGCTCAACATGATCCCCAACCTCGGCGCGATCCTGACCAACATCATCGCCGTGGGGATCACGCTGGCGTTCGGCTCGCTCGGCGATGTGGCGGTGGTGGTGATCGTGCTGCTGGCGCAGGGGCTGCTGGAGCAGGCCGTGCTCACGCCGAACATCATGAGCCAGCAGGTCGGCCTGCACCCCGTGCTCATCATTCTCTCGCTGTTCGTCTTCGGCACGCTGATGGGCTTCCTCGGGCTGCTCCTGGCCGTACCGGTGACGGCAATCCTACTGACGTTCTACCGCGCCTGGAAAGACAACCGGGACGTCCAGGCCACTACGGAGCCAGGACTCTCGCTTGAATCGCCGCCGAGCGTGTGAACGCGTGGTGGTAGGCACGTCTGCAACGTGGTCTTGCCTCCCCACTCGCCTACGTCCACACCTACACACGTGCCTACCACCACGCTGAGCTTCCGGGCACCGCGCTCGTTTCACCCGCCCGCCTCGCTGCTCGGGCGCGCGCTCCGACGATGGATCGGCGACCCGCTCCGGGCCGAGGCGACCTACTGGATCGTGCTCGTGCTCACCGTGGCCATGGCGGTGATGGGCACGCAGTGGGGCTGGCTGTGGCTGCGCGACATGGCGTCGCCCGAGGCGTTTCTCGACGCGGCGGTGTGGTATGCGATCGCCCAAGCCGTCGCGCTCGTGCTATTTGTGCTCGTGGGCTATGTCGGCTGGCGGCCTGCCGTTGTGGTGACGCTGACCGACGAGACGCTGCGCATCCAGCAAGGGCCGGCGGCGTTGAAGGTCCCCCGCCCGTCGCTTCGCCGCGTACGCCCCATCGCCGCTACCGAAGAGCACCGCACGCTGCGCCGCCGTGCTGACGTACGCCGCTTCGTCGCCAAAGCGTACGACCCGCTGCTCGTCCTCGACGTGGACGGCGACGCGCCCATCGTCCTTGCACTGCCCGACGCCGAGCGCGAACGCTTCGAACAGACCCTACGTCCTTCGACCTTCGACCCTCTACCTTCGCCCCTCGGATGACCTTCACCCTCGCCGCCGAAGACCCGACGACCGACGCCCGCGCCGGTGTGGTCACGACCGACCACGGGGCCATCGAGACGCCGATCTTCATGCCCGTCGGGACGCTGGGCACCGTGAAGGCCGTCGAGCCGCGCCAGCTCCGCGACGACCTCGGCGCGCAAATCATCCTCGGCAACACCTACCACCTCTTCCTCCGCCCCGGCATGGAGGTCATGGAAGCCGCGGGCGGACTCCACCAGTTCATGCGATGGCACGGGCCGATTCTCACCGACTCGGGCGGCTTTCAGGTTTTCTCGCTCGCCGACAGCCGGAAGATCACCGAAGAGGGCGTCACCTTCCAGAGCCACCTCGACGGCAGCCGCCACCTCTTCACGCCCGAGTCGGTCTTGGACACGCAGCGCTCCATCGGCTCCGACATCATGATGGTGCTCGACGAGTGCCCGCCCGCCGACGTGGACGAGGCCTACGCGCGCAAAAGCAACGCGCTCACGATGCGCTGGGCCAAGCGCTGCCAGGACCACTTCCGCACGACGGAGGCGAAGTACGGGCACAGCCAGACGCTCTTCCCCATCGTGCAGGGCGTGACGTACCCGGCGGTCCGCCGCGAGTCGGCCCGGCAACTCGTCGATATGGACTTTGAGGGCTACGCCATCGGCGGGCTATCCGTGGGTGAGCCCGCGCCGGTGATGTACGAGGTCGTGGAGGTTGTCACGGCCGAGCTGCCGCGCGAGAAGCCGCGCTACCTCATGGGCGTCGGGACGCCTGCGAATCTCATCGAGAACATCGCGCGGGGCGTCGACATGTTCGACTGCGTGCTCCCGACGCGCAACGGCCGCAACGGCACGATCTACACGACCGAGGGCCAACTCAACATCCGCAACGCGAAGTGGAAGACCGACTTCTCGCCGATTGACCCAGGCCTCGACCACTATGCCGGGCACTTCTCGAAGAGCTACCTCCGTCACCTGTTGGGCGTCAACGAGGTGCTCGGGATGATGCTCGCCTCGCAGCAGAACCTGGCGCTGTTCCTGTGGCTCGTCCGCGAGGCCCGCCGCGCGATCACGGAGGGGCGCTACGGAGCGTGGATGCGCGAATGGCTGCCGAGGCTAAGCCGGCGGTTGTAAGATGGCGGCTGGCTGCCGGAGCGCCCTCTTTCCTGATCGCTTGCATGCGCGAGCCTCGCCGCACAGCCAACCGCTAGCTCACCGCCGACCGTCTCCTCGCCATGACCGACCCGCTCGAACCCCGGATGAAGCGCTCGGACGCACCGCCGCCGCGCGGGACGGCCGCGCCGCGCAACCTCATCTCGAAGAAGAAGGCCGTCTACCCGCTCAGCGACTACGTCCTCGAGTACCTCGTGCGCTACGGCCGCCTCGTCACGCGCGGCGCGGACTACGACAGCCTCCTCCGCTACGCCGGCGCGACCACGCTCTACGACGAGCAGGGGCACGACACGCTCTGGAACACCGTCTACTACGGCCCCGCCGATCAACGCGAGATCCACGACGCGCTGCTCCTGACCTACGCGCTCATCAAGTCCGACGGCGACCTCTCCACCATTGAGCACCTCCGCGTGGACCGCGTGGACGTCTGCCTCTACGCCAACACGCTCCCGTTCCGCGTCCGCATCGTCAACGCGCTGAATGAGAACTTCGACTACTTCTACGTCAAGCGCGTCGACGCCAACCGGGTCTACGGCCTCGAACTGGAGCACATCCTCTCGCCCAACCGCATCCACTATCTCGTCCACCCGTCTCGCAGCGGCAACGACACGGGGACGCTCATCGAGGAGCACATCATCGGCATCCCGGCCGACCGGTTCATCCGCGAGGCAATGCCCGCGAACCACTTCGACGAGGTCCGCCTCGCGAAGGAGTTCGTCAAGTTCAACGAGCGCTGCCTCGTGCGCCTCCTCGGCGACATGCACTCGGGCAACTACGTGATCGACATCACGCCCGACTTCGAGAAGATGCAGTACCGCATGCGCTCAATCGACTTCGACCAGCAGAGCCACCACTGGCGCAAGCAGGTCTACCTCCCGCAGTTCTTCGCGCAGAACAACGCCATCATCGAGCTTGCGATGGCGCACATCAACCGGCAGACGCTCGACCAGTACCAGCGCGAGGAGCGTGGCCTCATCGCCGGGCGGATCCGGTCGAGCGAGGGGCGCTTCGAGGCCCTCATGGAGGTGATGCGCGAGGACCTCATTGCCCCCGAGGCGCACGTGGCCCGGCTCGCGGCGCAGCTCGTCAACCACTACGGCGATCCCACCTTTGAGCTCTGCCACACGATGGGCGAACTCGTCTATGCCTCCCTGGACCGGCTACTACAGCGTTCGCTCCCATGAAGCGGCTCCCATGAAGCGGCTCCCATGAAGCGGCTCCCATGAAGCGGCTCCCATGAGCAGCAACGCGGGCCGAACCTAGACGACGCCGGCAGAGCAGGGCCGCGGTGGGCGAAGAGCCTCCGCTATCTATAGACTTCGATCATCACGTTCTCGGGTCGGATGCCCGACACGTAGGACACGGCGACGATCTCGACAGAGGCCGAGCTCAGACTGTTGCCCTGGGATTCGAACAGGCTCCCGAGCGCATAGATCACGAGACTTCCTTCGCCTCGGCGTCCGCTGAACTGGGGGACCGGGCAGAAGATGGTGCTGTCGTTGGACCGGTAGCACTCCGTGTTCTCTCGCGAGGCGAAGCCCGGCGTATCCGGGTTGGACGCCGTCACCTCCATGGTCACGGTTTCCCAGCCGAGTTGCTCGAAGATGCGCCCGGCTCCGGTGAACCCGTCTTCCCCGAGACCGCCGCCCATGGCGACAGGTTTCAGCTTCCAGGCCTGCGCCGAGGACGACAGGCGGACCAAGTCGAAAATGATGATGTCGACCTCAGACTTGCGTCGGTTCTCGACAAACGAATCGATCGCTGTCGCAGTGCCGAGGCCTATGATGATGATCGTCAGAACGAGGAGAAGAACTTGCTGTTGTCCCATGGAAGGCTACCGAAAGGGTGTGTATGGCACAGAGGACGTAACCAAGCCCTGTGCCGAGAATAGATGAAGCCTCCTGGGCATCCGGACACACGCCGACAGGGTCACTGTTGTGTGACACCGTTTGCCAGCCAATGCGGAACCGAACAGGCGGATGGCTGGACCCGCCGGATCCGACTGGATTATTTGTTATCACACGTTAACAGTATTCTCTTCACGATAATCCCATAAATAGTTGGTACACCATCTATCCCCCAAGATTACGGAGGTGCACCCGAAACCCTCGCCCTGCGACGTTGTACCGGCTCGTACCTGTGTAATTCCATTGACTCAGAGCCGCGTTGCCGCTATTCTTGGCGTCCATCCGGCATCGCCTCACTGGCCTCAACCACTGGCCTCAACCTTCGCCCCGATGCGTCTCGCGTTCGCTACCGTCGTTCTCGCGCTCCTGCTCATTGCCGCGCCCGCCGAGGCGCAGTTCCGCACCGACGCGCCAGGTCGCCCGGCCCCGGTGATGGTCACCGAAAACCCCGGCGGGGCCGCCCTCGGGCGCTTCTTCAGCGGCGACAAGTTCAAGCTGTCGCACAGCTACGAGATGTCGTACTCGTCGTTCGGCAGCGCTGGTGGATTTGGAATGGGCCTGTACACAACGTCCCTGCGGTGGCAGCCCACGGCCAACCTCGCGGGCCGCGTGGACGTGGGCGTCGCGCACGCGCCGTTCGGCAGCAGCGATCTCCAGAGCGCGTTCGGCTTCAGCGAGGACCAGCCCGCGCAGGTCTTCATCCGCAACGCCGAGCTGGCCTACCGCCCGACCGAAAACAGCTTGATCCGCCTCCAGTTTAGCCAGAACCCCTTCGCACGGGGCGGTTACGGCTATGGCAATCAAGGGATGTATGGTTATAGCCCCTACTTCGGCGGCTCGTCGTTCCGCGCCAGCTACGGATCCTCGGACTACGACGCGCTCTTCTGGCGCAACTAAGCGGCCCGGCTAGCCTATGGCGACGACCCGTCGCGCCTCGTCGCCCATCGCGGGGGCGCTCCTCAACCTGGCCCTCGTCGTCTGCGGCGTCCTCGCCTTAGCGCTGCTCTACGCGCTCGCCAACCGCTTCCTCGCGCCTCGCGCCGACGCCGTCCGCGAGGCCAATCCCGCGCAACTCCAGGGCGACATCATCCAGGTCGAGGTGCGCAACGGCTGCGGCGATCCTGGGCTCGCTGCCACAGCCACGGAATACCTCCGCGACCAGGGCTTCGACGTCGTCGCGAGCGGCAACGTCCCCGACTTTGGGGTGGCGATGTCGGAGGTCGTCGACCGGATCGGCGACCGGGCCGCCGCCCTGAAAGTCGCCGCGGCCCTTGGCGTGCCCGAGGCGCGCGTCCGCGAAGAGCGCCGCGACCTCTACCTCGACGCGAGCGTGATCCTCGGCTGCGACTACGCCACGCTGCGCCCGTTCGACTGACCGCCCCCCGGCGACCTTGCCAGACCGCTCCGCGCCGCCAGCTTCGGGCAACTCTGCGCCGCGATAGGCGTAGCTTCCCCTGTCTCGTTTCCCTACGACCTCACACCGCTCCTACCGCTTCAGCCAACCCTCCGCTCCGCTCATGCCCGACGCCCCCACGAAGCCGACCCGTCCCGACGCGCCCAAGCAACGCCCGACCTCGACCGAGACCCGCACGCTCGTCGAACTGGCCGTCGCGGCGATGCTGGACAAGAAGGCGGCGGACGTGACGGTGATGGACCTGCGCGGCGTCTCGGGCGTGGCCGACTTCTTCGTAATCGGCACGGGCACCTCGGACACGCAGATCAAGGCCATCGCCGATGGCGTGCGCATGGGCATCAAGGAGACGACCAGCGAACTGCCGTGGCACCGCGAGGGCTACCAGTCGCTCGTGTGGGTGCTGCTCGACTACGTGGACGTGGTGGTGCACGTCTTCGACGCTGAGAAGCGCGCGTTCTACGACCTAGAGCGCCTCTGGGGCGACGCCCCGCGCGAGCTCGTCGAGGACGGCTACGAGCAGATCGCGCTCTTCGACATGCCCGCCTCGTGAACGCCATGCTCCGGTCGGCTCTGTTCTTCGCTGCCCTGCTCGCCCTCGCGGCGTGCGGCGGCTCCGACCGCGTCGCGGCACCAGACGACACGTTCGGCCACCGCTTCGACGACGGAGCGCCCGACGTTCGCGAGACGATGGCGCTCGCCCCGCGCGACACCACCCAAGACTACTTCAGCTACCCGGCGGTCGTGGACACGCTGCACGTGCGTCCGGCGCCGCTGGGCCGCATGACCGACGAGGGCGTCCCCGTCGAGGTGCTCGTCAAGGGGGCGCTTCCAGACGGCTGCTCGCAGCTTGCCGACGTCGAGCAGGAGCGCGCGGGCAACCTCATCACGGTCACGCTCACGATGCAGCGGCCGAAGCGCGCCTTCTGCACGCAGGTCGTGCGCCCCTTCCGCTTCTACCTCCCCCTCGACGGACGCTACCAGCCCGGCGCGTACACGCTGAAGCTCAACGACCAGACGCGCCCGTTCGAGATCGCCGCCCCCGAGTCTGAGTCGTGACGACGCGCCCCCTTCGATGACAAAGCTCGACGAGATCATTGAGACGTTCCAGTTCGTGGAGCCGCCGATGCGGCTGGAACTGCTGCTGGACTACGCCAACAACCTGCCGCCGCTGCCAGAGTCGCTCAAGGCGAAGCGCGACGCCGGACTCGGCCGTGTGCACGAGTGCCAGTCGCCCGTGTTCGTCTTCCCCGAGGTCGAGAACGACGCGGTAGCCCTGCACGCCTGGGCGCCCAACGAAGCCCCAACGGCCCGCGCCTTCGTGTCGCTCCTCATCGACGCGCTGGACGGCGCTGCGCCTAGCGACGTGGCGGCCGTGCCGGACGACCTCCTGAACCGCCTAGGCATCGGGAAGCAGCTCGGCATGACCCGCCAGCAAGGCCTGGCTGGCGTGCTCTACCGCGTGAAGCACGGCGTTGCCCAAGCTCAGGAGGACGAGGCCCGGGGGGACACGGCGTGAGTCGCTTCGGTGCCCTCCTGCTCGCGCTGCTCGTCGTCGTGCAGGCCGGGTGCTACCTCCAGCCGCGCCCGCTCACGCCGCCTGCACCGCCGCCGCCCCAGGCCCTTCAGGCGTCGCCTGCCAACTTTCGTGCGTTTGACGGGGCCGACGACCTCGCGGCGTACCTCCGCTGGACGCCCGACGCGCTGCCGCTCGTGAGCGCCCACCGAGGCAGTCCGGCTCCCGGCTACCCGGAGAACAGTCTCGCCACCTTCGACCGCGCGCTCGCCTACGCCCCGGCCCTTCTGGAGACCGACGTGCGCATGACGGCGGATGGCGTCCTTGTGCTCCTCCACGATGAGACGCTCGACCGTACTACGACGGGCACCGGCCTCCTCGCAGAAACGAACGCCGGCGACCTCGACGGCCTGCGCCTGCTCGATGTGGTCGGACGCGAGACGCCCTTCTCCATCCCAACGCTCTTAGAAGCGCTGGCGTGGGCCGAGGGCCGCGCGGTCCTGCTGCTCGACATCAAGCGCGACGTGCCGCCGGGTCCGGTGGTCGAGGCCATTCGGGACGCTAACGCAGGCAACCGCGTTGTCGTGATCGTCTATTCGGCCGAGGACCTCGCGGCGTTCTACGCCCTCGCGCCGGACCTTGTCTATTCCGTCACCACGCGCTCAAGCGACGACCTAGACGCGCTGCTCGCGGCTGGCGCCGACCCGGCACGCTGGATCGCGTTCACGGGCGTCGGCGACTTTGCCCCGGTGGTCATCGAGCGGCTGCATGCGCTCGGCGTCCGCGCCCAACTCGGCACGTTCGGCGCGCTCGACTCGGCGGCGTTCGTGGAGGGTCCAGCCGCGTATCACGCACTCCTAGACGCAGGCATCGACGTGATCGCAACGGACTTCGTGCCCATCGCGGCGTTCGCTGTGCAGCAGTGGGTGGCCCAGCAACAGCAGCGCCCGACAGACTGAGCCTGCCGGGCGCTGTGCGGTGTCACACGAAAGCAATACTAGGCTGTCAGGACTTGTGATCGTGTCATCCTGAACTCGTCGCAGGATTTCTAACGTTTGCGGCGCTTCGGGACATAACTGGGTTGCTGAATCAAGTTCAGCATGACAAGGGCGAAAGTGATTAGCTCAACTTGGTATCACTCGGTCACCTCGGCGTGCGCCTCGTCGATGAGCGAGCTGATGCAGTCGGCCGAGAACGCCGCGGCGGTGTTGGCGACGAACTGGCCGTTGATGGTCAGCTTCGGCACGGAGACGCGACCCTCGCGCGAGATGTCGACGCTCGCGTAGTTGCGGGCGGAGGCCACCTTCATCGCGTAGGTGCCCGACGTGAGGCGCTGTCGAAAGCTGGCCCCGTCGAGATCGATGCTCTCCGCGATCGTGACGAGGTCGTCGATGGAGAGCAGCCGCTTGTCCTCAGTCTCCTGCATGGCGAACTGGCCGGCGAGCATCTCGGCGAACTTGTCGCTCTCGCCCGCCACGTAGAGCGCCTCGATCTGCGGAATGGACTCGTTCCAGAGCGCAAACGGGAAGTAGTAGAACTTGGCCTTGCCGCCATACTGCCCGACAAGCGCGTCGAGGGTGCCGTGGAGATGGCGGCAGTGGGGGCAGTTCGGATCGAAGATCTTGACGATGGTGACGGGCGCATCGTCCCGACCGTCGTAGCCGATGCCCGTGGTGTAGCGCGAGAGGTCGCGGAGCGGGGCCGCACCGGGCTCGTACTCACAGCCAACGGGGCGCGAGGCGGGCGTTGCTGCGGCAGCAACCGGGGCCGCTGCCGGAGCCTCGTCGGCCACGGGCTCCGCGGCAGCAGGGTCTTGCGCCGCGGGCTCGTCCGCGGGCAGTTCGATGGGCGACGCGTCGGCAGGCGCATCGGCCCCCACATCCTGCGTGGCAGCCGCCGTGACCGGGGTCGCGTCCGCGATGGGCGTGAGCGTCTCGCCGTCGTTGATCGTGTTGAAGTAGGCGATGTCGGCGACCGCGAGCGTGACGACCAGCGCAGCGGCGACGCCGAAGCGCTTGAACTCTAGGCCGCTGAACGAGGCCACCGTGGGCAGCGTCGCCTTCGAGAAGCGCTCGGCGAGGTGCAGGCCGAAGATCACCGTCACGAGGCCCGCCGAGGTCGTGCAGAGCACGCACCACGCGCCCATGGACGCCTGGACGCTCACGAGGTAGACCGAGTAGGCAAAGCCAATGGCGGCGAGGCCGAGGCTGGCCGTGCGGAGCGTCTTGCGCGGCGCGCCCGTCGGAATCATCGCGAAGCGCAGCCCGGCGATGCCGACGTAGAAGAGCAGGCCCCAGAACACGTTGGAGACGCCCAGGAACGTGCCCGCTGCCGACGAGGTGACGGTCTCGCAGCCGACCTGCTGCACCGTGGCCGGGTCGGAGAGGCCGAGGCAGCCGCGGTTGAAGCCGGCGGTCTGCTGGCTGTAGAGGTGCGCCACGAGGAAAACGCCCACGAGCGCGAGGCCCAGGATGATGCGGTGGAGGAGCGGACGAGCCGCCCGGTCGGTCGAGGCCATAGCAGGAAGCAGTAGCAGAGTGCGGGAAAACCGAAGGAGAGAACCTGGGAAGACGGCGCGGTTACGCCGATGCCGTGCGCGGGTTCAGCTTAACACGCTCTTTGCCCGTGCGCGCGGACAACGTGCGAGCGCGCAAGCATCGTACCCGCCCGCGCATCTGCATCGGGCCTTCAAGGCTCACTCAATGGGCTCGACCACCACGAGGTCGCTTTCGGCTCGGACGGTCTGTGCCGCCACCAGCCACTGCCCATCGGGCGACGCCGCGAGCCCCTGGATGCGCCCCGGCAAGGCGTCGAGCGTGGTGAGCAGCGTGTCGCTCCGGTCGGCGAGGCGCAGCCGTCGAATCTCGACGCCGTCGCCCTTACGCTGGGGATAGACGATCGCAGGATCGGTCGCGGCATCGACGACGCTCCAGTTGCCCCAGTCCTGGCGTGCGAGATCCGCGAGCAATCGCTCCTCAGGCGCGGTGCGGCTCGGGCGGAGCCACAGCCCGGGCTCGGTCTGCCGCATGTACACGAGGCCGCCCTCCGGCAGCACCGGGCTTGCAGGCAACGCCTCGCCGACGTAGCTGCCGAGCGGCCCCACGCGCTCCGGCGCGCCGCCATCGACCTCCACGCGCCACAGCGCCCACGCTGCGAGCGTGTCGACGGTCATTGGATCGGGACGGTTGGAACCGAAATAGACAGAGCGCCCATCCGCGCTCCAACGCGGGCCGACGTCGTAGCCCGCCGCGTCGGTGAGCGCGCGTGGCTGTCCGCCCGCGGCGTCGAGCACATAGACGCTTGCCTGCTGCTCCACCTGCGCCTCGAACGCGAGACGCTGCCCATCGGGGCTCCAGCGCACGGCACCGACCAGCGGACCACCGAAGTCGGTCAACCTGCGCGGCGCATCGTCCTCGGCGACGTAGACTTCCGGCGCGCCCGACCGCGTCGAGACAAACGCAAGGCGACCATCAGAGGCCAGCACCGGAGCGGTGTCCTCGGCGGTCGAGGTCACGAGCGGCTGCCAGTCCGTCGCCGCGTCCCATGCGAAGAGATCGATCTCGACCTGCTGCGCGGCCAGCACGAGCCGCCCAGCTGCCAGCGTCGGCGAGCGCAACCGCCCCGCCGCCGCTACGGGCAGCCGCGTGGGCGTGCCTCCATCCAGACCCACACGCCACAGCGCCTCCGCTCCGTCGCGGTTGGCGACATAGACGATCGACGATCCATCGGGCGTCCAGGCGTGTCCACGGATGCCTCGCCCGTCGGTCGTGATTCGGCGCGGCCCCCCATCGAGACCGAGCAGGAACAGGTCTTCCTCGCCCTGCGCATCGTGGCGAACAAAGGCGATGGTCTGTCCGTCGGGTGATGCCGATGGATAGAGGTCGCCGAGCGTTCCGGCAGGCGGGTCGGTGAGGAGCCAACGCGTACCCGTCGCCGGGTCGAGTGCAGCGAGGCGATACGGCCCCGTGAGCGAGTCGCGGACGAGGGCCACGAGCGCGCCGTCGGCCGCCGCGAGGCCCCACCGGCCGACAGGCACGTCCGTGAGACGACGCGGTGCGCCGCCCGTGGCAGCGACCTGCCAGACGGTGCAGACGAGCGGCTCGGCGCAGCGCAGAAACCACAGCGCGTCGGCGTCGCGGTGCCAGACGGGATGCACGTCGCTGTCCGGATCGTCGGTGAGGCGAAGCGGTGCGCCCCCGGTCCGTTGGGCGTCGAGGCTTTGCACGGCGAGGTCGTAGGAGGTGCCGCCGCGCGGAAGCGCCACATACGCGACGCGCTGGCCGCCGGGCGCGAGCGCGGGGTGGATCTCGGCTCCTGCTGCCCGGGTGAGCGGGCGCACCGTCGGCGCTGTCTCTGACGATCGCCCAAGCAGCAAGGCGACCAGAAGCACCAACAGCCCCACCCCGATGGCAACCGTTAGTCCGATGGCAACCGTCAGTCCGATGGCAGCCGTCAGTCCGATGGCACCACGCCCCCCTTTCACACCAGGCAGCGGGTCTGGCTCGACGATGGGCTCGACCGGCGCGACGAGCCGGTAGCCGACTGTCGGGATCGTCTCCACGAAGCGCGGCGCGGCGGGGTCGTCGC
Source organism: Bacteroidota bacterium (assembly GCA_039821555.1). Lineage (NCBI taxonomy): Bacteria > Pseudomonadati > Bacteroidota > Bacteroidota bacterium. The sequence goes on from JBCBNX010000005.1 coordinate 203,964, forward strand.
CGAGGGCGCGGCGCAGCTTCGAAACGGCGCGGTTGAGCGCGTCCTCCGAGACGACGACCTCGGGCCACACGCTCGCCATCAGCGCCTCGCGCGTGACTGGTTTGCCAGCCTCCGCTGCGAGACAGGCGAGCACCGCCATCACCTTGGGCTCGACGCGCCCCACTTTTCCTGTCTCGACCTGACGCAATGCGTTGGCGCGCACCTCGACCTCCCATTCGTGCAGGCGGAATCGGTCGGGAGCGAGGTCAGGCATCGGATGCAGAGCGTCGAGGAGGCCAAAGCTACCGGCAGCGGGCACGGTCGATGGAGGCGCGCGGCGTTCTGCCCCGTCGATTTCGGGGCCAAATCGGCGTCGTCAGGAAAACGTCAGGCGGTCGTCAGCCTCTCGGCACGGGACGACGAGGCGCAGCGGGCTACGCTGCAGCGCTTTCGTTTCGCTCACCCGACACCCTCGCAATGCTTCGCCTTTTTGTCTTCGCGCTCACGCTCGTTGCGCTCCCCAGCACTGCTCAGTCCATCGTCTATGTGGACGCCGACGCCACCGGCAACGCCGACGGCTCGTCTTGGACCGATGCCTATGCCGACCTTCAGAGCGCGCTCACAGCGGCGCCCCTCGGAGCCGAACTGTGGGTGGCCGAAGGCACCTACCGCCCCACCAAGGGCACCGACCGGACGGCCTCGTTCGAGTTGCGTACGGGCGTCGCGCTCTACGGCGGCTTTGCCGGCACTGAGACAGCCCGTGACCAGCGCGACTGGACGGCCAACCCGACCATTCTCAGCGGCGGCATCGGCACGCTGGGCGACGACACCGACAACACCTACCAGATCGTCACCGGCGAGGACGTAGACGGGACGACGGTGCTCGACGGCTTCACCGTGACGGGTGCCCGCGCAGACGGCACCTCGCCGCGCAACCGAGGCGGCGGGCTCTACCTGCTGCGCGGCGAGCCGGTGCTGCGCCACCTCCTCATCACGGGCAATCGCGCCGATCAAGCTGGCACCCGCGCGGCCTTCGGGGCGGGCGTCTTCTGCGGTACGGGCTGCAACGCGGTGCTGGAGGACATCGTTTTCCGCGACAACGTCTCCGAGGGCGGCGGCGGCGGGATGTCGTGCAAAGGCTCCGCGACTCCGGTGCTGCGCCGCGTCCGCTTCGAGAACAACGCCGCGGGCATCCTCGGCGGCGGGATGACGAACGACACTGGCTGCGACGCCGTCGTGATCGATGCCGTGTTCCTCGGCAACACGGCGCGCTACAGCGGCGCACTCGACAACTTCCGCGACGCCGATGCAGTGCTCATCAACGTAGTCTTCGAGGGCAACGAGGCGAGCGAGTACGGCGGCGCGATGATCAACGACGACCGCAGCGATGCGCTCATGGTGAACGTCGTCTTTGCGAACAACCGCGCGCTCAACACCACCGACGCCGGTGCGGGGGCGCTTCAAAACAACAGCAGCACCCCGACGCTCATCGGCGCGACGTTCGCGGGCAACACGGCCGTCAACGGCGCGGGCGCGCTCGGGCAACGCGGGAGCACGACTCTGACGGCACGCAACCTCGTCCTCTGGGGCAACAGCAGCGAAGTTCGCAACGAGGGCAGCGCCACGCTCGACCTCGCGAACGCGCTCGTACAAGGCGGCTATGCCGACGGCTCCGTGATCCTCGACGCCGCCCCGCGCTTCGTCCGCGCCCCCGGCACCAACGGAGAAAATGACGCGGGCGACCTGCGCCTCCAAACCGGCTCGCCCGCCCTCGACGCGGGCAATGCCGACGTGCTCCCGCCCGACACCTACGACCTCGACAACGACGGCGACACCACCGAGCCGCTTCCGCTCGACCTGCTCCGCCTGCCGCGCGTGTCCGGCGCTACGCCCGACCTCGGAGCCTACGAAGGTGCCGTGTCGGTAGCCGGAGAGCCGGACCCCACCCCGCGCGGCGCCGTGCTCGACGCGCCCTACCCGAACCCGTCGCGCGGGCACTTCACGCTGCCGCTATCGCTTGCCGAAGCCGGTCCCGTCCGCGTCACGCTGCACGACCTACTCGGCCGCACCGTCGCTGTGCTCCTCGACGACGTTCGCGCCGCGGGCTCCCACACGCTGGAGGCCCGTCTCGACGACCTTCCGGCGGGCCTCTATCTCGTCACGCTCCATGTGGCAAACCATACCGAGCATCGCCTTTTCACGCTGACGCGCTGAATTCGCCGATGGCTGACGACCGCAGCCGCTCGCCCGCCTCAGAAGCTGTAGCGCACGCGGGCGTAGGCGTTCGTGTTGTCGGCGAGTTGCCCGAAGAACGTGGGGGCGTCTCCGAAGAACAGGTTGCCGCCGAGTGTGAACGTGACCGCGTCGCTCCACTGGTGCTGGACGACGGGCCGCACGTAGCCGTCGCCGTCGTTGGGGCTGACGAAGGCGAAGAGCGACAGCACGACAGTCTGCTGCCGCAGCAGGTACGTCCACCGGCTCGTGACGACGTGCCGCGTCTCGCTCGGCTCGACCTCGGGGGCAAAGCTGTTAGCGATCAGCGCATCATGGTCGCGCGTGTGTTCGAGGTAGTACTGCACCCCGAGCGTGAGGTTGGTCGCCAGCTCGCGCTCGTGCCCAACGAGCCCGCGCAGTTGGCTGTTCGGCATGAACGGGTCGGTCCCGTCTCGATCGTCGCGCGAGTCGTAGTAGGCGACCTCGGCCTGGCTGATGCCGCCCGCGAGCTCGCCGCGCAGGCTGGCACCGACTGCGCTGAGCGGCGCGTACGTCGGCGTCCCTGCGGCAGGGTCGAACGCCAACGGTTGCTTCGTGAATCCGGCGTAGCCGTAGAGCGCCGCCTCGACGCTGCCCAGCGTGCGGTAGACGCGCACCGCCACCTCGCTGTGGCCGAGCGTGGCGTCGGGGAGCCGCGGTTCGATGGGCGCATCCAGCGTCTCCATCCCAACGCGCTGCCCGGAGATGGGGTCGAAGAACGACAGCCGCTCGCCCGTGAGCGTGCGGTCCGGCGTGAACCGTGGCATCCAGGCCACGTCGAGGTTCGCGACGGGGCTGTAGGCCGTCGCGCGCACGGCGTTGGCGGGAGCCTTCAAGAACTCGTCGTCGCGCCCGATGAAGAAGGCGACGAAGTCCTTCGGAAAGAGGTCGTTCAGGAAGAGCAGGTCGCCGGTGCCCCACGTCATTACCTGGCGCCCGAGACGCAGCGCGACGGCGCTCCCAGGCTGCAGTGCCACGAGCGCCTGCCGGATGTCGAGGTCAATACGCTCCGTCACCTCGTCGGCGATCACGTCGCCCTCGAAGCGAAGGTCGGCGCGGTCGGTGACGTGCTCCAGGTCGAGCCGGAACCGCGCCTCGTTCATCACGAAGTCGCCCGGCTGCGTCGGGTCGTCCACGAGGCGGCTCGCGGTCCCGACCTCGACAATCCCGTGCAGTTCGACGGGCAGCGCAGCCTCATCGTCCCAGTCGTCGTCCCAATCATCCTCCTGGGCGAGCACAGCGGGTGCGGCAAGCAGGAGCAGCATCACGAAGAGGACGTGCACTGCCATCTGGGGACTCAACCAGATCTCGAGAGGGAGAGGAGTGTGACCTCTCTGTCTAACCGTGGTCATCCCGAGCGGAATTCGCCTAGCGAATGGAGCCGAAGGATCTCGGTTGTATTTCCAGGTCAAGGTGAGGCTTGGGTGCCGGCACGGAGATTCTTTACTCGCGGGAGCCTTCGGTTTGACTCGCTGCGCTCGCTCGGAATGACATCGTCTTTGCGAGCCCCTCCCCTTGCCAGCCCGTTCGCGGGGATGGCACTGAAGTGCGTTCACGCCCTCTTTCACCATGAGTGGCCTCACCGTGTGCGGAACCACTGGCGGTCGGGGTTGCGGAGCGTGCGCTCGGTGAACACAGCCTCGGGGATATCGAGGTCGTAGTCGATACGGCGGATCTCGGAGATCGTGTGCCCGCCCGTGCGGAGGTCGGACACCTTCATCGTCGTCGCCGTCGGGTGGCCCTCCACGGTCTCCACAGCGAGCGTCTCGATGCGTCGGTAGACGTCGCCGTCGGCATCGACGTACTCCATCGTCATCGGGAGGAACGTGGTCTTGTCGATCCAGACGGTCCACGCAGCGAACTCGGCCGAGCCAGGGTCGACGGGGGTGTTGCGGACGACGTAGTGCGTGTCGGTCGCCTCGATCAGCTCGTGGCGGTCATCTTCGATGGCGCGGCCCGAGATGTCCTCGTACAGAAAGTCAGAGCCGACGAAGCTGGTGCGCTTGTCGCCCGCCGCGATGCGCTTGACGAGGTCGAGGCTGGGGAGGTAGAGCCAGCGGTCGTCGTCGCGCCCGACCTGCTTCTTGACGAGGAAGACGGTGCCGCGCACGTCGGCAGGGCGGCTGAAGAGGACGACGTAGTCCTGGTCGCCGCCGTCGGCGCGGTCGCGCCTGAGGATCGTGAACTGCCGGACGCGCTCGCGGCCCTGGGCGTCCACGATGGTGAGCCGCGCCTGCGCCCGTCCGTCGTCGCCCGCGTAGTACGCCGAGCGGTTGGCCCGGTCGATGATCGCCTCGACGTCGGTGAGGTCTTGGGCAGAGGCGGGTCCTGTCCACACGAGCGCGAGGAGCAGCATCGCCACCAATTTCTCAAAGGTTAGCAATCTCTTCAACGCAGCGTGTGCGTCGAGCTTTGTGCGGCTCCCCCCGCTTGACACGCCTGGACGGCGGCCAAGCTGTCCCCCTCGTGCACGAGGGGGACAGTTCGAAGAGCGACCACAGGGAGACGATGAGAACGGGGGGAGCCGTTGCGACTCCATGCTCGGTTGTTTCTGGTAAGCGATAGTAGCCACAGCAGTACGTCGAAGCATGGGTCAGGGAGAGGTTGGAGACGCGGGCGCCATAGAGCCGCTGCGACGGCCGCGCAAGCTACGCGCGGTACCCATCGCGGCTGGCAGCAGCAGGAGCGTGGCGAGGCACGAGGCAGCCATGATGGTGGCGAGGAAGACGCCGACGGTGTTGTACGGCACGAGCGGCGAGACCAAGAGCGGCAGGAAGCCGATGGCGATCACGAGCGCGTTGCGGGTGATCGCCCGCGCAGGCTCGGCGAACAGCGCCTGCATGGCCGCGGGCCAGTCGCCCAACTCGGCGAGGAGAACGCGCGAGCGCTGCAGGAAGTGAATCGCGAAGTCGATGGAGAGGCCGAGCGTGAGCGAGCTGAGGACCGCAATCGGCATGTCGTAGTCCTTCCCGACCCAGCCGATCAGCCCGTAGATAAACAGAATCGTGACTGAGAGCGGGAGCATGGCCAGCAAAGCAACCCACAGCGAGCGGAAGAGCACAAACATCATCACGAACACGATCGCGAAGCTGCCGAGCAGCGCGTTGAGCATGCCGTTCACCATCGCCTCCTGCCAGACGACGTTGAGGTAGGTCAGCCCCGCCCAGTCGACCGTCACGCCCCCCGGCGGCGGGTTTGCGGCGATGAAGGCGGCAACCTGCTCCGTCACGGCGAGCATGTCCTGGTTGTCGCCGCTCTTGAGCTGCACCCAGATCGTCGCGGCGTCGTAGTCGGGCGTGACGAAGTGCCAGAGGTCGTTCGGGCGGTGCGACGACTGGTAGCTGAGCAGCGTCTGCGCCACACCGCCGGACGTTTCGGGGAGCGAGAAGTAGGCCTCATCGCCGTCGCGTAGCGCGCGGTGGACGGTCTTGACGAGGTCCGGCAGCGCATTCGACTTGCCGACGTGGTCCGTGGCGAGGAGCGTGGCCTGCAGCGCCTCGACGTAGGAGAGCGTCGCGGGGTCGCGGAACGTCCCGCCCGAGCCGCCGCCTTCGAGCACGGCGAGTACGTCCTCCCACACCGCCAACACCTCGTCTGTGTCGGCCTCGCCCATGTCCGCGAAATCGAGTGCGTCGTAGACGCCATCGAGCAGCGCATCGAGATCGCCGTCCGCGTCGGCTCGGAGGTCCGCCCACTGCGCTGTCAGCACAGGATTGCCTGCGGACTCGACCACCGCCTCGGCCTCGTCGATGAGCGCGGTAGGGCTGGCCTCGCCGTCGTGGCGCAGGACGAGGTAGGCGTCGTAGGTCCCGCCGAAGTGCTGGTTGAGGACGCGGTCGGCGACGCGGATCTCGTGGCTCGCCCTAAACCACCGCACCGGGTTGTCGTTGATCGTGATCTGCGCCACGCCCCACGCACTGAACGCAACGAGCGCCACGGCCGCCACGACGACGGCCTTGCTGAACCGCACGGCGCGGTCGCCCAGGCGCAGCAGGCCTGTGGAGAGGAACGAGCCACGTTCGAGGGAGCGCGCGGCGGCTCGGCTCATCTTCGCGAGCTGCGCCTCGCTCATCACGGTGATATACGCCGGGACGAAGAGGATCGTGAGCGCGAACGCGAGGAGAATGCCGAACGCCACGAACAGGCCGAAGACGCGCACCGGCGGGATCGGGGCGAAGGCGAGCGAGGCAAAGCCGACGGCCGAGGTCAGCGAGGTGTAGAGCATCGGCGTGAACAGCTCCTCCATCACCTCGGCGAGGGCCTGCTGGCGGTCGCCTGATGTGCTGTAGCGGTCCGCAAACTCGCTCAGGATGTGGACCGAGTCGACGACGGCGATGGGCATGAGGAAGATGGGGATCATCGAGCTCATGATGTGGACCGGGAAGCCGAGCCCGATCAGCAGCCCCATCGTGGCGATGACGGTCGCGAGCGCGACGAGCATCGGCGAGGTGATGAGCGCGAAGCTGCGGAAGAAGAACCACAGCATGAAAAACACCATCAGCCCCGCCATCGGCGCGGCCACGCCCATCTGCACGAACATCTCGACGCCGAACGTCTCCTCGGCGACAGGCAGCCCAGTGATGTGCACGGCCTCGTCACCACTGCTGCTCGCCACGAGGGTACGGATCTCCTCGGCAACCCGGTGGCTCTCGCTCTTGTCCACGATGGGCACGTAGATCGCCGCCGCTTGGCGGTCCTCGCTCACGAGCGTGCCCAGGAACACGGGCTGGCGTTGTACCGCCGCCTGAATCGCCAGCGCCTCGGTGTCAGTCGAGGGCGGCTCGTCCATCATCCAGTCGAACCGCACGACACCCTCACCGTCGGAGCGCACATCGTCCACGGTGGCGAGCGAGAGCACCTCGTGCGCCACGACGCCGTCGATGGCCTCGATGCCGCGCGTGAGGGCGTGGACGCGCGTGAGCGTCTCGGCGTTGAAGACGCCGCTCGGATGCGCCTCGTTGACGACGCCGACGACGAGGAAGTCGTAGAGCGCGAAGTCGGCTTTCACGGCCCGGTGGAAGACGCGCGCGGGCTGGTCCTCCGGCAGCATGTTCTCCGGGTCCGTGTCGATCTGGAGGCGCGGGATGAGCGCACCGAGGCCGAGCGTGAGCAGCAGCACGCCCGCGAAGACCCAGCGGGGCCGCTGCGTGGACAGTGCCGTGAGAGAATGGGCGACGGACATAAGGGCGCGATGCGGAGAGCGGAACGGCGGGAATATAGAAGCGCCGTCGCCGGAGCAGCCGCAAACGAACGCGGCGGCGCTCGCTCTGGAGCACCGCCGCGCTGGGTGGGTCTAGCCTGGCCGATCAGCCGGGGCCGCTCAGTTCATGAACAGCTTGCCGTGCGGCGTCTGCCAGACGAAGGCCGTTGGGATGCGGGCCCGCGCGGGCGCTTCGTCCTCGACGGCGTCCTCGGGCTCGTCGTCGAGCAGCGCCTCCGCGTCGCGGATCGCGCCTTCGTCGACCGGGTCCGCAAACTCGTCGTACGCCGGGGCGAGTTGGATCAGGCCGCGAAGCTGCCCGACCTGCTCGCCGTCGCCGTCGAAGAGGAGCGCGCGGACGACCACGCGGTCTTCGGCGACCCCGGCCACGCGGGCCTGCGCCTCGATGGGGCCGGTCACGTCGAGCCGCTGCACGGCGACGGTGAAGCCTTCACTGGCGATAGCGCGGCCGTCGGCTACGGACTGCGCGGCGAGGCGGGCGGCGTCGCCGAGGGCCTTGGCGAAGAGCGCGCGGTCCACGCGGCCGTCGGGCCCCTCGTCGGTGTCGAGCAGCCGGAATTTGACGCGCGAGGCCCCGATGCCGACGCTCACGACGTCGAGGCGGTGGGCATGGGCGGGCGCGGTGCGGTAGGCGTCTTCGAGCGCGATCAAGAGCGTCTGGTGGATCATGGTCGGGTCCGGATGGGCACCCGAGGCAGCAAGCGCGACGGATGCGGTAGTGTTGCCTGGTACAACAGACAACACCGTGCCCAACGAGCCACGCCACCGATTTCGCGCCATCGTGACAGAAGCGGGACACCTCACCGCGCCAGGGTGGCAGCAGCACGGTCACTGCCGTAATTTGTCCCTGGTCACTCGCTGTTCTGGCGCAGCCGCTCGTACTCGTCGCGCACATCTTCATCGACATGGACCCGACCTGAGCCCGCCCAATGTCGGTCGCGGCCGTCCGTCTTGATGCCCGAGATCCAGTACTCGTCGCCGCTCTCCACCTCGTAGTAGTTGCCCGCCGCACCGCCGCCTTTGATCCGCTTGAAGCGCTGCCCTCGGTAGTAGAGCGAGCGCCCCGACTTCGAGAAGGTGACGCGCCCGATGCGCGCGGGGCCGTCGCCGTTGTAGCCCGTCTTCAGTTCGATGTAGACGATTCGACTCGTCTGCCCGCGATCTAGCTGGCCCATCGTCCTGTCCTATGTTTGAATCACGCCCGGATTGAACGCTGGGATCGTGGGGACGTGGTCGGCAGCTTCGAGGCCCCAGGCGAGCAGCTTCCGCGTCGCGACGGGGTCGATGATCGCGTCCACCCAGAGGCGCGCGGCGGCGTACTCGGGCTGCATCTGCGCCTCGTAGCGCGCGGTGATCTCGTCGAGGAGCGCCTGCTCTTCCGCCTCCGACGACGGGGCCTGGCCTTTGCGCTTGAGGCTCGCCTTCTGGATCTGCAGGAGCGTCTTCGCCGCCTGCTGGCCGCCCATCACCGCGATGCGCGCCGTCGGCCACGCCACGATCAGGCGCGGGTCGTAGGCCTTGCCGCACATCGCGTAGTTGCCCGCGCCGAACGAGTTGCCAATAATGACCGTGAACTTCGGGACGACCGAGTTGGCGACGGCGTTGACCATCTTCGCGCCGTCCTTGATGATGCCACCGTGCTCGGAGCGCGTGCCGACCATGAAGCCGGTCACGTCCTGGAAGAACACCAGCGGGATGCGCTTCTGGTTGCAGTTCATGATGAACCGCGCGGCCTTGTCGGCGGAGTCGGAGTAGATCACCCCGCCCGCCTGCATCTCGTCGGTGTGCGACTTCTTGCCCGACTTCGCCTTGACGATCTGCCGCTGGTTGGCGACGATGCCCACGCTCCACCCGTCGATGCGGGCGTAGCCGCAGAGGAGCGTCTGGCCGTAGCCAGCTTTGTACTCCGTCCACGAGTCGGCGTCCACGATGCGCGCGAGGAGGTCGCGTGTGTCGTAGGGCTGGTTGCGCGCCTCGGGCATGAGGCCGTAGAGTTCGTCGGCGTCGAACGCCGGGGCCTGCCCCTCGATGCGGTCGAAGCCAGCCCGGTCGCGGGCACCGAAGCGGCCGACGAGGTCGCGCATCGTGGCGAGGCAGGTCTCGTCGTTGGGCATCTTGTAGTCCGTGACGCCCGAGATCTCGGAGTGCGTGCTCGCGCCGCCGAGCGTCTCGTTGTCCGTCTCCTCGCCGATGGCCGCCTTCACGAGGAACGGCCCCGCGAGGAAGACCGAGCCGGTGCCGTCCACGATCAGCGCCTCATCCGACATGATCGGGAGGTAGGCCCCGCCTGCCACGCACGAGCCCATGATGGCGGCGATCTGCGGGATACCGCGCGCCGAGAGCACGGCGTTGTTGCGGAAGATGCGCCCGAAGTGCTCCTTGTCGGGGAAGATCTCGGCTTGCATCGGCAGGAAGACGCCCGCCGAGTCGACGAGGTAGAGGATCGGGAGGTGATTTTCGAGGGCGATCTCCTGCGCGCGGAGGTTTTTCTTCGCCGCGATGGGAAACCACGCGCCCGCCTTGACGGTGGCGTCGTTGGCGACGATCACGCAGAGCCGCCCTTCCACGCGCCCGAGCCCCATCACGACGCCGCCCGCCGGGCAGCCGCCTTCGTCCTCGTACATCCCGTCACCGGCCCAGAGGCCCAGCTCGATGAAGTTGGGGTTCTCTTCGATGTTGGGACCGTCCACGAGGTGCGCGATGCGCTCGCGGGCCGTCAGCTTGCCGCGGCTATGCTCGCGCTCGATGCGCTTGGCGCCACCGCCGAGCTTGATCTGCGCCTCGCGCTCGCGGAGCCGGTCAAGCAGCGCTTCGTAGTGCGCCTTGCGACGCTCGTAGGCCGCGTTAAGGTTGGCGGGAGCGCCGAGGTCGGGGAGCGTGGCGGCGTCGGGCATGAGCCGTGGTGCGTGTTACGTGTTGCGTGTTCAGACTGTGGTTGTCGCGCAGCACAGGCGAGAGAAACGGACAGACTACCAAGATAGACGGGGCTTTCCGGAAGCGCTTTCCAAAGGCGTGCGAAGAATGTCGTGGGGCGTGGAAGCAAACGGACCACAGATGCCGCATCAAGCGCATTCGCCACGTCCATCTCCCCTATTCGCCAGTCGCTAGTCACTCGACCCCGAGCCGCCGCAGCCCACGCGCTAGCACCTCCGCAAGGAGCGTCTCGTACGACTGCCCCATCAGCGCCGCAATGATGGCAAACGTGCCGTCCGGTGCAAAAGTGGGCAACGTGTTGACTTCGAGAAACCAGACGCGGCCCTCGGCATCGACGCGGAAGTCGGCGCGGGCGAAGTCGCGGGCGTCGAGGGCGCGGACGACGGCGAGTGTGTCAGCATGGAGGCGCGCTTCGAGGTCGGCGTCGAGGCCGCCTGGGAGGTCATAGGCAAAAGGTGCCGCCGCGTCCTCATATCGCTCCAGCGCGTGCAGGCCGATGCCCGTTGTTCGCTCGACGGCGCGTTGGAGCACCGGCAGTGCCTCCCAGCCCTCGCCTTCGGGCGGATCGCTACCGACCACCGCGACCGTGAACTCGGCCCCCTCGACGAACTGCTCCACGAGGAGGTCCTGCCCATAGAGCGCCTGCTGCCGCTCGACTTCGACACGGAGCGCGGCGAGGTCGTCACAGCGGCTCGATGGCGCGATGCCCTTAGCCGTGCCCTCGTAGCGGGGCTTCACGAAGACAGGGAAAACGAGATCGAACGGTTCCAGATCCGACGGCTCACGGACGACGCGCCAGTCCGGCGTAGCGACACCAGCGGCGCGGGCGAACGTCTTCGTGAGTGCCTTGTCGAGCGACACCGAGAGCGCGAGCGCGTCGGAGCCCAGGCACGGCACGCCCGCGAGTTCGAGCAGCACCGGCGCGTGCGCCTCACGGTTGCGGCTGCCGTAGCTCTCGGCAATCGTGATCGCGGCGTCGAGGCGCAGCGTACCGGTGAGCAGGTCCGGCATCCGGTCGAGGAGCGCCCGCGCGGAGCCGATGCGGACAGGCGTATGACCGAGCGCTCGCACCGCCGCTTCGAGCGCGGCGACGGTCTCCTCGGGCTCGTACTCTGCGTCCCAGTCGGGTGGAGCGCCGGGCGGCGGCGGCGTGTCGCCGAAGCGGTCGTAGACGAGGCCGATGGTCACGGTGGAGGGTGGAGAGTGGAGAGTGGAGAGTGGACCAAAGCTGCTCGCGTACGCTGCCGCCGTCAAGCGAAATCCTCGCTGGTCTGGTAGCGTGGTCTACACGCCTTCTCCAACCTTGCCTTTCAAGTCATCCCCGCGCATGCGGGGACCCACTCGACTACTACGATAGCACGGGGCTGCGTTTCCGTCACGCAGTCAACTCGACCGTGGCCTCACTTCCTGCAACAACTCGCGTGCTCTCAAGGCACACTCCTCACGCCCGCGTGCGGGTACTCGTCGCGGAAGCGGCCGTCTCCACCGGAGCCTCCTCGTCCAGCGTCAGGGGCGGGGTGGCCGTCACCTGTGACGTTCGTGAGGGCAGCGGCGTGCGCTCGCCCGCAGCCACGCCGACGGGCGAGGCCAGCGTATTGATCACCTCATCGGCGAGGGTGTTGAGGCCGTCGAGCTTCTTCTGGCGCCAGCGACGGTCGAGGCCTTCGATGATCGGTGCGGCGACGAACGTGCTGAGCACCGTCACCACGGCAAACACGATGAGGAAGATCGCGCCGATCTCGCTCATGCTTGACGCAACGCCTCCAGCGATGCCACCAAGCAGGAATCCGAGGCCAGCCCCGTACCACTTGCCTTCCGTCTCCGGCTTCGCGTGGCCGACGCGCTGCGAGAGGCGCAGCCGGACGCGTTCGCCGCGCTCCGACACGCCCACGCGCGTCTCGACGCCGAGGCCGTTCGTGTGGACCCACTCCTGCGCGTTGCCGACCGTCTCAACGCGCCCGCCCGTCCCGCTCTTCCCACCGTAGGCGGCGGCGTCGATTCCGAAGCGCTCACGGAGCATCGCCACGACATCCTCCCAGCCCTCGGTCGAGAGGGGGCCTTCGATCCAGCGCTCCACGACCACGTGGGTGTCGGTCATCTCGGAGCGCCGCTGGAGCGTCTGCCCCGTGTTCGCCACCTCGGAGGCGGCCATGCGAAGGAACGAGGCGTCGAGCCCGACCTCCTCACCTAGGCGCTCCAGCTCATCAATGGTCAACCCGTGCTCCGGCTTGGGCGTGTGCTCCTGCAACTCGACGGCGCGCTTGATGATGGCGCGCACCTGGTCCTCGGTGTAGATGCGGTCGGGCATGACGGCTTCGGGGTGTTGGTGACTGCCGCCGCTACGACCGCCGCGTTTTCGGGGTTTCAGCGACCCTGCTCCCTCAGAACAGTCGTCCGGCGTGGACCGTGGGCAGCCTGTGGGTCACAGCAAGCCGAAGCCTATCCTCATTCGCGTCAGGCCGACCTAGTAAAAATTCGACCCGCGCTTTACCATTTCGACCTTCGCCAGCTACAGCAGATAGATCGGCGTGAAGGTGAAGCAGAGCGGGAAGATGAGCAGGCTCGCGTAGCCGAGCAGGCGGCGGCGCGGCGAGAGCGGCTCCGGGATCAGCACAGGCGGGTGCTCAATCCGGATGAGATAGACGATGAGCGCCACCCAGACGAGCCAGAACCAGAAGCCGAACGCCTCGGTCAGCCCCGGTACGCGCGAGCCGAGCGCGATGGCGAGCGTCACCGCGATCAACGCGGGCGCAGCGAGCCGCAGGACGCGGTCGAACATGCGGTTGAGGAACAGGTAGAGCACGCCCGAGAGCAGCGCCCACACCGCCACGTTCGCGAGCTGCGCCGACCAGCCGAAGCCGAGTTGGAACATCAGCGGGATCTCGTCCACGAAGCCGAGCCCGCCGGAGAGAATCATCAGGAAGACCGTCGCCCGGGCGATGATGCGGTGCCAGCGGTCGCCGAAGAGCGCGAAGGTGATGTGCCCGCCATCGAGTTGCCCAACCGGAAGCAGGTTGAGTGCGGTGAAAAAGAGCCCGATCCACGCCGCGAAAAGCACGGGGTAGTGGTAGATCTCGTGCATCGGCGGGAAGTTGGGCACCACGTCCGCGAGCAGGCTAATCAGCAACGTCTCGCCGAAGACGATGGTTGGGAAGCCGGTGCCACTGGGCGATGGCGGCGGCGCCACGCCGGTCCCCTGCCAGGCCTGCACCAGCGCCTCATGTGCCGGGCCGCCCACGCCGAGGAGGTACTCCGGGCCCGGCAGCGTCAGGAGCGCGTAGATCAGTGCACCGAGGGTGACCACGAACCCGGCAAGCGGTCCCGCGATGCCGACATCGAACAGGTGGTTCAGCCGCCGCAGCGGCTCGCGGATGCGGATGACCGCGCCCATTGTCCCGAAGTGGAAGAAGATGCCGAGCGCACCGAAGTCAGGCAGCGGGATGTAGTACGGCAGCGAGACGTCGATGCGGTGGTAGCGCGCGGCGAGGTAGTGCCCGAACTCGTGGCACGTCAGGAAGAGCAGCAGCGGCACGGCATAGGCCAGCCCGTCCATGGCGAGCGTCCACCATCCAGGTTCGCCGAATGCCAGCCAGCCGCCCTCAGGATAGAGCGCAGCGCGCCCGACCCAAATGCTACCCATGAAGGTGCAGGCCGCGAACGTCAGTAAAAAAAGGCCGAGGTGCAGCCCGTAGCGGTCGCGCTGCTTCTGCTGGAGCGCGGCGTCGTAGTTGACGAGCAGCCCGTGGTCGGCGGCCGATCTCTGGTCGGGGCGGGGAGATGTTTCCAAAGGGATGCGCGTGTTGCAATTGAAGCGTCCAACTCCCCCCGCCCCGCTCCTCTAGCGAGGAGTCGCGGGGCTGTCCCCCTCACCTATGAGGGGGACAGTTCGAGGAGCGCAGCACGCAAGTGCGGAGGCGACGCAGAACGGGGGGAGCCAGCGGAAGGGTTCCGAAGGGAAACCCCACCTCTACGGCCACACTCACCCCAACTCGTTCAGCCCCATCTCGATCCGGTCGAGGGCGACGCGGAGGTCGTCGTCGCTGGCGGCGTAGGAGAGGCGGAGGCCGTAGGGCGCGCCGAAGGCGGTGCCGGGCACGGCAGCGACGTTGTGATGCTCCAGCAGGTAGAGGCAGAGCGCCGTCGAGTCATTGATGACCGTATCCGTCGGGGCGTTCTTGCCGAGATGTGCCGAGATGTCGGGGAAGACGTAGAACGCGCCCTCGGGCGTGGGGCACGTCACGCCCGGCATCGCGCGCAGGCGGCCGAGGACGTAGTCGCGGCGGCGGCGGAAGGCGGCGATCATCCCGTCGAGGCAGTTGGGCTCGTCGGCGTACATCCGGTAGGCGGCGAGCCCGGCGTGCTGCGTGATGACGCACGGCGCGCTCGTGAACTGGCCCTGGATCTTGGCGCAGGCCTTTGCGATCCACGCGGGCGCGGCGAGGTAGCCCAGCCGCCAGCCGGTCATCGCGAAGCCCTTCGAGTGGCCGTTCACCACGATCGTGCGGTCGCGCATGCCCTCGCACGCGGCGATGGAGACGTGCTCGGCGTCGTAGACCACATACTCGTAGATCTCATCCGAGAGCACGAGCACGTGCGGGTGGCGACGCAGCACCATCGCGATGGCTTCGATCTGGTCGGGGCTGTAGACCGCGCCCGTCGGGTTCGAGGGCGAATTGAAGACCAGAAGCCGCGTCTTGTCCGTGATGGCTGCCTCCAGCGCCTCAGGGCTCATCAGGTAGCCATCGGCGGGCGACGTGTCCACGATCACGGGCGTGGCGCCGGCGAGGCGGGCTTGCTCGGGGTAGCTCACCCAGAACGGCGCGGGCACGAGCACCTCGTCACCGGGTCGGCACACGGCCAGCACGGTCTCGGCGATGGCCTGCTTGCCGCCGCTGCAGCAGACGATCTCCGTGGCGGGGTCGTAGGTGAGCCCGTTGTCGCGGCGCAGCTTCTCGGCGATGGCCTCGCGGAGGTCGGCCATGCCGGGGTTGGCGGTGTAGCCGTGGTGCCCGTCGCGGATCGCGCGCACGGCCGCCTCGCAGACCGGGCGCGGCGTCGGAAAGTCGGGCTCGCCCGCCGAGAGCGCAATCACGGGGCGGCCCTGGCGCTTGAGTTCCTTGGCACGGCCCGAGATGGCCATCGTGGCCGAGGGCTGCATGGCCGCGACGCGCGGGTTGAGGTCGGTGAGGGCAGGCATGGCGGTGGCGGTGGGGGCGCGAGAAGACGGGGTCCCAAGATCGGGAGCGTAAGGCACGCGCAGCAATGGAGCGTCGGCGAACACGAAGGGCCTTCAGGACGCGTGCCCACGAGACGACGCGCCTTTCGCCTCGTTCCCGACGCGTCCTCGTTTTTCGCGGGGCGCTGTAGTCTGAAGAATACACGGAGCGGTGCAACCCCTCTCAGCCTCGCGGCCTACCACCTCCACCCCGTCCTCTCTCGCCTCGCCCCTCGTCTGCCCCGTGACCTACGCCCGCCTCGACGGCTTCACCGACCTCTTCTGTGCCTATGCCTCCGGGGACGAGGCCCTGCTGGCGCACTACGCCCGCGCGCCCTACAATCTCGTGGCACGCGCGACCGCTGCCGAAGAAGCTGCCGACCACCCGCGCGACCGGGACGCCCTCGCTGATATCCTCCTCGACCAGAACCGCCGCTGGTACACAGAGGACGGCACGGCCTGGGACGCAGCACGCGCCAACATCGAAGCGCTGCGCGATGGCGAGACCGCAGCCGTGGTGACGGGGCAGCAGCTCGGGCTCTTCGGCGGACCGCTCTACACGCTCTACAAGACGCTCACGGCGCTCCAACTCGCGCGGCAGATGACCGAGGAGACCGACCGCCGCGTGGTGCCGGTCTTTTGGCTCGAAGGCGAGGACCACGACTTCGCCGAGATCCGCGCGCTCACGGTGACCCACCGTAACGAGCTGCAGCGGATCGTCTACGACGACGGCGCCGCCCCGCACGCAGACCGCGGAGCCGTCGGGCGGCTCGTACTGACCGATGCGGTGACGACAGCGCTGGACGCGTTGGAGGAGGCGCTGCTCCCGACCGAGTTCCGCGAAGCGCTCATGGCGAAGGTGCGCGCCGCCTACGCCCCCGGCACGTCGGTCCTCGACGCCTTCGGGCGGCTGATGGTGGCGCTGCTCGGCGACCTGGAGGCGCCCTCGGGCCTCGTCTTCATCGCCGACGACGATGTGCGGCTGCACCGGCTTGTGACGCCGCTCTTCCGCGCCGAGTTGGAGGACCCCGCCGCGACGCTCGACGCGATGGCGCAGGCCAGCGATGCCCTTCGTGCCGACTTCCACGCACAGGTCACGCCGATGCCGGTGAACCTGTTCTATCTCACCGACGACGCCCGCACGGCCATCGACCCCCTTGAGGGCCCTGACGGCGAACCCGACCCCTCAGGCGCGAGCGGCTTCCGGTTGCGCGGGACCGAGCAGACGTTCACCCAGGCTGAGTTGATCGCCGAGTTGGAGGCGCACCCGGAGCGGTTCAGCCCCAACGTCGTGCTCCGACCGCTCACGCAGGACAGCCTGCTCCCGACGGCCGCCTACGTTGCCGGGCCGGGCGAGGTCGCCTACTTCGCACAGTACCGCGGCATCTACGAGCGCTTCGGCGTGCCGATGCCGGTCGTCTACCCGCGCGCGAGCGCGACGCTCGTGGAAGGCAAGATCCAGAAGGTGCTCGACCGCTACGGCCTCGCCCTCCCCGATCTCCAGGGCGACCTCCACGTGCTCCACCGCCGTCTCGCTCTCGCCGCCGCCGACGCCGACCTCGGGGCCGCCTTCGGCGACGCGCAGCGCTGCCTCCACCAGTCGATCAACTCGCTCAAGCCGCTCATCGAGTCCATCGACAAGGGCCTCGTGTCCAGCGCCGAGGCGACGCGCGCGGCACTCCAGAAGGAATTCGCCAAGCTCAAGGACCGCATCGAACGCGCCCAGAAGCGCAACGAGGACGTCATCCTCGACCACCTCGAAAAAGCCGCGGTTGGCCTCGTGCCCGGCGGAAAGCTGCAGGAGCGCAGCCTCTCGGCGCTTTACTTCCTCAACAAGTACGGCCCCGCGCTCCTCCACCGCTGGCACGCCGAACTGCCGCTCGATACGTCCCAGCATGCCGTTTGGGAGGTATGAGCGCACGGACGTGTGAACGTGTGAAAGAGAATGCGGGAACCGCCCTTGCCACCGCCTTCAGGCCCTACGTTCACACCTTCGCCCCCTCACACGTCCACACCCGGAATGTTCAGTCCTCTCATTGAGCGCGCCGTCGAACTCGCGGCGGAGTGGCACGACGGCACCTACCGCAAGAGCCGCTGGCGGCCGGCCGTGTTCGAGGTACCGCAGGTCGAGGTGGGCGAGCCCGTCGCCGTGCTGCGGGTCCCCGTGATGGCCCACGTCACCGCGGTCGCGCTCACGGTGCAGCGCGCTGGCTGGGACGACGAGACCATAGCCGCCGCCTTCCTCCACGACACCATCGAGGACGCCAACCGCTACGGGCAAGGCCTCAGCTACGAGCAACTCGCCGCCGCGACGACGCCCGGCGTTGCCGACCGGGTCCTCGCCGTGACCGAGCCGAAGAAGGCCGAGAGCGGGCGCTTCCTACCGTGGCAGGTGCGCAAGGAAACGTATGTGCAGCAACTCGCCGACGGCACCGACGAGGCCGCCGCGATCTCGCTCGCCGACAAGCTGCACAACCTCTGGACGATGAACCAAGGGCTCGCGTGCGGCCGCGACATCTTCACCCGGGCGCGCCATGCCGACGGCTCGCTGCGCGGCCTCTCAGCCGGACCGGCGCAGCAGCAGTGGTACTTCAGCGCTGTCCTCGACGCAACCGCGCATTTCAGCGATAAACGTCTCGATCCGCAGCGAATCCGGCTCCGCGAGGAGATGAGTCGGTTCGACGAGCTTCTGGCTGAGCGGGGGTAACGCCCCAGGCAGGCACAAAAAAAACGACCCGGTGTCTTTCCCTACCACGGGGAGACACCGGGTCAACGCCCAGAGCCATGAGCGTTCCTTGAGTGCTAGACTAACCATTCGGGCGCGCCGTGCCTATCCCGTGATCCCGGGATATGTGGGGTACTCCGCAGTCTCCTAGCCGACCCAAGCCGGATTGCAGTCGACAAAACGCCCTTTTTCTGGCGCTGCTCGCGTGTACCTGCGTCTCGCCGCAGCCCGCACTTCAATTCAAACGGCAAGTTCAGCAGCAGGCCTGGCTCGTTGCTTCCTCGCGTTCAGGCACCCGTGTGGCCAGCCTGTCCCTCGGCACCATATCCCTCGGCACCGTAGCGCTTGTCGAGGCACAGCATGCGCGCCACTGACCCTAACTAAATCGGCTCCTCGCAGCGGTTGCTAACGGGGAGCCGATCCGGATGTAGAGCCGTTGCCTAGTGCTAGCCTGCGCTCGGCGTCGGGCGGACCGTGGAGCCGTTGCCACCTGCGCCGTCGCCTTCGGGAAGCAGGCGCGACGGGGCCGGGACGAGCGCGGCGTCGGTGTGGAGCGCCGTGTTCGTCGCCTCGTCGGAGGACGTGCCGAAGCGCGCCGCGATGGAGTCGAACGTGGAGTACATCACCGGCACGATCACAAGTGTCAGGAACGTCGAGAACGTCAGGCCCGAGATGATCGCCGTGCCCATCGGCCCCCAGAACTGCGTGTTCTCCGAGCCGAGTTGGAAGGCCGGGTCGAGGTCGGTGATGAGGCCCACGAAGTCGATGTTGAGGCCGAACGTGAGCGGGACGAGGCCGATTACCGTCGTAAGCGCCGTCAGGAGCACCGGGCGGAGGCGCGTCGCGCCGCCCTCGATGACGGCCTCCTGCTTCTCCTTGCCCTGCTTGTGTCTCAGCTGTTCGATGTAGTCGATCAACACGATCGCGTTGTTCACGACGATGCCTGCGAGCGAGATCACACCGATGAACGTCATCAGGCCGAACGGCGTCCGCGTGAGGATTAGCCCAAGCATCACGCCGGTGAGCGAGAGGCCCGTCGCGATCATAATGATGAGCGTGTTGCCGACCGAGTTGAACTGCAGGAGCAGGATCAGCGTGATGAGCGCGAGGCCAATGAGCAGCGCCGTCGTGAGGAAGCCGAAGCTCTCCGCCTGGTCCTCACTCTCACCCGTGTAGCGGATCGTGACACCCGGCGGTACCTCGTTGTCGACGTACGGCGCGAGGTAGCCCTGCACGGTAGCGAGCAGCGCGTTGCCGTTGACGCCCTCCGCGGCTCCGCCAGAGACAGTCACCACACGCTCCTGGTCGAGGCGGGTGATGTTGCCGAGGCCGCTGCCCACGGTGATGTCGGCGACGGAGACGAGCGGGATCTGCTGGCCCTCGTAGAGGATCGTCAGGCTGCGGAGCGTCTCCAGGCTTTCGCGGTCCTCCTCGCGGAGGCGGACGGTGATGTCGTACTCGTCCTCGCCCGTGCGGAAGGTGCTCGCCTCGATGCCGTTGACGGCGGCGCGGACGGTCTGCGCGATCTGCCGCGTCGAGAGGCCGAACTGCGCCGCGCGCTCGCGGTCGATGTCCACCTGAAACTCAGGCCGGCCCGTGTCGAGGTTGTCGCCGATGTCGACGATGCCCGCGAGGTAGGTCTCGCCCGTCTCCGGGTTGATCTCCAGCGAGCCCTGGATGAGGCGCTGCTTGATCGCCTGCGAGACCACCACGATCTGGTCGAAGTTCTCGCCTGCAATCTCGATGTTGACCGGCTTGCCCGTCGGCGGGCCGTTCTGGTCCTTCACGACCTCGAACGTGGTGCCCGGGATGCCGCTGAGTTGCTCGCGGATCTTGCGCAGCGTCATCGTGCTGGGCTCCGCGCGGTCGGCGAAGTCCTTCATCGTCATCGTGATCGAGCTGTTTTCGGGACTCGCAGAGCCGCCTCCGAACTGGGCATCGCCGCCAATACCCACCTGCGTGAGTACGGTCTTGACGTTCGCCTCGCTGTCGGCGTTCTCGGCGAGCACGCGCTCGATGCGCTCGTACGTCTCGTCCGCGATGGCGTTGGACGCGTCGATGTTGGTCCCGAGCGGAGCCTCGACGTTGACCTGAATGAAGTTCGGGTCGTTCGGCGGGAAGAACTCCACGCCCGTCGGCGCGACCTGGAACATCGCGACGATGGCGATGAGCGAGGCGAGCGTGGCCGTGAGCAGCCGCGCGCGGTTGTCGGTGAGAAGGAGCCGCGTCCGCTGGCCGAGCACGAGCGCTCCGAGCAAGCCAAACACCACGACCACCGTCGGGAGCAGCATCAATTCAATGACAATGAGCGGCGACTCGATGCGCCCGCCGAGCCACAGGAACGCGCACAAGGTCCCGATTACCGCACCGAAGACGAGGCCCGCTTTGACCGAGCCCATCCGCCCGAGCATGATCGTCTCGATGGCATGGATCACGATGCCGAGCGCGCCCAGGGCGAGCAGCGCCAGACCGGGGACGAAGAGCAACTGCGAGGCCGCCTGGCTTACACCGCCGAGCATCGCGCCGCCGATGAGCAGTAGGAAGCCGACGGTGAAGCTGCCGAGCGCGAGCGTGTTGCGGAGCATCGCCCGCTTGACGCTGTAGTCGCGGTCGAGCATCCAGCTGAGGAAGACGCGGTAGCGCTCCGTGAGACGCGGCACCGTCTGGGTCTGGAAGCGCAGCGAGAACGGGCCGAGGAAGTACTTGTGGAGGAAGTAGAGCACCGGGATCGACACGGCGAGGAAGACGAAGGTCTTCCAGTTGGCAAGCCCGATCACGACCCCGAGGAAGACGATCAGCGCCGTCACGCCGATCCGGAACTGGCGGCTGCGTTTGGGCTTCGCCTCGCCGTCGAGGCGCATGAAGTAGCCCGTCACGACGGGGTTGATGACGAGCGCTACGAAGAGGCTCGCCGAGAGCACCACGATGAGCGTGAGCGGCATGTAGCTCATAAACCGCCCGATGATGCCCGGCCAGAAGAGCATCGGTGCGAACGCGGCCACCGTCGTCGCTGTGGACGCCGCGACGGCCATGCCGACCTCGCCCGTGCCGAGGCGCGCGGCTTCCCAGCGGTCGTAGCCCATCTCCCGGTAGCGGTAGATGTTCTCGATGATCACGACCGCGTTATCCACCATCATGCCCAGCGCGATGATGAGGCTGAACAGGATGATGAAGTTGAGCGTCTGCCCCATCACCGCGAAGATGACGAAGCTCAGGAACATCGAGAACGGGATGGCGAGGCCCACGAGCGTCGCGTTGCGCACGCCGAGGAAGAACAGCAGCACCAGCACCACGAAGATGAGGCCCGAGATGATGTTGTTCTCGAGGTCGCTCACGAGCGTCTCGACGTTCTCGGACGAGTCGCCCGTGAAGGTGATCTCGGTGCCGCCGGGCATCGGGAACTCGGCGACGGTCTCGCGGACGCGGTCGACGACCTCGATGATGTTGGTGCCCGGCCGCTTCTTAACGCTCAGCGAGACCACGTTGAGGTTCTGCGGGTCGTCGTTGAGGACGTATTCGCCGTCCTCGACCTCCGTGCGGAGCACCTGGAGGCGGGCGAACGAGTCGCGGTCCTTGAAGCCCATGCGCGCCTCGGCCACGTCGCGGACGTAGATGGGCCGTCCGCCGGGCGCGTCGATCACGAGGCTCTCGATCTCCTCGGGCGTGTCGAACTCGCCGTCCACGCGGACGAGGTAGTTGAGGCGGCTCACGTCCACCGAGCCGCCGGGGATGTTGGTGTTCTCGCCCTGGATCGTCTCGATGACGTCGTTGAAGGTGAGGTTGTAGCCCTGGAGCGCGGCGAGGTCGACGTTGACCTGCACCTCGCGCGTGAGCCCGCCGATCAGGTCTACGTCGAGGATACCGGGCACCGACTCGACCTCGTCCTGGAGGTCTTCGGCCACGTCGCGGAGCTGGGCGAGCGAGTAGTCGGCGGCGAGGTTGATTGTGATGACCGGGAACTCGCTCGTGTCGATCTCGGAGACGATGGGCTCCTCGACCTCGCTCGGGAACTCGACCTTGGCGCGGTCTACCGCCTCACGCACGTCGATCTCAGCGTCGTCCACGTCCACGTCCGGCGTGAACTCGATCACGACCGTCGAGACGCCCTCCGACGAGGTGCTGCGCAGGTCGTCGATGCCGTCCACCGAGACGACCTCGCGCTCGATCTCCTGCGTGATGATCGACTCGATGTCGTCGGGGCTCGCGCCGGGGTAGATCGTCGTCACGACGATGGTAGCGAACTCGATCTCCGGCTCGGCCTCCTTCGGGATGTTGACGTAGGCGAGCAGGCCGCCGATCACGAGCACCAGCGTGAGCACGATCACGGCGATGCGGTTCCCGATGGCGAGGTTGGTGATGGTCATGGGTTCGGGCTGTTAGCGGGGAGCCATGGGTGGGTGGAGGCTCAGGTCCGAATCAAATGAAAAGGCTCTCAGCTAGAGGCCGAGTGCCAGAAGCTAGCGGCGCAGTGCGGCAACGGACTGGTCGTCCTGACCGACCACACGCACGCGGTCGCCGGTGGCGATCTGGGTCTGGCCGGAGACGATGACGCGGTCGCCGGGCTGGAGGCCGCCGTTGACGACGACGCGCCCGCTCGCCTGCGGGCCGAGGGCAACGCGGCGGCGCTCGGCGGTGTAGAGGCGCTCGCCGCCTTTGGCTTCGGCCTCAGGGACGGCCACGTAGACGCTCGCGCCGACCTCGTCGCGCACGATGGCGGCGAGCGGCACGGCGAGCACGTTGTCCAGCACCGAGCGCGTGACGAAAAGCTTCATCACCATGGCAGGCTTGAGCGTGCCGTTGCGGTTGTCGAGCTCGACCTCGACGGGGAAGGTGCGGTTCTGCGGGTTGATGGCGCTGCCGACGAACGACACCGAGCCGCGCAGGTCTTGGAGGCCGTAGGCGGTCGGCGCGATGCGGACGGGGGTGCCGCGGCGGATGTCGTTGGCGTAGCGCTCGGGCACGCCCGCGATGATCTCGACGCGCTGCGTGGCGACGACGCGCGCCACCTGCATGCCGGGTGCGACCATCTCGCCGCGGTCGGCGAAGTGCTGCTCGACGGTCCCGCCGAAGGGCGCCGTGACGACGGTGTTGCTGAGCGCCTCCTGCGCCTGCTCGACGGCAGCCTCGCTCTGGGCAACCTGCGCCTTAGCTTGCGCCAACTGGGTGCGGACGCCCTGGAACTCCAGCGCTGAGATGATCGAGTCGGCGAAGAGCGGCTCCTGGCGGTCGAACTGGTCCTGCGCCAACTCAAGCTGCGCGAGGGCCACATCGCGGCTGGCCTCGGCCTGGCTCAGCGCCGTGCGCGGCAGCGCCGGGTCAATGCGCGCCACCGTGCCGCCCGGGCGCACGTAGGTGCCTTCTTCGGCGACGAACGTCAGCCGCCCCGACGACTCCGCCGAGAGCGTGGCGTCGTCCGGGGCCTCGACGGTGCCGGTCAATTCGATGGTGTCCTCGAAGCGCTCGGCGTCGATCGTCACCACCTCCACAGGCGTGGCGGGCAGTGCGAGCACGGCGGGGCTGTCGGCCGCGGCCTCCTCCGCCGTCCCATCGGGCTGGCTACAGCCCGAGAAGAAAAGCGCGAGGACCACGGCGAGCACGAGCAGCGCGAAGCCGGAGAAGAGCGAGAAACGAGCGGGGGCGGTCATGTCAGGAGTGGCAAGCGACAGGTGGCAGGTGGCAAGAGGTGGGCAAGCGGGCCGCGGGACCGTTCACTTGCTTCTTGCCACTAGCCACTTCAGCGCATCGTGAATTCAGAAGAGGGGTCGGCGTCGGCGTCGAGGCGGAGGGTGCCGGTGGCACGTTCGAGGTTGGAGCGCGCGATCAGGAGGTCGTGGACGGCCTGGAGGTAGGCCAGGCGCGACTGGTCGAGCGCGTTGGAGGCGTCGCGGACCTGGAGCGGCGTGGCAACGCCGTTTTCGAGGCGCGCCTCGGCAAAGCTGTAGGCCGTCTCGGCGCGCTGCACGTTCTGGTCCTGCGCCGCGATGCGCTGCTGCGCCGAGCGGAGGTCACGCAGCGCGCGCGACACGTCCAGCCGCGCGGACTCCGTAGCCTGCGCAAGCGCGATCTCGGCCTGGTCGATGGCGATCTGCCGCTGTTGCATCCGGCGCGTCGTCTGGAAGCCGTTGAAGAGGTTCCACCGCAGGCTCACACCGACGCTCACGTTGGGCTGCCAGTAGGCGTCGGAGAAGAAGCCTTCGGTGTCGCTCTCGAACAGGAACGGATCGTTCTGGTCGGGCTGGAGCGTCACGGTGCGGTCGTCGGGCACGTTGCCTGAGTAGGCAAGCGTGGCGCTGGCCTCGATGGTGGGGAAGTACTGCGAGCGCGTGATGCCGCGGTCGACTTGGCGAAGCTCGACGCCGAGACGTGCCTGGGTGAGATCAGGACGCCGCTCCATCGCCGTCTCGACGGCGTCGGCGAGCAGGACCGACTGGAAGAGCGCATCCGAAGGCAGGTCGAGGTCGCCGCGCAGCCCGACGTTGTCCGCCACAGGCAGGCCGAGCGTGAGCAGCAGGTTGTCCGACGCCAGCGCCGCTGACGCCTCTGCGTCGATGAGTTGCGTCTCCAGGTTGGCGAGCTCGACCTCGGCGGTGAGGCGCTCGAACTTGGGCATCACGCCCTGTGCCACCCGACGCGTCGTCTCGTCCACGTTCTGCGCCGAGCGCTCGACGCTTGCCGCGAGCACACGCACCTGATTCTGAGCGAGCAGTGCCCCATAGAAGGCCTGCCGGGTCTGGTGAAGCACGTCTTGCAGTTGGGTCTCCAGCGCGGCCTGGTTGAAGTCCTTCAGGCTTCGCGCGCCGCGCACCGCCGCGAAGGCGCTGCCGCTGTAGAGCGTCTGCGTGATCGTGATCGCGCCTTGGAACTGGTTGTCGACGGCGAACGGGTTGCCGCCCTCCTCCACGACAATCCCGGCCGCGTCGAGGCCGTCCTGCTGGCGCGAGAGGAATTCGCTAAAGGCAATTGGGTCGGTGCCGGGGTTGTCGTCCGTCCGGGCGTCCTCGTTGAACACCAGCCAGTCGATGGCGCCGAGGCCGCCGAAGAGGTTGCCGGCCGATGAGCCCGCGAAGGGATCAGCCTGCTTCAGGTTGCGGGTGTAGCCTGCCGAGGCGTCGACCTGCGGGAAGAGTTGGCCCCAGGCCTCGCTCACCTGCGCGTCGGCGTTCTGCACGTCGAGGGCGGCAGTGAGGAGCGCGTAGTTGCGCTGGGTGGCGATCTGCATCGCCTCGTCGAGCGAGATCGAGACAACGGCGGGGCTGTCCTGGGCCTGACTCGGCGGCGCGAACAGGAAGGCGGCCATGAACGTGATCACGGCGGCCAAAGGAAGGCGGGACATCGGCGTTGAACGGGTCCGAGAAGAAAGGCGGAGCAGCGGAAGCAACGAAGACAACATCGGAGTTGGCGGTGTCAGCCCTGTGTCGTGTGTGCGAGAGGTGTGACGAGCAGCGCGTTCTCAGGCGGCGGGGTGGACGCACATGCCGTCGAACAGCACCGTCGTCAGGAAGTCGGCCACCTCGTCGATCGACTGCCAAGGTGCTTCGGCAGGAGCCTCGCAACCGGGCGGCGGGTTGAGATACATGAGGATGCCCTTGACGTTGCCCATGATCGTGTGGACGACGGGCTCGACGGGGAGGCGGCGGAGCGTTCCGGCTTCCATCGCGGCTTCGAGCGGGCCTGCCATGATGCCGAGGATCTCGTCGCGGCGGCGCATGAGCCGCACCGCTTTCGCTTCCTCGCCTTCGATCATCATGCGCTGCACCTCCTTGATGAGCAGGAAGAAGGCCGCCTGGTTGAGCGTGAAGTGCTGCATCAGCCGGGCGATCAGGCTCCGGTAGACTTCACGCACGGGCTGCCCGTTGGTATCGGCGAGGTGCTCGCTGAGGAGCGCGGTGAGCCCGTCGTAGAGGTCGTCGAAGACGGCGAAGAGGAGTTCCTCCTTGCCGCCGGGGAAGTAGTTGTAGAGCGTGCCCTTGCCGAACTCGGCGCGCTCGGCGACCTCGTCTAGGGTCGCGCTGGCATAGCCTTTCTCAGCGAAGAGCGCGGTGGCGGCGTCGAGCATGGCCGCACGGCGGGCGAGGCGCTCGCGTTCGCGGCGGGACAGGCCCTGGTCCGGGCGGGCGGGAGCAGCAGGCGAGACAGGCGTCATGGAATAGGCGGGGGCTGCTGACCCGGCGGCACATAACCGACAAGTGAACAGTGCGTATCAAAGGTGACTGACTAGTCACATTTCGACCCGTACGTCACATCTCTCACTCGGTTGCACCAATCTCATAAAGAGAATGTGAAGCATTCCCTAGGGTTTACCCGAAGCGCTTTCATCGCCCTGCGCACAGATGCTACTCCGCCGAAGCCGCCCCCTCCGTCACGGCGGCGAGCGTCCGACGCAGCTGCCTCCGGTGGTGATCCTGGTGCCACCCAATGAACGCCACCGCGTCGAGCAGCGACATCCGCCCGCCGAGCGGGTGCTTGAACGCCACGGCCTTCAGCCGCCCGGCTGGCACGGCCTCCAGCATGCTCCCCAGGCCTGCACGCGCGGCGCTCCAGTCAGCCGCCAGCGTCTCGAAATCGGGCGTGTCGCTGGGCGTGATGACCGCCACTTGGGCGGGGATGCGCACGCGTGTGGGCAGCGCGAAGAAGGCGCGCATCGCGAGCACCTTGAACGGCGCGGACGCGGCGGGCTGGCACGGCGGCCGGTCGAGGTAGTAGCGGATCGAGCGCACCAGGCCCTCATCCACGAGCACGAGGTGATGCACCAACTCGTTGAGCGACCATGCCTCGGACGCGGGCTTGCGCTGCCGTACAGCGGGGGCGAGCGGACGCAGCGTGGTGAGCGCGGACCGGCGGCGGCGCTCAAGGGCATCGTAGCGGCGCTGGAGGGGCGGAAGCATCGGGTAGGGCGCAGAACGAACGAGACCGCAAGATCGGCGACGGAGGCTGAACCCCTGCGCAGCCCCTCCGTTGGTGCAAACCCCTGCGCAGCGCGTAGCTTGCCCGCGTGCGCCCCGCTCACCACCCCGATCTATGACGCTCCTACTCGTCTACGTCGCCATCGCCATCGGCGTCTCCTTCATATGCTCCATCATGGAGGCCGTCCTGCTGAGCGTCACCCCCGCCTACATCGGCGCGCTGGAGGAAAACAACCCGAGCGCCAGCGCCCGCCTCAAGGAGTTGAAGGAGGATGTCGACGAGCCCCTATCCGGCATTCTCACGCTGAACACGTTCGCGCACACCGTCGGTGCCACGGGCGCGGGTGCCCAGGCCGCCGCCGTCTTCGGCGACGCCTCGGTGTGGATCATGTCCGCCGTCGGGCTCTTCTCGGGCGTCCTCACGCTCGGCATCCTCATCTTGTCCGAGATCATCCCCAAGACCATCGGCGCGGTCTACTGGAAGAGCTTGGCCCCCGGGGTCGCGAGCGTGCTCCAGTCGCGGCTCTTCCGCTGGCCGATGCTGCCCTTTGTGTGGATGTCGAAGGGCCTGACGCGGCTGATCGCGCGGGGCCAGAAGGAGCAGTCGATCTCACGCGAGGAGCTCGTAGCGATGGCCAACATCGGCGTCGAGGAGGGTGTGTTTGCGGCGCAGGAGTCGCAGATCCTCACCAACCTGCTGCGCCTCGGCTCGCTGCGCACCAAGGACGTGATGACGCCGCGCACCGTGCTCGTCGCCTTCACCGAGGACACGACGGCCGCCGAGGCCGCCGAGCAGCCCCTCCAGTTCTCCCGCCTCCCGATCTACGACAGTAACCTCGACAGCATCACGGGCTACGTGCTCAAGGACGACCTCCTCCAGCGCGCCGCCGACGATGAGGGCGACACCCCGCTCGCCGCGCTGCGCCGCGACCTGCTCACGGTCCCGGACTCGCTGCCGCTGATGACGCTCTTCCAGAAGCTGCTCGAAGGCCGCGACCACATCGCGCTCGTCGTGGGCGAGTACGGCGGCACCTCGGGCATCGTCACGATGGAGGACGTGGTGGAGACGCTGCTGGGCACGGAGATCGTGGACGAGGCCGACACCGAGCAGGACATGCAGCACCTCGCTCGTCGCCAATGGGCGCAGCGCGCCCGCCGCCTCGGTCTCCTCGACGACGTGGACCTCGACAACCTGGACGACGCCACGCGCGACGCCGCGGAGCGCGTCGGTGGCCTGGAGCCCGACGCGTAGACGCTCCTCAACGGTCGGCCACCCCACGGCAAAAGCCGCACGCAGCAAGCTGGCTTCACCGCGGCAAACTGACCCTACATGGGTAGGGGGAATGCGTCGTGTGCCGTCCACTCAGGTACTATGGTTCACCCGTCTCTTCTATCCTACCACCTCGTCTCGTTATGCATCGACTGTCACTCCTCGGAGCCGTTGGCCTGCTCACGCTCGCTACCGCGCCCGTCGCTCTCATCCAGTAGGCCGTCTCCGCGGCTCTTCCCCAAGCCGTCCCGGCCCCGGCCCCTGACCTCAGTGCCCCCGTCCAAGAGGTCCTCCTGGAGAACTTCGACAAGGACGATGACACGTTCGGCCTCATTAGCTACTTCTTCGGCGGTGAGGGCGACGACCCCGACAACAATACGGGCGACGGCTGGATCCTAGGCACCAACGCGCTCAGCTTCCACGAGCACGCGTCGTTTTTCGAGACGCCCACCCTGAGCACCACGTTCGTCACGGGCGGGCAGCTCTGGTTCACGAACGTCGGCACCGAGGCCGACATCGAGGAGATCGAGGTCAGCATCTTTAGCGACGAGGGCGACCCCGTCTTCGACCCCGGTCCGGAAGACGAGCTCGCCTCCCAGACGGTCAGCGTGCTGGACATCGCCGTGGACGAGACCGGCGAAACCGTCGTCCCGACCGAAGTCCGCTTCGACCTCCCGGTCGAGGTCGAGGAGGGCTTCTTCGTCGTGCTCAACTACGGCACGACGGCGTTTGACGACGACAGCAAGGAGGACAGCAAGGCCGCGGTCTCGCTCGGCGCCACGCAGCAGCTCGACACGCCGCTCATCAACACGTGGGCACGCTTCAACAACTCCTGGGCCCAGCTCGACGACTGGATCGGGCCGTTGGCCAACGATTTCGAGGTCTACCTGTGGATCGACGCGTTCGTGGACCCCAACCCAGTCGTCTCCAACGAGAGCGACGCTGTGACGCCGCGCCAGGTTGAACTGCTCCAGAACACCCCAAACCCGTTCTCGCAGGAGACGGCGCTGCGCCTCCAGGTGACTGAGGCCACCACGGTCACGCTCACGATCTACGACGCGCTCGGCCGCGCTGTCGCCACGCCGCTCAGCGAGGCCGTGCTGACGCCGGGCCTGCAAGCCATCCCCTTCGACGCGAGCGCGCTGCCGAGCGGCCTACGTGACGCGCCTCGAAACCAACGGCACCGTGCAGGTCCGCAAGGCGACCGTCGTGCACTGATCGGCCCGCCGTTCAGGCACAGCACGGGTAAACGCAGCGCTGATAGACACAGCACCGGAGCTACTCCATCATCGGAGCAGCCCCGGTGCTCTTTGTAGTCGGATGTGCTTTGGCTACTTCCCGACGCGGAGCGGGCGCAGCACGATCTCGGAGACGAGCGTACGCACCGGCATCTGCACGGCGTGCAGCACGCTCGCGGCGATGTCCTCCGGCTTCATCGCGTTCGGGCTCATCGTGATGCCGGCCACGTCGCCGAAGTGCGTGTCCACCGAGCCGGGGTAGATGCACGTCGTGCGGATACCGTGGGGGCGGAGTTCCTTCATCGTCGCCTCCGCGAAGCCACGCAGGCCGAACTTGGTCGCGTTGTAGGCCGCAAGCTGCGGGTTGCCGACCAGCCCTGCTACCGAGGCAATGTGGATGATGTGGCCTCCGTAGCCGGGCGCGTCGTCCGTCGAGGTTGCCTCGAACTGGCGCTTCATCAGCGGCACGGCGCGGCGGGTGCAGTAGAACACCCCGTTGAGGTTCGTCTCGATCTGCACGTTCCACGCGTCGAGCGGGAGGTCGTCGACGGGGCCGAATTTGCCAAGCCCGGCGTTGTTGACGAGCACGTCGCAGCGGCTGGACTCCACGTCGATCTGTGCGAAGGCGGCGTCCACGCTCGCCACGTCGGTGACGTCGCAGCGGACCGGGTGCAGGCGCTCGCCGAGACGCTCGCGGTGGGCTTCGAGGTCGTCGGTGGAGCGCGCGAGGGCGTAGACCTGCATCCCAGCGTCGAGGAACGCCTCGGCGCAGGCGAGGCCGATGCCTCGGCTGGCTCCAGTCACAACGGCTACACGATCAGTCAGGGTCATAGGACAGGCAAAGGGGTAAAGGGAAAGCATTCAGTAGGCTGGAGGTACGGAACAGGACGGATGCGGTTCAACAGCTCCGTTCAACCCATGCGCTCCGGGTGTCCGCCCCCGTTCGTTTCTCCTAGCCCTCTGCCTGCGTCACGGCCACGGAATCGACGCGCATCGTCTGCGTCGAGACCCCGTCTTCGATGAGCGCGCGCAGGTCTTCGACGGCGGCCTCCTCGGCGGCGCGCGCCTCGCCCATGAGCCCCTGCATCTGGCTGCGCCGCTGCTGGTACTGCGCGCGCAAGAACATCAGTTCGCCAGCGTCGAACGTCGCGCTCAGCCCGCTGGCGATGACCGTGACGGCGCGCGGGGCGGGCAACCCGTCCGTGACCTCGTAGTTGCTGTAGGCGATGCGGAGGTCGACCAGCGCCGAGTCGACGGTGCTGCCGGGCAGCGGGCTGCGGGTGCGGATCTCGCGCAGGCGATACGTTCCCGCCTCAATGACGGCGTCGGCCGCGACGGGCGCCGCGAAGGGCCCGCTCGGGGAGTCGGGGCTGACCTCGGCGAGGTAGTCCGGGCGAGCGATGAGGCGGTAGCGGGCGGGCGTCGTGCTCCGGTCGATGGCGAGGTCGGAGCGCCCGCGCAGCAACGCCGACACCTGACGGTGGTCGGGCAGCAGAAACTGGATAGGCGGTGGGTCGGACTGGGTCGCGTCCACGCCTGCACGGACGCCTGCGTTGGCAATCCTGAACGAGCCGTCGGAGCGCTGCGCGTACTCCACGACGGCCTTCTCCGTTGCCAGCGCGAAGCCGCTGAGGTCTGCCGAGGCCGCTTCCCAACGCGCCACCAGCGAGTCGAGCACCGCGTCCGGGTTGTCCAGGATGGGCGCGTCTGCCGGGTCGGGCTCCAACGGAGCCTGGTCGGGGAGGCAGCCGGTCACAGCGAGCAGGACGGCGATGAGGACGAGACGCATGGGCACACGGGTGACGAGAGGACCTGAGAGCTGGGGGAGCCAGGGGAAAATCCTGCCTTCTGCTACGGCGGTCAACCGCCTCGGCTCCGCAGACGGCACCGAGGCCGCCGCATCGGCGCGCTTTCGCTGGCTCTTCGACGCGCCCGCCTCTCGCGCGCCCGCCTCTCGACGCGCACACGCTTCGGTCCCTACCTTGCTCTCCACCCCTGCACGCCCTCGCCCTGTGTCCGCCCTCGCCCCCCTGCCCTACGCCGACGGCTTCGTCTTCGATGGCGTGACGTATGCTCCCGACGAGGTCGTCGCGCGGCTCGCGCCGCTGCTCTTGGACCCGCGCAAGGCGCGCATCGCTGAGGCCGTGGCGCGGCGCACCTACACCGTCGTACCGGTGCTCGAAGGCGTTCACGACGCGGGCAACCTCAACGCCGTCCTCCGCAGCGCCGAGGGCCTCGGCTACGGGGCCGCGCACCTCGTCGCGCTCGAAGGCGATGCCGACAAGCTCGGGCAGCGCCTCGCCGCCCGCGCCGCCGCGCCACTGGCCGCCCCCGTCACCGACCTGGCCGCTGACCTCGACCTGGACGACCCCTCGAAGGTAGCCTCGCGCGTCAGCCAGGGCGCCCACCGCTGGCTCGACTTCTACCGCTGGACCACGCCTGCCGCCTTCGCCGCGCACGCCCGCGAACTCGGCTACCGCATCGCCGCGACGCACCTCAGCGCCGACGCCGTGCCCATCGACACCGTTGACTTCACCGTGCCGACGGCCCTGGTGCTGGGCAACGAGCAGCGCGGCGTCTCGGACGACCTCCTCGCCCTCGCCGACCTCAACGTCGTCCTCCCCATCGACGGCTTCATCCAGAGCTACAATATCTCCGTCGCGGCCGCGCTCGCGCTCTACCATGCCCGCCAGGATCGCCTCGCCCGCCAGGGCCGCCACGGCGACCTCACGCCCGCCCAGCAGATCGCGCTCACGGCGAGCTACTACCTCCGCTCTGTTCCGCACCACGCCGCCGTCCTGGCCGCGGGTCGGTGAGTGCGGCGGTGCGGCGGTGTCGCGCTGCGCTCTCGCGGCTAGCTTCGGCGCATTGTCTGATGCGCCACGTCTCAACCCCGATTCGCCATGCGTCGCTCTCGCACTCGTTCACACGTGCACACCTTCACACGTCGACACGTCGTCTCGTTGCTCCTGATCGTGCTCGCCGTGGGCTGCAAGAGTGCCGAGGAATTGTATGACGAGGGGCAAGCGCTCGAAGCGCAGGGCCGGCATGCCGAGGCCGCGTTCCGCTACGTCGACTCGCTGGAGAAGGAGGACAACGCCGCTGTGCGCGAGCGGCTCGTGGCGGCGGGCACGCGCGCGATGGAGGGCTACACCGCCGCCATCGGTGCCGCCATCGAGGGCAGCGACCCGGTCGGGGCCGCCGAGGTCTACCGCGACGCCGACGAGTTGCTCGGCGCGGCCGGGGGCGTGGGCGTGCGGCTGCCCGTGTTCGACACCTATGACGAGGACCACCGCGCCACCTTCGACGCCGCCATCGCGACGCTGCAAGAAGTCGGCGACGATGCCTACGCGGCCGACGACTTCGAGCGCGCCGTCGAGGCCTACGACCGCGCCACACGCTACGCCCCGTCGCCCTCGGTGCAGACCGCCCTCGACGCCCGCCGCGCCGACGCCTACGGCGGCTGGGCCGAGGTCGCCCTCGTCGCCGGGCGCTTCCGCACCGCCTACGACCGCGCCGAGCGCGCCCTCAGCTACGCCCCCGCCCAGCGCGCCCTGCTCGACCTGCAAACCGCCATCCTCGACGCAGGCAGCATCCGGATCGCGGCCTTTCCGACGGAGACACGCGGGGGCCGCGCCACCCGCGCTATGCCGAACGACTTCCGCGAAGCCCTCAACGACCGCCTCGAAGACGAGGTGTGGAGCCGTCCGCCGCTCTTCGTCGCGGCTGCCTACCCGCCGGACGTGCGCCGCGCCATCCGCTCACTCTCGGGCGGCGACGAGCGCTACGGCCGCCGCGGCACCTCCGCTGAGCTCGCCCGCCTCCTCGACGCCGACCTCGCCGTAGCAACCCGCCTCGACGACTTCACGCGCGCCGAGGAGGAGCGCGAGCGCGAGACCCGCACCGCCGACCGGCGCAGCGGCGGCACCGCCACCTACACCCGCGTCACGACCGACCTCGACCTCAGCGCGACGCTCGTCTACGAGGTTGTCGATGCCCGCTCGCGCCGCGTTGTTTGCGAGGGCGAGGTGGAGCGGCGTGTGGATACGCGACTACGGACGGGCGTCTACGCGGGCCGCGTGAGCGACCTCGACCTCGACCGCAGCGAGCCGCGGCTCTTCGACGAAGAGTACCTGGACGACGAGGAGCGCGACCTCGAAGTGCGTCTCCGCGTCGCCCTGGCGGAGCGCCTCGCCGACCGGGTCTACCGCTGCGTCGAGCGCGAGGTGCCGTGATGCGGTATCGCGGTGCGGCGCTGTCGCGGTGCGGCGGTATCGCGGTGCGGTTGATCTAATTCACGGGTCGGTGGTTGGAGACGGCTCCCTCACGGACTACGACCGGACGACACGTGACGACTAGCTACTACACGCTTCGAGCGCTGGCGCGCCTCTGGAACGGCGACCTCGCAGGCGCTCGGCTCCTCGACGCCTACTCGCAGAACCGCGCCGAACTGACGCTGGTGATCGCTCCTGAGGAGGCGGAGGATGCCGAC
This sequence comes from Bacteroidota bacterium, assembly GCA_039821555.1. Lineage (NCBI taxonomy): Bacteria > Pseudomonadati > Bacteroidota > Bacteroidota bacterium. Next base: position 238,194 of record JBCBNX010000005.1, read on the forward strand.
GCCTGGACGCTGCACCTGCTGCTCGGCGCGGAGCGCGGGGCGTTTCGCTCGGGGGGTACTCACCGCGCTCGCCGCAATAGCGTCACGCTCTTCGAAGACGCACTCGGCCGCATCGTGACCGGCGTGCGCGTCGCCGAGCGCGACCGGTTTCTCTACTTCGACCTCGACGATGGGACGCGCTTGGCGGTACTGCTCTTCGGCCCGCGCCCCAACGTGCTCTGGATCGACGGAGACGAGGCGGGCGAGGATGCGCCGACCGTTCGCACCGCCTTTCTGCGCGACGACGCACTACGCAGCACGGCGGCCCCATCGCCGCGCCCGGCTCCGGCAGTCGCCACGTTCGACGCCTTCGAGGCACGCTGGACGACGCAGCGCAAGACCGTGTCGTCGGCGCTCGCCCGCACGATGCCGCTCTTTGGCGCGCTGCTCGCCGCCGAGGCCACGCACCGCGCCGGGCTCGACGCGGACGCTGCGCCCGACACGCTCGACGAGGCTGACCGCCGTGCGCTCTTCGAGGCGGCCCGCGCCCTCGACAGCGAACTGCACGGCGACGCCCTCGCGCCGCACGTCTACTGGACGACGAACGACGCTCGCGATGAGGCCACGGCGTTCTCGCTCGTCCCGATGCAGCATCTCGTCCATCGCGCTGGCACCCATCGCGCCGACACCTATCGCGCTGAGGCATTCGACACGATCGACCGAGCGCTGCGCGTCTACGTCCGGCGGCGGCTCGGGCAGCGGCGCTTCCGTACGCTCTTCAATCCTGTCGAGAAAGCACTCGTGGCCGCCTACGAGCGCCGTGCCCGGAGCGCCGAGGCTATGCTCGACGAACTCGCCGCGCCGAGCCGCGCCGACCGCCACGAGGCCTTCGGCCACCTGCTCATGGCACAGGCCACGCACCTCGCCCCTGGTCACGAGGAGATCGTGCTCCCCGACCTCCTCACCGACGGCGCGCCTGTCACGATCCCGCTCGACCCAGCGCGGACCGGCATCGAGAACGCGCAGCGCTACTACGACCGGGCTCGCCGCACCCGGCAGGCGCGCGCCCACGCCGAGGACCGCTGGCAGCACGTCCAGGACGAAGCCGAAGAGGCTGCATCGCTCCTCGCTGACCTGCGCAGCCAGGAACGCGTCGCTGACCTCGAACGCTTTCTCAAAGACCGCAAGACCGACCTCGAACCGTTCACCGGCCGCGAGGCCGTCGGCGAAGAGCGGCTGCCCTACCGGCGCTTTCCGCTGCCCGGCGGCTACGAGGCGTGGGTCGGCAAAAACGCCAAGTCCAACGCCGAACTCACGACCCGGCACGCGCGCCCCTTCGACCTGTGGCTGCACGCGCGAGGCGTCCCCGGCTCTCACGTGGTCGTGCGGGTGCGCGGGCGCGACGACCGGCCAGGGGCACCCGTCATCGAGGCGGCGGCGGCGCTCGCGGCGCAGTACAGCGACGCCCGGGGGGGCAGCCTCGTACCGGTAATCGTGACCGAGAAGAAGTATGTGCGACCCATTAAAGGGGGTGGGCCAGGACTCGTCAGGGTAGATCGAGAAGAAGTCGTTATGGTCTATCTCTGAACGAGGGCCTTTCAATCCTGCCTAGGCGAGCGAATCCCAAAATAGATCAGCCAAATCCTGCACAGAGCCTTGAATTTGGGGGTTTCTCCTAGGTTTATCTAGGGTCTACATCCACCTCCTATCTTTTGCAACAGGCTCGCCAATCCTGTACCTTTGCAGCCCAGCAGTTGAGTTACACACCGTCTCGGCTGCTCTAAGGCCTATCACATATCGCGCGACGCCGAGAGGACACCGGAAGACCACGGCACAAGGAAATCACGACGTACGTCGCCGCGCACAGCCGCCCCTCCTCATGGCTACCCCAACGCCTCTCGGCGCCGCTGCCCTGCGCCAGCTCTTCGACCACGCCCCGGTGAGCATGGGGCTTGTGGAGCTCCGCCCCGACGGCGTCCTCCACCTCATCGGCAACGAGGCCACCGACCGCATCAGCGACACGAACGGCCCCGACCTGGCTGGCCGATTCTTCCCCGAGGACGACGACCCCACGGGCGTCGTGGAATTGTTTTCTCGGCACTATGAGGAGGCCCGAGACACGAACGAGCCCATCCGCTTCAGCTACGAGCAGGCTAGCCCCATCGGCACGCGCTACCTCGTAGCCACGGTGAGCTACGTCGGCGAGAGCGAGGCGGGCGTCCCGCGCTTCACCTACGTAATCGACGACCAGACGAGCGAGACGCTCGCTCTGCTCGACATGGAGGCTACGCAGGAGCGCCTGCGCGCTTTCGTGGAGCACATGCCCAACCCGGTGGCCATGGTGGACCGCGAAATGCGCTACCTTGCCGTGAGCCACCGCTGGATCCGCGACTACCGCCTCGACGAGCCCGACGTACTTGGGCGCAGCCACTACGAGGTGTTTCCCGAAACCCCTGATGCGTGGAAGGCCGTCCACCAGCGATGCCTCGCGGGGGCCGTGGAAAGCAACGACGGCGAGGCCTTCGTGCGCGCCGACGGACGGATCGACTGGGTCCGGTGGGAGGTCCGCCCCTGGACCGATGTCGAAGGCGAGATCGGCGGCCTGGTCATGTACACCGAGGTCATCACCGATGAGGTCGAGCTTGCGCAGGCCCGCCGCGAGAGCGAACAGCGTTTCGAGGCGATCTTCCATTCGATGTTCCAGTTCATCGGGCTGATGAAACCTGATGGGACGCTGCTGGAGGCGAACACAACTGCGCTAGCCTTCGCAGACCTGAACCCCGAGGACGTGGTCGGGAAGCCGTTCTGGGAGTGCCACTGGTGGACCGTCTCTGAGGAGACGCAGTCTTATCTGCGGGACCAGATCGCCCGCGCCGCGCAGGGCGAGTTCGTCCGCTACAACGCCGAGGTTCTCGGCACCGAAGGCCACACGGCCGTCATCGACTTCTCGATCAAGCCCGTCCTGGACGAGCACGGCGACGTCGTCATGCTCATTTCAGAGGGCCGCGACGTGACCGAGCAAGTGCAGACGCGCACCGCGCTCGAAACCAGCCAGCGCCGCCTCCGCACCGTCCTCGACAACATCCCGATGGTGCTCTTCGCCACGGACGCCGAGGGGGTCGTCACGCTCTCCGACGGCAGCGGCCTCACCAAGCTCGGCATGACGCCTGGTGAGATCGAGGGGCAGAACGTGTTCGATCTCTACGCCGCGAGCGAGACCGTTGCCGATGGCCTTCACCGAGTGCTAGCGGGCGCTCCCACGCAGTACACCTCCGAGATCGGCCCGCTCGTCTACGAGACCTACGGGGTGCCCACCTTCGACGACGAGGGCGCCGTGAACGGCATGCTCGGCGTGGGCCTCGACATCACCGACCGCGCCGCGGCGGAGCGCAACCTCCAGGAGCGCGCCGACCGCTCAATGTTGCTCTACGACATCGCCGCCCGCGACGGCCTGCCCTACGACGACCACATCCGCTACGCGCTCGCCGAGACCACCCGCATGCTCGGCCTCGACTATAGCCTCGTCAGCCGGGTCGAAGGGGTACCAGGTGACCCCGACGCGCTCTACACCGTAGACATGAGCTTCGCCCGCCAGGGCGGTGCCCACCCGCCAGGCACTCAATTTTCGCTCCAGGACACCTACGGCCGTTTCGTCTGGGACAACGACGACACCGTTGCCACCATCACGCACATGGGTGAGTCGGAGCACCGGGAGGCGGCGTGTTATGCCAAGTTCGGCCTTGAAGCTTTCATCGGCATCACGGTCTCGGTCGGGAACCGGCCCTACGGGACCCTCAGCTTCTCCTCGACCACGCCGCGCCCCGGCGGTTTCTCCGAGGCCGACCGGGACCTCGTGCAGATGCTGGCGCAGTGGATTGGGGTGCTCGTGGAGCAGCGCGAGGCCGAGCGCATCCTGCTCGACGCCCGCGACCGCGCCCAGGCGGCCAACCGCGCCAAGAGCGCCTTCCTGGCAGCCATGAGCCACGAGATCCGCACGCCGATGAACAGCGTGATCGGCTTCGCCGAGTTGCTGGGCATGACGGAGCTCACGCCGCAGCAGCACGGCTATGTGGACCGCATCATGCGCTCCGGCGAGCACCTGCTCGGGCTCATCGAGGACCTACTCGACTTCTCGAAGATCGAAGCGGGCGAGATGCAGCTGGCCCAGGAGCCCTTCGCGCTCGAACCCGTCGTCCGCGGCGTGCTCGAAGCCCTCGCGCCGCAGGCCGCGGGCAAGCAGCTCGACCTCGCCTACGACCTGGACGACACCGTCCCCTCGCGCCTCGTTGGCGACGAGCGGCGCTTCCAGCAGGTGCTCATCAACCTCGTCGGCAACGCGATCAAGTTCACCGAGGAAGGCCGCGTCGAGGTAGAAGTCACCACGGAGGACGACGGCCCCGACACCCGCCTGCTGATCCACGTCCGCGACACCGGCATCGGCATGGACGCCGACGTGCAGGCGCGCATCTTCAAAGCCTTCACCCAGGCGGACCTCTCAACGACGCGCCGCTTTGGCGGGACGGGGCTTGGGCTGGCCATCTCGGGCCGCCTCGCCACGCTCATGCACGGCACCATCCAGGTAGCGAGCACGCCTGACGTCGGCTCCACGTTCACGCTCAATATCCCGCTGCGCCCTGCCTACACGACCCGCCGTGTGGTGGTTGGCGCGTCCCAGACGCCGCTCGCGGGCCACACGGTGCTGCTCGTGGACGACGAGGACGAGAGCCGCGCTATCCTCGCCGAGCACCTCGAACAGTGGGGCATGAAGGTCTTTGCGGTCACCAACTCCGACGAGGCGCTGCGCCTGCTCCTGGACGGCTACGCCTTCGACATCGGCGTCCTGGACATGATGCTGCCAGGGACGACGGGCCTCGACCTCGCACGCGTGATCCGCACGACGCCGACCGGCGGGGCGCTCCCCCTCGTGGTGGTGAGCTCAGCGCTGGAGCGCGTCCACGCGCCGGGCCTGGTGGACGCGGTGCTGCTCAAGCCACTCGACTGGCGCGTGCTCTACGAGCGCCTCGTGCAGGCCCTCGAACGCCAGCGCATGCGCACCAATGCCCCGTCTTTCCAAGCCGTCACGAACGCGCCAGCTCCGGACGCCAGCCCGCCTCGCCTACGCGTCCTGGTGGCGGAGGACCAGCCCGACAACCAGTTCGTAGTCCTCAACATGCTACAGATGCTCGGCGTGGACGTGGTCGTCGCCAACGATGGCATCGAGGCCGTGGAGCAGGTCGAGCAGCACGTGTTCGATGTCGTGCTCATGGACGTCCAGATGCCGCGGCTGGACGGCGTCGAGGCGACGCGTCGCATCCGCACGCAGATTGCGCCCGACCACCAGCCCCGCATCATTGCGCTCACGGCGCACGCCCTCGCCGAGGAGCGTCGCCGCTGCATGGACGCAGGGATGGACGGCTTCATCACGAAGCCTTTCTCCTTCGAGCAGCTTGCCGCAGAGTTGCGGCTCGGCGCACTCGGTGGCACTACGGTGGGCCGCGCCTGACCTGGGTGAGCCGTGTGAACGCAGCTGTTCTCGTTCACACGGCTGCATCCTCACGCCCCTCCTCAGTGGTGGCTGCGTCGAGGAGGCGGGCGTAGAGCGCGTCCACCTGGGCGTGGAGAGCATCGAGCGTGCCGCCGTTGTGGAGCACGTAGTCAGCGCGCGCCCGCAGGGTCTCAGGAGCAAGCTGGTGCTGCATCCGCGCCTCGACCTGCGCCCGCGTCACGCCGTCGCGCGCGAGCACTCGCGCTATCCGGGTTTCCGCCGGGGCGTCCACGACCGCAACAGCATCGAGGTGCTGTCCGGCATCGGTTTCGAAGAGGAGCGCCGCCTCGTAGACGTACAGCCGCACGCCGTCCGCTTCGGCCTCGGCCCGGGCGTCGAGAAAGGCCGCGCGAACGCGCGGGTGCACCAGCGCGTTGAGTTGGGCCAGCCGGGTGTCGTCGCCGAAGACCTGCTGGGCAAGCCAGGCCCGGTTGAGGCGACCGTCTGCGTCGTAGGTCTGCGGCCCAAACGCCGCGATGAGGTCGGCCCGCAGCGCAGCGTCCTCTTGCATGAGCCGCTTGGCGAGGCCGTCGGCCAAAAGCGTGCGCACGCCCGGCTTCGCTGCCAGCCGCGCCACTGCCGCCGACTTGCCGCTGCCAATGCCGCCAGTGATGCCGAGAGAGATCATGGGGAGCGAGGAGGCAAAGAAGAGGAGGCAAAGAAAGGGATGCTGCGGGACCGAAGGGGGGTGCGCCCAACATACCGGAGCCGCTGGGCGCTCGCTTGCCGAGGTCCCGATGAGGGCACTCTTCGACGAACGCTCGCGCTTTCACCCGACTCTCGCCACAACCAAGCGGCGACGTGCGTGTACCACCTCGCTCGCTGTCTTTTTCTGATTTCGCCACGCCGCGCTCTCATGGAAGCGCCTCCTTCAAGCACGCCTCGCCCCCGTCAACCGCGCCGCGCGCTCGTCCTCTTTTCGGGCGGCCAGGACTCGACGACCTGCCTCTTCTGGGCCCTTCACCCCGATTTTGGCGGCTTCGACGAGGTTCATGCGGTCGCGTTTCGCTACGGCCAGAAGCACGCCGTCGAGCTCGAACAAGCCCAGGCAATCGCCGACACGGCGGGCGTGCCGCTGACGGTGCTCGACATCACGGGGCTCCTCTCCGGCAGCGCCCTCACCGAGCACGAGAAGGACGTCAGCGCGGCCCACGACCTCGCGCCCGACCTTCCGGCCTCGTTCGTGCCGGGGCGCAACGCCGTGTTCCTCACGGTGGCGGCGTCGTTTGCCTACACGCGCGGCATCACCGACCTCGTCGGCGGCATGTGCCAGACCGATTACTCAGGGTATCCGGACTGCCGCCGCGTCTTCGTGGACAGCCTCCAGACAACGATGACACTCGCGCTCGACCGGGACCTGCGCGTCCACACGCCGCTAATGTACCTCACCAAAGCGGAGACGTGGAAGCTCGCTCGCGACCTCGGCCTCGTCGACGGCGTCGATGTGCTAGAGGCGGTCCGGACGATGAGCCACACCGACTACAACGGCGACCGCTCGACGCTGCACGAGTGGGGCTACGGGCGCCTCGACAACCCCGCGTCGGAACTGCGGGCCACAGGCTATGCCGAGGCGAAAGCCAACGGATGGGTATGAGCACAGCGACCCAGCCCCTCGCACCCGAGCATGGCTTCACGAACGAGCAAGGCTTGGCGCAGCGCCGAACCGACTCGCCCCGCCTGGGCGGCGTCAAGCGCTATGCGACGAAGGCCGTCTGGCGCACCCTCCAGGGCGAGGGCGTGTGGGCCGGGCGCGCGGCCGTGTTTGTGCGGTTGGCCGGCTGCAACATGTGGTCGGGCGAGAAGGCCGACCGCGACCGCGACGCAGCGCGCACGGGCGCGGCGTGCCCGCTCTGGTGTGATACCGACTTCCGCAAGCGCGGCAGCGTGAAGCTCTCCGCCGACGACCTCGTGGCGGAGGTCTGCCAGGCGGCGGACGCGAACGCCGAGGACCCCGTGCGCTTCGTGGTGTTGACCGGCGGTGAGCCGCTCCTGCAGGCAGACGCGGCGCTGGTGCAGGCGCTGCACAACGCCAGCTTTGAGGTGGCGACGGAGACGAACGGGACCGTCCCACTGGCCCGGGCCTTCTCGACGCCGGAGGGCGATCTCGTACCGCCGGACTGGATCGTATGCAGCCCGAAGCTACCCGCAGACCAACTCGCGCTGGAGTGGATGGACGAGCTGAAGCTGGTGGTGCCGGACTACCACCCCGATGCCTACGCGGCGTTCGCCGAACGGCTGCGCCCGCACACCGTCGCGGGCCGCCCGCGGCGCTACGGCTGGCTCCAGCCCGAGGACGGCCCGCGCCGCGCCGAAGCAACGCGCCTCGCCGTTGCCCTGGCTCAGGAGCGCCCGTTCTGGCGCGTCTCGGTCCAGACCCACAAGCTGCTCGGCGTCGACTGAGGGTCACGGACGAACCCAATCTCGACCGGGACGACGTAGGCTACACGCCGGCACCGCCGCGTACCTCGGAGGCTGCCAGCACGGCCGATGTGGTGCTGGTCCCGCGTGACGGCTATGCGCCGGGTGCCCGGTCGCTGGAGGAGCGCTACGTGAACGGCTCGCTCCCGTCGGCCTCGCTCCCGTCGGCCTACGACGACGAGGACACATTCGACCCGTATCCCCAGGCTGAGATGGCCAGATGACGCCCTTGCCACGCCAGCGGCTCATGACGACGGTACCGACAGCGCCCGTGCCACTACCGAGGATGCCGCGTTCGAGGATGGCCATGGGAGGTTGGGGCTGGGTTGAAGGGACTGCACCTAACCTCGCAGCGTGCGCCCCGCGCGTCCAGGTCGAACCCGCGACCTTCTACTCAGCGCGCTGTCACTGCTCCACCGTTGATAGTTGCGACACGCTAGATATTGTTACTCCCATATCTGTTAGTAACACAGATTGGAGTATCTTGGCCCTGCCGGAAATCCTCGCCTCCTGATCGCACATGGCTACCCCGACTCGTCCTGCCGACCTCTTCGACCGCGAGGCGCTCTGGAGCCGCCTGGAGGAGGCGCACGCCGCTCCTGGCCCGGGGCTGGTGCTGATGATGGGTCGCCGACGTGCGGGTAAGAGCTTTCTGCTGACCCGCTTCGCGGAGGCGGTCGGCGGGGCCTACTACCAGGCTACGCGCCGAACTGAGCGCGAGCAGCTCCTGGCCCTCTCGCGCGTCCTGGCCGAGCGCTTCGACGATGCGGCCCTCCGCCGCGCGGCCCTACCGGACTGGGAGGCGCTGCTGGGCTATGTCGCGGAGCGCGCGGAAGGAGCGCCGTTCCTGCTCGCCCTGGATGAGTTTCCCTACCTCGCGGACGCGGCCCCGGCGCTGCCGTCGATCCTGCAGGCGTGGTGGGACCACGAGGCTCCGGGGACGCAGCTCACCGTCGTCCTCTCGGGCAGCCATGTCTCGGCGATGAAGCGCCTCGTGGGGCCAGACCAGCCGCTCTATGGCCGCCGCACCGCGCGTCTGGACGTCCATCCGTTCGACTACCGCGACGCGGCGCGCTTCGTCCCGACCTGGTCGCCCCGCGACCGCCTCCGCCTCTACGCGGTCTTCGGCGGTCTGCCAGGCCATCTCGCGCTCGTGGATCCAGACCGCTCGCTGGCAGCGAATGCGGCTCGTCACCTCCTCGACCCGTCGGGCCGTCTCCACGATGAGGCGGCGCACACGTTCGATGCGTTCTTGGCGGACGCGTCGGTCCATTACTCAGTGGTGGAAGCTATCACGAGCGGGGAGCGACGCTGGAGCCGCATCGCGAGCCGCGTGGGCAAGCAGACGAGCGCCCTCGCCCGCCCGCTCGACTGGCTCCTGGAGATGGAGGTCGTCGAGCGCGTGGCACCGCTGACGGCCTATCCGAACCCGAGCCCGAAGCGGATGCTGTACCAGCTTGCGGACCCGTACCTGGTGTTCTGGCACCGCTTCGTGGCGGACATCCGTGGCCGAGGGCTCTCGGCGCTGACGGATCCGGAGGTACTGTGGGAGCGCCTCGTGGCCCCGCGCCTGGACGTAGCCCACACGGCGCACGTATTTGAGGAGGCCTGCCGGCAGTTCGTAGCGCGGACGGCCCGCGAGCCGCACCCGGCGCTATCGTTTCGGCCTGTGCAGGTGGGGCGCTGGTGGAGCTCCGACGCGAGCGAGGAGGTCGACGTCGTTGCGCTCGACGGCGCGGGCGGCCTGCTCGTGGGCGAGTGCAAGTGGGGCACGGCGGACGCGCGCGACCTCGACCGGCTCATCCGTCGGGGCCGTCTCGTGGCGCAGGAGGCAGGCGGTGTCAAGACGACAACCCCGGTGCTGTTCACAGCGGGCGGCTTGGCACCCCAGGCGCAAGCCCAAGTCGACGCTGGCGTTGCTGTCCACGTAGCGCTCGATGCGCTCTACACCGTGACCTAGAGCAGTTCGATATGGCTGGCTCCATCGGCATCCTGCGCGGGGCCGTTCACGGACGGGCGCGTTGGCTCCAGGCCCCGAAACGTCAGGGCTGGAGTAGAAACACGTGACACCGACCAGGCCTCCGGACCATATCGTTATCACATTATGTCGGTACCTACGTCTATCTACCGACGTGTTGTGACGCACGCAGACCGCCTTCTCCGTCTCGCTCGTTCGTGGGGCGTCATTCGCTCGAAAGACCTCGCCCCGCTCGACATTCCGCGCCAGACGCTGGCACGCCTCCACCGCCGTGGGCTCCTGGAGCGAGTCGGGCGAGGCCTCTACGTGCTCGCTGATGCCAACGTCACGGAACACCACACGCTCGCGGAGGCGTCTAGGCGGGTCCCACATGGGGTGATCTGTCTGCTGTCGGCGCTTCGCGTCCACGACCTCACCACACAGGACCCGTTCGACGTGTGGATCGCCATCGAGAACAAGGCCCGGCGGCTGGACCCGGAGGCGCTCCCGCTCCGCATCGTCTACATGTCGGGCCCCTCGTTTACAGAAGGCATCGAGAAGCTCGACGTGGAGGGTATGGTGGTACCGGTATTTGGCGCGGCAAAGACGGTCGCAGACTGCTTCAAATTCCGCCGCCGGGTAGGACTCGACGTGGCCATTGAGGCGCTCAAAGACTACCGCCGCAGCGACGGCTTCGACGCGGAGGCGCTCTGGCACTATGCAGCAGTCTGCCGCGTGACGACGGTGATGCGGCCCTATCTAGAGGCGCTTGTATGAGCGGCACAAAATGCGCGCTCAGATGTCTCTGAGCGTGAGGTCGCGCTCAGGGGCGCTGGTGGTAGCGCTCTGCCCAACTACTCGCTGCAAACTACGGGGTACTCCAGATCGCGAGGCTGTTTGGGGCAATGCTAGCCTGGTCCCACCCCATCAACGATTGGCAACGCGCAACAATCATTGGCAATAGAGGTTCGCGTTTGACGAATCCGACACGCGCTCTCCACTCACTGCTTCGAAAACACGCATGACGGTGACCATCGACAAGTTCGGCCGCATTCTCATCCCGAAGCAGCTCCGAGAAAGGCTCGGCCTCACGCCGGGTACCGAGTTCGACCTCGACGTGCGTGGCGAAGGCGACGGTCCGGCCCTTGAACTCCGGCCTGACCGAGCAGAAATGGGGCTCGTCTACGAAGGGGACCTATTGGTCTTCCGAGGGAAGGTGGGTGCGGAGGCACACGACCTCAACGCATTCATCCAAGCGCAGAGGGACAGAAGAGTCTCGCACCTGGCTGGGCTCGACCAGGACGATATGGCCTCAAACGGATGAGCGAGCGTCCTAAGCCGCCGCGCACTATGGTCGACACCTCGGTCCTGGTCGCGGTCCTAGTCGCGGCCCTGGTGCAAGGCCTTCCGCGCCACGCGGACGCCTTACCCTACCTCTCGGAGGCCCACGGAGGCTCGCGTCACCTCCTGGTTGCAGCCCATGCGCTTGCCGAGACGTACGCCACCCTGACGGCAGGCACTGCCGGTATCGCCCCGCATCAACCCTGCGGATGCGAGGCAACTACTCGAAGCAAATGTGCTGGGCTTGGCTGAGATCATTCCGCTCGATGCTTCGGGTTACGAAGCCGTGCTCGACCGGATGACCACCCTGGCGCTGACGAGCGGAGCTATCTACGATGCACTCCACGTGCGGGCCGCTGACAAGACGCAGGCCGACGAACTCGTTACACTGAACGGGCGAAACTTCAGACGGATGCCGCCTGCCCCACCGTGTACGCTCATTACGCTTTGAACTCGGGAGCCTAGGCGGGAGGCCGTCCAGCCGAGGACGCTCCCTCGATTACCCACGCTTCCGGTAGACGGTCGCACGGACGCGCTCGTCGCTCAGGTAGTAGGGCTGGCCTGCTGCGTCGTAGTGCGGGCCAAGCAACTGCTCGACCGTCTCGTTCACGCTGAGGCTCTCGGCGCGGAGTGCTTCGAAGCGCGCACGCAAGAGCGCGGCGCGCGGCGAGGTGGAGCGCCTGCGCCACACGCGGGTCGTGCAGCACGGCGAGGAACACCTCGGCGAGAGGGAGGGTAGTGGCTGAGAGTAGAGGAACCGGCCGGAATAAACGAAAAAACCGGCAGTGTTTCCGGTAGCTCGTAAACAAAAAGCGCCCTATTTCAGCCACTTGGAGCAAAATAGGGCGCTTTTGTGTGGAGATGCCGGGAGTCGAACCCGGGTCCGAATAGGTCTACAGACCAGGCGTCTACATGCGTAGCTTGCTGGTTAGGATCTTTGCCGCGTCGGTATGGCCAGCGAGCCAACCTCCGTCACGGCGCATGCTGATTGAGGTTCGCCCTTCACGCTCAGCGGGCGCGATCCGGGCTAGTTCATCTAAGGTTGATGCCTCAGAGGCCTACCAATGAACGAGCAGACCAAGAGACAGATGGAGGCGTGTTACGCCGCCATCGCGTACGAGTAATCGTTCGCATTTATAGGTTACTCAACGTGGGTTGCGGGCGTGTTGAGCACCACCCGGCACGCAGCCTGCTGCGACTACCTACCCGTCGAAACCGTGTCATCCCCAATATGTGAAAGAGCGGCCTGTGCAAAGGCGCAGCTCATCATGAACCACCTACACGAACCGAGGTTCCTAAATGCGTTAGGAACCAGTCTTGTCTCGCTTGCGCGCGGTGCCCAGCATCTGCAACCCCTCGGCTTCAAACGCCTCTTCTAACGCAGGAAGCAGCGCACGCCTCAAGCCCGGATTGAGGTACGGCAGCTTCGAGCGCCCTCCCACGAGATAGTGACGATAGGGGTGCACGTGCACGCGGACGAATCCCGCCGAGAGGGGCACCACTTCGAGCGTCACCTCCGTGCGGTAGAGCCCCAGATTGCTCACGGTACGCGCCTCCGTGCGCAGCGTCGTAGCCTCGTACGGAGCCGGGGCCAGCGTCCACTCTGCCCGCTCAAGCGCACGGGAGGCGACCTCAATCAGCACCGGTGAGTCCGTGCTTGGCAGAGCCTCTTCCGCAGGCACGGTTGCCCCATTTGAGGCGGCATCCAGTACAGAGGATGCCGCAAAGTCGCGGTAGAGTGGCGAGACAGAGGGCGCACAGCCACTAACGAGGCTGAGCAGCACGCAAACAAGAACAGCGAAGCGCATTGTGAAGCGAGCGATCAACAGAGAGGACCTAGACCCCAACAATACCGCGACGACGGCCACCGCGCAGGGCAAAACCAAACACTACGGGGGCGTCCCCAGAACAAGCTCGGCGAAAAACCGCGTACCCATAAAAAAGGCCGGGCGGACGTGCTCACCCATACACGTCCGCCCGGCTTCGCTGGGACTCGCCGAGACGAGTCGTCAGCAAGTTGCTTCTTCAGAGAATCAGGAGGCACTACCGAAGTTGCTTGCCGTTTCTATGTCAAGGCGTATGCCAAAGCCTCTACCCCCCGATTGGGGGCATTTTCGCAGGTGTGCGATGGGAAGCTGTGCACTTAGCTAGACACCGCTGTCCAGCCATGAGGGACGCACCCCGCCTCCCGGGACGGAGGCCAATTCAGTGAAGACCCAACGTAGACCTCGTCCAGAGTGGATCAGAAGTGAGGAAAACACGTGCCACTAGGCCATTCTTAAAGAGTCGTGCGTCGGTGCGCGCGTATCTTCGAGACCTTTGCCCGGCGAGATTTCGTGTTTCGCCGAAACCTTCCGTCGCCAGCCCCCCATTGCTATGCCCAGCGGCCGCAAGCGCAAGCGCCACAAGATTGCTACCCACAAGCGCAAGAAGCGTCTCCGGAAGAATCGCCACAAGAAGAAGAAGTAGCGCGGCTCTTCCCTCGTCGCTCTGTTCGACCGCTGCGTTGACCGTCGGGTCGGCGCAGCGTTTCTGCGTGCACGCGTCCCACAGGTCGTATCAGCCATGCGCGCCGTATCTTGAGAGGGTCCCTGCTCCCCCTTTGATGCCGCCCCTTCGATGAACGATCTCCCTCCCACCCCTCCTGGTTCGTCCTCGCTCGGGTCGTCCGTGCGCGGGGCGGTCGTTGGCACGCTGATTGGCGGCGCGATCGGATTCGGGCTCGGCCTGCTGCTCGCACCAGACAAAGGCGCCATCTCACGCCGCCGTTTCGCGTTCATGCTCGATTCCTGGGCGCAGGGCGTTGCAGGCTGGCTCGACCGCATGGACGCGGAGGCCACCGAGCGTGACGCGCGCCAATCGAGCCAGGCACTCGTCGCCGACGCCCAGAAGCAGGCCGAGGCCCTGCTCGAAGAGGCCGAGTCGCTCATGAAGCAGGCGCGAGCCCGACGCGGCGCCTAGTCTCTCCTCTCCCCCAAAGCGCTCCTGGAACTACCCCAGCGGCGCCCCCCTCGTGCTCGCTCGGCGACGCACGCTCCTTCATCTCCTCACTCCGCAGCTTCGTCTACATGGTGGGCTTTTCGATCCTCCTACCCAGCGCGGAGGGCAAAGAGTCTGGCGGCAATCCCTTCGCGCCAGACATGTTCGACTACCGCACGTCGGACACCTTCAACTACTTCTCGCGCCTCAACCACGAGCGCAGAGCGCTCATCGATGCACTCCACGCGCACATCGACGAGGCCGACGATGACACGCTCCAGAAACTCTTCGGCGTGCAGGGCACCACGCTGGAAGCGGCCGTCAGAGCCAACCTGAACGTCTACGACAGCCCGCTCATGTCGGCCATCGAGCGCTACGGGCCTGGGGTGATGTACAAGTCCATCGACTTCCAAGCGCTCCCCACCGGCGCGCAGCGGCGCCTCCTCGAGAACGGTATCATCTTCTCGGGCCTGTTCGGCATCCTGCGTCCCGACGACCTCATTCCCGAGTACAAGCTCAAGATGGACGCCTCGGTGGACGAGATCGGGCGCGTGTCGAGCTTCTGGAAGCCTATCCTCTCCCCTGTTCTCAACGAGGCCCTCGCGGGCAAATTCGTCTGGAACCTTCTGCCCGGCGTCCACCAGACCGCCTGGGACGACGACGGTTCCTACGAGGCAATGGTGCAGGTGAAGTTCTACCGCCAGGACGAGAGCGGCGAGCGCAAGGCCGTCACGCACGGCGTCAAAGAGCTGCGCGGCGCCCTCGTCGGCTTTATCGTGCAGGACGTCACCGACTCCATCGAGGGGCTCGCCGACTGGGAAGCCCCCGACGGCTACGAGTTGGACATGGACGCGACCGAGTTCGACGACGCCACGAAGACCGGCACCGTTGTCCTCGTCCAGTATCCCGACTGGGAGGCCCGCCGCGCCGCTCGCGAGGCAGCTCGGGCCGAGGAGGAGGCGAACAAGCCCAAGCGGGTCCGCCGCTCCGACGAGGAGGACGAGAGCGAGCAGATCGAAGAGCCCGACGACGAACCCGTCAGCGACGACAACTGATTGGCGCTAGTCCCTCAGTTGACGTGCCCTAGTCGAGGTCTGCGTCGGGGATGTAGCCGTCCTGGCCGAAGCCGAGAACCGGGTAGCAGAGCCACGGCGCGAGGAAGAGGCCGATCCCAAAGAGGACGCTCCGCCCGAAGCGCTCTGCCACGGCCTGCGTGACCAGCACACCCACGACGGCGTTCACGAGCGGCAGCAGGTAGAGCACGATCCACCAATCCGGCTTCTCGGCGATCTGCACCAGCACGAACAGGTTGAGCACGGGCACGAGCGCCATCCAGCCAGCATAACCCGCCTTCTCGAAGGTCATCCACAACCCGGCTACGGTGACCGCAGCGACGAGCAGCACGGTGAGGGCGATAGATCCAACTACAAAGTCTTCCATGGGGTAGGGCTGATGAGAAACGCCGCGCGATACGGGAGGAGCGCCGCGGAAGATGCAGCGCCGAGGCCCGACCAGGCACGCCTTGTGCGACGAAGAGTCCACGAGAACGCGCCCCTGCATTGACGACGACATGCTGCCGCTCCACCTTCTGACCTCGCTCCGTCTCCTGCCCCGAACCCTACCGCCTGCCACGCCGATGCTCCGCTTTGCCTGCGCTTCTGCTCCCCAACTCGACGCACTTTGCTCTACGGGACTGCCAGTTGGGACCCTGCTCTACCGCACGCGCGCCGAGGTTAAGGCCGACTGCCGGGAGCGTCACGCCGAGGCGAAGCGGCTCGTCGTTGTCGACACGGCAGAGCTGGCGGTGGACGAGACGGGAGCGCTGGCAGTCCCAGCGCCACCGGACCGGCTGCTCAACCTCGTCCCCTACCTCCCACCGCGTGAGGTGGTCGCAGCGGGCGGCCTGGTCGTCCGCAAGCATCGAGGCACTCCGGAGGTGCTGCTGATCCACCGGCGCGGGGTGTGGGACCTACCCAAAGGCAAGCAGGACGACGGCGAGACGGTTGCGGAGACCGCGCTCCGCGAAGTGCAGGAAGAGGTCGGCATCGAAACGCTGCGCGCACTTGGTGTCGCCGATGTGACGATGCACGGCTACGCCGAGAAGGGACGCTACCGGGTGAAGACGACCCACTGGTATTGGATGACGACCCCGCAAACCGCGTTCGTCCCTGAGGAGCGCGAGGGCATCGAGCAGGTTGCCTACGTGCCATGGAACGAAGCTCGTGCGCAGCTCGGCTACGACACGCTCCGCGATCTCCTCGACGGCCTCGACCCAGCGACGATACTCGAGGCCTAGCGCAACCCGGCGAGGCGCTGCTGCAGCGCTTCGGTGAAGGCGTCAGGCTCGTCCACGCGAAGGCCCACGACCGTCACGGTTTTGCGCATACCGTACGGACCCACCGCCTGGACCGGGACGCGGAGCACGAGCAGCCGCTGTGGTGCATCGAGGCCGCCGAGGTTGAGGTAGCCCTGAACGTTCTTGAGCGCCTCTGGGCGAGTGATGCGCCGGAGCTCGCCGATCTGGTCGAGGGGCACATCCACGCGCCACCGTAGCCCAAGCCGAACGCAGAGCAGCGCGCCTGTTTCGCCCTCGTGAAGCGTCGCTGGGCGCTGGCGCAGGGCGCGGAAGTCGCCGAGGAGCCAGACGAGCGCGTAGGCCGAGACGACGAGATGCAGCCAGGCCCACCCCGGCGCTATGTGGGTGAGGAGTACATGAACGCCCACTAGTTCGAGCGTACCACCGATCAGGCCCGCCACGAGCACGAACCGATAGCTGCTCGTCCGGTGGCTGGTGAAGCGCTCGACTTCGCTCGATGCCTGGGGGAGCGGAGCCGCCGGACCGAAGGCATAGCACAGCACGGCGAGCTCGTAGGCGAGCGCCTCCGCTGCGGGGCCAGGAATCGCCGCTCCGAGTCCGGTGCGCAGCCGCGCCAGTACATCGTCTGCCTCGCTTGCGCGCACCGCGCGCACCACGCGGCCGACCCGCACGAGCACGAGCGCAAGCACGCCAACTTCGAGGAGCGGAACAGCGAGGTACACCCACCGCACGGGCGCGGCGTGGGCTTCAGGGAGAATCGTCCCGGCGAGCCATGCGCAGCCCAACGCCACCAGGAGTATGCTCGCCGCTGACCACCCACGCGGCTTGGCCACGAGCACGTAGAACAGCCCCGGCACGAGCACGACGAGGTCGAGCAGCACCCCCCATGCCAGCGCGTCCGGTTGCACGAACGCTGCCACGCGCGGCCCCACGCTGATCGCCACGGCGAGAATGACGACCGTCGCCAGTGCAAAGCTGACGAGCGCAGCGCGAGGCGTAAACGACAAGGTCATGGTCGGCTCCTACAGGGCTTCCTTCGTGCTCGGAAGGCGATCGCCATGCGGGTCGCGAGCGACGGCCTGGCGCAGCGCCCGGGCCGCCGCCTTGAAGAGCGCCTCGATGCGGTGGTGGTCGTTGCCGCCATAGAGCACCGCGAGGTGAAGGTTGCACCGCGCCTGCTCGGCGAAGCTGTACCAGAAGTGCCGCACCATCTCCGTCGAGAGATCGCCCACGCGCTCGCGGTCGAAACTTGCGTCGAAGACGAGGTAGAAGCGGCCCGAGAGGTCCACGACGCCGCGGGCGAGCGCCTCGTCCATCGGCACAGTGGCCTGGCCGTAGCGCGCGATGTAGGCCTTGTCGCCAAGCGCCTGCACGAACGCTTGACCAAGTGCGATGCCGACGTCTTCGACGGTGTGGTGGTCGTCTACGTGGAGGTCGCCGTCGCAACGGACGGTGAGGCCGAAGCGCCCGTGCCGCGCGAAGAGGTCGAGCATGTGGTCGAGAAAGCCGACGCCGGTGGCGTTGTCGTAGGCCGGCGTGCCCACGGGGTCCAGGTGCACCTCGACCGACACGCGCGTCTCGGCGGTGGCGCGTTCGACGGACGCAGAGCGCGGGGAGAGCGGGGAAGTCGGAAGCGCTTCGAGCACAGGCGGGTACGGAACGGAGTAAAGAAGCCGAAAAGATACGGGGCCGCAGCGCTCGACTGGGAAACCCGCCGCGGCACAGCACGCTTCATTTTTAACTCTGATCACCATCGATGTACTCCATGCCTGACGCGTTCGCCTTCCACTCGCTTGCCGCTGCCTTTCTGCAGGAGGAGGTGCTCGACGCGCTTGACGAGGCCGTCTTCCAGCGGCAGATCCTCGACACGACGCTGGCGACCTGGGGCGTCTTCTTCGCCATCGTGACAGGCGTGACGGTCGGGCTGCGGCTGCTCAACCAGTTCCTGATCCGCCGCTTCTGCAAGCGCGCCGAGCGCTCCGCCAACGAGTTCGACGACTACGTCGCCGAGTTCCTCCGCGGCACGAAAACGTTCTTCCTCGTTGCCGTCGGCCTCTGGATCGCCACGCAGGTGACCGACATCGCCGCGTGGCTGGAGCAACACAGCGACACGATCGTCGTCGTGCTGTTCGTAATCCAGGGCGTGTTCTGGTTCAACCGGATCTTCGGGCTTTACCTGCGGAAGTACCGCGAGCGCAACCTGGAGGGCAACCCTGCTGCTGTGACGACGATGCAGGCCGTCGGCTTCGTGGGGCGGCTCCTCGTGTTCACGCTCGGCCTGCTGCTCATCCTCTCGAACCTCGGCGTGGAGGTAACAGCGCTGGTCGCCTCGCTCGGCATCGGCGGCATCGCGGTAGCGCTCGCGGCGCAGAACATCCTCGGCGACCTCTTCGCGGCGCTCTCGATCGTCCTCGACAAGCCGTTCGTGGTGGGCGACTTCCTGAGCGTGGGCGAATTCCTCGGCTCGGTCGAGAAGGTCGGGCTCAAGACGACGCGCCTGCGCAGCCTCTCAGGCGAGCAGCTCATCTTCGCGAACAGCGACCTCGTCAAGAGCCGCGTGCGCAACTTCAAGCGCATGGAGGAGCGCCGCATCGTGTTTAGCTTCGGCGTGACCTACCAGACGACCGCCGCCCAGCTGGAGGCCATTCCCGAGTGGGTGCGCGCCATCGCCGAGGCCGAGCCGCACGTGCGCTTCGACCGCGCGCACTTCAAGCAGTTCGGCGCGTCGTCGCTCGACTTCGAGGTAGTCTACTACGTCACCGACCCCGACTTCGCGGTCTACATGGACCGGCAGCAGGCGATCAACCTCGCCATCGTGCGCAAATTCGAGGATGAGGGCATCGATTTCGCCTACCCGACGCAGACGCTCTACCTGCACGGGCGCGGACGCCAGAGCAGCGCAACCGTCCACACCGAGGTCGTCGGCTCGGCGTCGTGACCGCTCCGGCGTGCTGACCTAGCGCCCAGCGAGCAGCCCCGTCGGCTCCACGTCAATGTGGAACGTCTGCGAGGTGCCCGGAGCGAGCGCTTCGACGACGAGCCGCACCGTCTCACCATCGCCAGCGAGCGTGGCCTCGGGCGACGGCGTGCCGACGAGTTCGGGGCTCACGGCGATGTCGGCCGCGAGGTAACCAAGCGTCACTGTCACGCCAACCTGGCGCGCCGTCGCGGTGCCGTTGTTGGCGAGGCGCACGTTCACCCGCTGCGGCCCGACGGCCTCCACGTCGAGCGTGAGCCGGTCGCGGGTGCGCCACCAGTCGGCCACCTCGCTCGCCGTGGCAAACCACACGGCGCCATCGGACGCGAAGGCATCGACGGCCGCTTCCAGCATCGCCTGCGCGCGCCAGCCGCGGAGGTCTTCGCCGGAGAAGGTGAGCATCGCTAGACCGCCAGCATCGACGACACGCGCGGCGTCTTCGCGGACGAACTGCGCCTGGAGACTCGCATCGGGCAGGCGGCGCAGCGTGGCGCGCGGGCTCCGCGACGTGCGCGGTAGTCGGACGAGCGGCTCGCCATCGCCGATACGCATGAGCGACGGCACGGCGCGGTTGGCGACGGAGTCGAGGGCGATGTAGCCAAAGCCGCCGCGGGCGAACGCGGCGTACGGATCGAGGCCCGGAACGGAGGCCGGATCGTGCACAAGACGTGCGCCCTGCGTCAGGGTGACCGTTTCGGCGAGGCGCGCGCGCTGGTCCCGGAGTGCGGTCGGCGTGAGGTCGTCCGCGCTCCGCGGCCCGAGCAGCGCCACCTCGCCGTGCGCATCGAGGCGACGGTAGAGGTCCGCGTAGGCGGGCGCAGCATCGGCAGCGAGGAAGTAGGTCGCCGGGACGCCGCGCGGTTCGAGGAGGGCGCGCATCGCGTCGAGGCCGCGCGGGTCGGTGTCGGCACTGCCCGCGAGGACGGCGGCGGCGCGGTAGGGCGCAGGCCAATCGGTCACCCAAGCCACGGGGCGGCGCGCAAGCCATGCGAACGTGTTGTCGAAGAGCCGAGCGAGAGCCCTCTGGTCGAGCGGCCCCACGCCCATCGCAGAGAGTTCGTGCCCGAGAAAGACGAAACGGCCAGCTCCGAAGCGGCCGTAGAGCAACCCTGCGCTCGTGGCACGCACCGCGCCAGGCAGCCGATCGTCGGAGGTGTGATCGTACCACGACCCCGCGACCTGGGACCGCGCCTCGGCGGGCTGCGCGAGGACGGGCGCGTCGAAGCTGCCGGTGCGAAGTTGATAGCCTGCTGGGACACCCGCCGTGAGCGGGGTGCCGCCCCGCAGCGTGAAGCGCCGGAACGACGCCGCGAGGTCGTCGGCAGCCGTAGGGTCGCCGCCGAGCCAGGTGTGGTAGGCCACGGCGGTCCGTCCGCCGGGCACCGGCTCGACCGTAGCAAACGACGCGGCCGGCTGCGGCGTGCCGGGAGACCCAACCCAGGTGTAGCCACCGAGCGCGGCGAAGCCCGCTGCGGCAAGGTGGGCGTTTTGCTGCGTCTGGGCAGGCGTCATTTCGCCCGGGTCGATGTCGCGGTCGGGCCGGTAGAGGCCTGCCGGTACGACGCCGGGAAACGTGTCACGCGAGACGCGCCACGCGGCTCCGCCCGGGTCCATGAAGCCTGTGAACTGCGCGCCCGCAACCTCGTCGAGGACGGCGTGCCCACGCCAGGAGCCGTCGGGGCGGTAGACGCCCGGCGTCCACGTCGCCAGGACGGCCCCGCCGTCGCGGAGGAAGCCCTTGAGCGCCTCGACCTGCGCGTCCGAGAGCGCCTGCGCGGCGGGCAATACGAGGATATCGTAGTCGGCCAGCGCGCCCGGATCGGTGGCCCTCGCTTCGAGATCGGCGTCGGTGAGTTCGCCGAAGGCCACCTGCCGGTTGAGCAGGTAGGCGCGCCAGGTCCGCACGGTCGCCGCGAGCCATTCGGCATCGACGCCGAGGCCCTCCACGGATCGTGCGCGGTTGACCTGCGCCGTGTAGTCGCTATGCAGCAGACCCACGCGCCCGCGCTCCGTATCGCCCTGCGCCGCCGCCGACCACGGCAGCGCGCCGAAGCTGGTCTGGAGCAGGACGAGGTAGATCCACACCGCGCCGCCGAGCAGTGCGAGCGAGAAGCCGAGCACGCCAGCCAGGTGCAGCCGCTGCCGCCAGGGCGGCGTCGCCGTGCTGGGGTCGCGATGCGGCGGGGTCGCGTTGGACGAGGCGCTCGCCATGTTCACTCCCACGACAGCCGCTCGTCGGGCGGGGGCGGAGACGCGTGGGACGCCGGCGAATGAGGCGGATCGAGGTCCAGGAGCGTGTCGAGTTCGTCGGCGAGGCGGAGCAGTTCCTGATAGTCCTCGTCCTTGCTGTCAGCATGCTCGGCACCATCGGCATGCTCGGCGGCGCTCGGCGAGCCCTGCGACGCCGAGGCTGCCGTGGATGACGCCGGGGCCGAGGGCTTCGGCGCGGGACGTGGCGGTGCTACCTGCGGAGGCATCGGGCGCGGCGAGGTTGGTGCAGCCAGCTGCTCGCGCAGCACGGGTTCTCCATCGCGCGGTGCGGCAGCCGATCGTTGCGGTGGCGTTGGTGCGGGTCTCGGCGGAGGCGCAGGAGGCGAGGCTGAAGGCAGGACCGGCGTCGACATCGGTTCGGGAAGCCCTTCTCCGAAGAAGCCGGCGAGGTCGCCGGCGCGTAGCGGCGTCATGTCCTCGAACGTCGCGTCTTCCCACGCTGGCTCGGGCGGCGGGGTAGCAGGCGCGGCAGGCTGCGCAGGCGCGGACCACCCTTCCGGCGTGGATGCCTGATCCGGCGACGCCTCGGGCGCGGCGGGCGGCAGCGCGTTGGCCCCAGCTTGCTGCTGGAGCCCGGCGGCGGCGAGCCGGAGGAGTTCCTGCAGCTGCGCGACCTGCGTGGTGTCGCCTTGGGCCGTTCCCGCAGGTGCGGTCAGGAGCAGCGGCTGCGGCGGCGCATCAGGCGGCGGGGCGGGTGCACCGCGGCCCTGGCGCTCGCGCACCTTGTAGAGCACATACGCCGCGACGGCCAGGATCAGCGTCGCAAGCGTGCCGACCAGGATGATCGTGGATAGAATCGGGAGCAGCTCCATCGGAGGAAGCAGGAGAAAGAGGGCAGTCGTCGTCTAGTGTCGGCGCGCGGTCACGAGCGCTTAAGCGCTCAGTATGGAGGTGTGGACGTTTGAACGTGTGAAGGTGTCAACCCGGAATCGCCCGAATCGTACGTCCATACCTGCACACGTCCATACCGACCTCTAGGCTGTCCCGATGCGTTTGAGCTTGCCCCAGCCCATGCCGAAGCCGAGCAGTTCCTCGACGGTGGCCGCGCACTTGCACACGTCGATGGTGAGGACGAAGAACAGGCGATAGATCACCGTCAGCGGGACGAGGCGGAGGTCTTCGCGCTCGGTCGCCACGCAGTAGAGCGCCGCGGCGAGGTCGAGGATGGTGAGCGAAAGCCACCAGAAGACGAGGTACTGCGAGTAGCCCACGACGGCTGCCGCCACGAAGAAGAGGTGCGCGAAGACGTTCATCGCGGGCCAGATCAGGCTCTCGAAGGCCATCGACCAGAGGACGAGCGTGCCGCCGAAGTTGACCGTCGGGTTGAAGACGAGATCGCGGTGCTTGCGGATAGCCTGGAGGATGCCGCGCGTCCAGCGGTAGCGCTGCTTGAGGAGGTCAGTGAGCCGGTTCGGCGCCTCGGTCCAGGAGACGGCGCCGGGCTCGTAGACCACGCGCCAGCCCGCGCGGAGGATCTGGAGCGTGATGTCGCAGTCCTCGGCGAAGGTGTCGGAGGCATACCATCCTGCCTCGATGATCGCGGCCTTGCGAAACAGCCCGACGGGGCCGGGGATGATGTTCACGAGCCGCACCGCGCTCTGCGCCGCCCGCACCATGTTGAGCCCCTCGATGTATTCGAGCGCTTGGAGCTTCGTCCAGAGCGTGTCGCGGTTCTTGACCTTTACGTTGCCCGCGACGGCTCCGATCTCGGGGTCGCGGAGGTGGCGGATGGCCCGCCGCAGCGTCTCGGGCGAGAGCTGCGAGTCGCCGTCCACGCAGAGCACGAAGTCGTGCTGGCTGACCGCGATGCCCGCGTTGAGCGCCGTCGCCTTGCCGCCGTTGGGCTTCGTGACGAGCCGCACCTCGGCGCGGCCGCCGTGGCTGTTCTCGTAGACGCCCACCCGCTGCTCAGCGAGAGCGTTGGTCCCATCGCGCGAGCCGTCGTCGACGACGATCACCTCGAAGCGCGGGTAGTCCTGTTCGATGAGGCTCAGGATGGTCCGCTCAATGAGCACGTCCTCGTTGTAGGCCGGGACGATGATCGAGACGGGCGGCAGGAAGGCACGCGCGGGCGCTTGGGGGTCGGCCTCGACATCATCGCCGCTGGACCCCTCTCGGACGTAGGCTTCCTCACGGACATACGACGCCTCCTGCGCCGTGTACTTCGCGTTGTAGACGTACGAGAGCACGAGCACGCCGAAGTACCGCACGAGCAGCACGCACAGGAACAGCAGAAGCGCGACTGTGGACGCATAGACGAGCAGTCCGCGCCAGCCAAACTCGACCGTGTGGCCCCAGCCGAAGGGGTCGGTCATGCTCACCCACACCACCCCAGCGAGCGCCGCGCTGAGGATCGTCAGCCAGGCGATGCGCCGGCGGTAGTGCCGCGCGTCGCGCTGCGGCGGGCCGTGCGGCTGCATCGGCACCGGCGGCACGAACGTCTGCCGGACAACCGCCGCGACAGCGCCCGGCGCTACCACGTCCTCCTTCCGCGCAGGCAGCGAGGAGGGCGTGGTAGTCGGCTGTCGGCTATCGGCTGTCGGCATGAAGGTGCCGCTGGAGCACGGCTCTCAATTGCCCTCCTGGATAGGAGAGGCTAGTGAAGCAGTACGCTGTTTCTACTCCTTCCTACGAAGTCACCCCCGCGCAGGCGGAGACCCACGAGGGTACCCGGATGGTAGTCGTTGAGAAGAGGGAACGGCGTCGGCATAGCGGTGCACATACCGCCTTTGCCAACGTCAGCAGGGGCGCTGCGCACCGTCGCTTCGTCGTTCGTGTGGGCCCCCGTGTTCGCGAGGATGATGTCCGGTAGGAGGTGCTCGTCGTCGCTCGCCGAGTACTGCATGTCCCCTACAGTGCCACGAAGAGCGCGCCGCTGACAATCACGCTCGTGTAGCGCCCGTCGACGTCCTCGAACACGCGCGCGGAGTTGGAGAAGCGGCCGTTGAGGCCGAGGCCAATCGTGCGGCCGAGTTGGAAGACCACGTCCGCCTCCAGGCGCGTCGTGAGGAAGCCCGACGCCGGGGCAGTCGTGCCCACGGCTGCGAGCGTGCGCACGTAGGTCCCGCCGCGCGGGTTGCGCTCCCACTCGACGTAGCCCTCCAGTTCTTGGTAGGCCTCGTCGCTCGGCGTAAAGAAGTACGAGCGCTCCTCGTCATAGACTAGGCGGAAGTAGCGCGGGCCGATCCAGACGCCGCCGCTCGGCGTCCGGAAGAGCCGCAGCCCGGCCTGCCCCTGGATCGACGAGCCACCGAAGATGCGGCGGTCGCCCGTCGTGCGGAGCGGATCGGTGTCGGAAACGCGAAGCAGTGCGGCCTGGCCGCTGGCGCGGAGGAGCGAGTCCACGAGCGCCGTCGCCCCGCGCACGTCGATCTGGGAGAAGCGGCTCTCGAAGTCCGGCGCGCCTGCCGCCCAGAGGTCGAAGGCGCCTTCCTGGGCGCGGTAGCCGACCGAGAGTTGGAGCACGCCCGGCGCCTGGAAGAGCGCGCGCGTTTCGATGAAGCCCGCCGTACGCTCGAAGCCGGTGTAGGTGAGCGCACCGCCCTGGACCGTGATCCGTCGGGTGTAGCCCTCGCCGAAGCGTGCCTGCGTCGGGCGCGGGCCGAGATCGAGGATCGCCCCGCCGTTGACCTCATTGGCGCGGTAGGCGAGGATCTGCGCGGCCTGGCCGATGGGCGGCGGCGCGAAGCGGGTGCCGCGGAACTGGTGCGTCTTGAGCCCCGCCATGAGCACGAGCGGTAGGCGCACGCCCGGCAGCGTGAACTGCGCCGAGACGCCCTGCGCCGTGCGGCGATATTCCGAGCCGTCGCCGCCCGCCGTGATCACCTCGGCGCTCGGGACGACGAGCAGCGAGAACTGCCCCGGGTTGGCGAACCCGCCGACGCCCTGGATGCGGTCGAGCAGCGCGAGGCGCTCGGCCACAACGGGCCGCGCCGTGGGGTCGAGTTGGACGGCCCCGGCGTAGGCAACCTGCGCGTCCTCGAACTGCCCGGCTTCGCGGTAGGCGTCGCCCATCAGCAGGCGCGCGTCCACGCGGTCGGGACGACGGCTTGAGGCGATGCGGGCGGCCTCGGCGGCCCCAGCGTAGTCGCCGGAGTCGTAGCGGTAGCGCGCGATGAGCACCTGCTCGTCGTCGCCATATTCCAGGCGCTGCAACGTTTCGAGGGCGGCGATGGCGCTGGCGTAGTCGCCCGCGTTGACGAAGGCCGCAGCCTGCTCGCGGACGGCCTGGCGCGGCGTCTCCCCGGTCTGCTGGAAGTAGCTGTCGTAGGCGCTCGCGGCCTGCTGGTACTGCCCCGCGCGGTAGAGGTCGCGAGCGCCTTCGAGAGCGAGTTGCTCCTCGCGCTGGCGCATCGCGTCGCGGCGGAGCGCGATCTCGGCGGGCGAGGTGCCCGTGGCCTCGGCCTGGCGGAGGTACTGCTCCGCCCGCGCGAAGTCGTTCTGCGCGGTGTAGTAGGTCGCGGCGGCGAGGAGCAGCCCGGCGTCGTTGCGGTGCGTTGCCAGGGCGTTGTCGAGGGCCTGCGAGGTCTGCGGCTCGTTGACACCAGCGCGAGCCACAGCATAGGCATACATCGCCACGGCCTGCGGGTCGTCCGGCGCGATCTGGTAGACGGCGCGCGCCTGTTCAAGCGCCATCTCATACTGCTCCATCATCGTCAGGAAGCGCACATAGTCGACACGTAGCGTGGTGTCGTCAGGGTTCGTGGCGAGCAGTTGCTCGTAGAGCCCGATCACCGGCGCCGGGTCGGCCAGCGCGCCCGTCCGGGCCAGCACGAAGTAGGGCGGGAGCAGCGCCCGCTTCAGTTGCTCGGACGGCTCCACGTCCGCATCAGGATTGGCAGCGCGTTCGGCGTCCAGCGCGGCGATCTGGCGCTCGGCCATCGCGATCTGGTCAGCTTGGAGGCGAAGCACCTGCGCCTCGTGCGCCTGGCGGTCCACCACATATGGCTCCGCGCCCGCGAGAACGAGGTCCGCCTCGGGGTAGCGACCAGCCTGGATAAGTTCGTCGGCGAGGGCGTAACGCGTGGCGAGGTCTGCGGGGTCGACCTTCAGCCGGAAGGTGTAGCGGTCGATGGCGTAGACCGCGTCGGAGGTGCCCAGCCCGATGTCGATGTCCTCGAACCGGAGCTTCCACTCCTCGGTGTCGCTGTGGCGCGGCTCCAACTCGCGCAGTTGGTCGAACGCCTCGGCGTAGCGCTCCAAACGGAGGAGTTCGTCGACGAGCGTGAAGCGCGTGGCGTCGTCCTCAGGGTTGCGGTCGAGGCGGCGCTTGAGGTCGTCTACGCGGTAGCGCGGGCCGTCGGAACCGGCAGCGCGGGCGTAGAGGCGGTCGAAGGCCGGCGTCCCGGCCTCGTTGGCGCGGATCGGGTCGAGGACGCGCTGCGCGTCGGAGGCGCGGCCGTTGGCGAGGTAGAGCTCGGCGAGGTCGTAGCGCTTGGCCGTCTGGTTGGGGTTGCGCGCGAGGTCGCGTTCGAGCGCGGCGATGGCGTTTCCAGCCTGGTCGAGTTCGGCGAGCCCCTGGCGGGCGTCGCGGTTGCTCGGGTCGAGCGCGAGCGCCTGGTCGAAGGACGCACGGGCCCGTGCGCGGTCGCCCTGCCAGAAGCGGAAGTAGCCAAGCCGCATGTGCAGGTCCGCGTTCGACGGGTAGAGGCGGAGGTACTCTTCGGCGGCCGCGGCGCCCTTGTCGGCCTGCCCGAGCGCCGCGAGAGCCACGAGGTAGCGCGTGACGACGTCCGGTGTCCCCTGCGCGCGGGCGAGGTAGAACTCGTACTGCGCCGACGCTTCGGCATAGCGTTCGGCGTCGGTGAGCGCCTCGGCGTACTGGAGGCGGTAGGCGAGGTTGGCCGGCGCGCCCTCGACCTGCTGCCGGAAGACATCGAGTTGGGAGTCCCCCGCGGTCGCGGTCTGCCCGGTGCCGACGCGGACGCGCTGGAGCCCGACCTCGGCCTCGGCGTCGCCCGGGCGCAGCGCCAGCACGCGCTCGTAGTCGGCGGCGGCTTCAGCGTTTTGGCGGCGGGCCTCGTAGGCCTGCGCGCGCAGGAACCGTGCCCCGGCATCGTCCGGCGTACGGATGAGCAGGTCGGTCAGGAGACGGATGGCCTCGCCGTAGCGCCCGGCGTCGTAGGCAGCCTGGGCGGCGGGAAGACCGGCGGTCTGCGCGAGGGCCGTCGGCGCTGTCAGTACCGTCGGCGCCGCGGCGAGCGCGGTCAGGAGAAAGACGAGTCGGAGTCGCATGGGCGGGAGGGGTACACCCGGTAGGGAGCGAGGCTGTCGCAGCCTCAGAGGCCGGCCAGCGGGGCCGGGATTGGGTCGGTTGGAGGCGACCTAGTCGGTGTCGAAAGCGAAGGCCATCAGGTCGCGGGCGTTGGCGAAGGGCGCGCCGTTGGGGATCGTGACCGCCGCGATGGCGGTGAAGACCGCGTCGGAGGCGCCCCCGGACAGCTGGAGCTGCGCCTTGATCGCGCCGTAGATGCCCGCCGCGGCCGACTGCGTGCGCTCGGGCAGCAGGGCGAGCAGCCGCCGCCGGTCCGACTCGGCATAGAGCGGGTCGCGGTCGTCGATGGCCTCGCGGACGGCGTCCTCGACCAGCGGAAAGGCCTCCGCGAAGGGGTTCGACGGGTCCATCCGCAACGCGAGTGCCAGGAAGGGCGCCCCTGTCGCCGCGTGCCTGTCGAAGGCGGTCTGCACCTGCTTCGCGAAGCGCCCCCGCGGCGACTGGTCGAACGTGTGCTGCGCCAGCGAAGCAAACGTGGGCATCGGCGGCGGCGAGGCGGGGGCCGGCGGCCGGAACTGAGGCTGAGGCTGAGGCCTCGAGTCAAACTCAGGGGCCCCCGTGAAGTCGAAGGCGGGCGGGCCGGTGAAGCGCTGCCCCAGCCCATCGCCGCTGCCCACCCCTGGCATTCCTGAAGCCATTCCCCGGCTACCCAGGGCATAGCCGCCCTCGGTCGAGTCCCACGAGTCCATCAGCACGCCGCCGAGCTCGAACTCCGACGGCTGCAGGTGCGGATTGACCGGGAAGGCGACGGCCGCCAGGTTCAGCGCGTTGATCTTGGGAGCGGTGGGAGAAGTCATGGGACGATCCAGGTCGGACGGAGAAGACGTAGGAGCCAAGGGCTCGGACTGCCGCGCGTGCGCGTCGTGGGGAGCCGTGTTGTCTGGGGGCGTGCTACCAGCAGCCGTGTCGCTGAGGCTGGCGCTGCCGAGGCTCGCGTTGCCGAACGCCGGTTCAGGCACGGGCGACTGCGGCGCATTGGCTGCAGGCGGTGAGCTTGGGGCTCCAGCCTGCGGCTCGCCACCAAGTTGGCGGGGGGCGTCAGGGCGAGACGTTGGCTCCCCAGAGGCCTCGCCTTCCGACGCCGGTACGGTGTTCTGCGGGGGCGAGGCCTCCGAAGGTGGACCGAAGATGTCAGCAAGCGAGGCGTTTAGCTCGTCCACGGACGGCATCGGGGCGGACGGCTCCGCGTCGGTCACGGGCGCCTGCGGCAGTGCCGAGGGTGGCGCTGATGAGGGTGACGTTGCCGAAGGCGGCGCTTCGGTGTCCCCCGGAGGCACTGCGCGCCCGATGACCTGACGACCCACACGGTTCGCTGGCGCATAGCCGTCGCCGCGAGGCCGAAGAGGCTCCGCCGACACCGACGAGGCCGCCGTGGAAACGTCCGGGAGTGGGGTGCTCTGCGCCGGGACGCCTTGGATGGGCGAAGGTGGATCGGACGGCGACGATGGAGACGGCGCTGACAGAGGCGATGCTGACAGAGGCGGTGCTGAAGCCCCCAGCGCCCATGTCCCTGTAGCCGGAGCCAGCGCGATGTTGGTGCCCGGTCGCAGACGGAGCGTCCGATCCGTCGTGCCGCTCGTCTCCACGTGGATCGAGCCCGCAACGATGTCACAGAGCCGCTGGGTGATCGCCGCAGAGCGATCGTTGGCGGGGGCTCCGAGGCCCAGCAGCAGCACCGTTGGCAGCACATGCAGGGCGCTCACGAGGTGCCGGACCCCCGAGTCGAGCATGCTCAGGTCATGGAATCCCAGAAACGGCGTGAAGTCCTCCACGACCAAGAGGGCCGGGCTGGCTTGCTGGGCTAAGCGCGCCAGGCCTTCGACTGCCTCCGCAGGGTCGGAGCCGACAGGCAAGGCGGGCGGGCGCAGGAGACGCAGCCGCTGTGTCTGAGTCGCGGCCCGTATGTCAAAGTGGAGCGCCTCGGCCTCCGCCGCCAAGGTGGCTGGCGTTGTACCCGACACGTAGACGCAACTCTCGTCGGCCTCGTCTACCGTCTGGGCGGCCCGCAGCAGCAGAGCCGTGCCGCTCTGCGCGCGCCCCGTGACCACGTACGTCTCGCCCGGGCGCAACCCTTCCCAGGTGCGGTCGAGCAGAGGAATACCGGTAGTGCGACGGGTCATCGGAAACAGACAGGGCATCATCAGGCGGCGACGAGCGGACACACATCACCGGACGTGGGGCCTACAAACCGTGTGCCAGCGCCTACAGAGCGGGCGGACAGCGCGCAGTTGGGAGAGCGAACCCTCCACCGCAAGGGGACGGGCTCCCCGAGAAACGGTGAGAAGCGATGAAGCCCTGGAACCGGGGCACCAGCCCGTATCTTTGGTGCGTCTCCGTTCCGAATGGAAGCGGTGATTTCTACCCTTCCCTCCTTCGTTTCTGTCGCCCCTGCTGGCCATGCAGCCTGTCGCCCACCCGTCCACGCCTCCCACCGCGTCTGCTCGCGTCCACAACTTCTCGGCCGGCCCCGGCGCGCTGCCCACGGCCGTCCTCGAAGCCGCCCGCGCCGAGTTGCCCGTCTTCGGTGACCTCGGCACGTCGGTGCTGGAGATCTCGCACCGCTCGCCGACCTACACCGAGATCGCGGCGTCGGCGCGCGCCCACCTCCGCGCCCTGCTCGGCCTCGGGGACGACTGGCACATCCTCTTCCTCCAGGGCGGCGCGTCGCAGCAGTTCTACCAGGTCCCGCTCAACTTCCTCCGCGCCGACGCCTCGGCCGACTACCTCGACACCGGCACCTGGTCGGCGAAGGCCGTCAAGGAAGCCCTGCGCTGCGGCGGCGTCAACGTGGTGGCCTCCAGCAAGGACGAGAACTACGCGTACATCCCTGCCCGCGACTCGTGGGAGCTCGATCCCGAGGCCGCCTACTTCCACATCACGAGCAACAACACCATCTTCGGGACGCAGCTTCACGACGAGCCGGACGTGGACATGCCGCTCGTCTGCGATGCCTCCTCGGACTTCCTCAGCCGCCACCTCGACCTCGACAAGTACGGGCTGATCTACGCGGGCGCGCAGAAGAACATCGGCCCGGCGGGCGTGACGGTCGTGCTCGTGAAGGACGCGTTCCTCCAGACCCGCAAGGATGACGTCGCCACGATGCTGGACTATGGCACGCACGCGGCGAAGCTGTTCCACACGCCGCCGGTGTTCGCGGTCTACCTCGTCGAGAAGGTGCTCGCGTGGCTCCAGGAGCAGGGCGGCATCGACGGCATCGCGGAGGTCAACGCGCGCAAGGCCGCGAAGCTCTACGGCGCCATCGACGCGACGGACTTCTACCGGGGCACGGTGCACCCCGACGCGCGCTCGGAGATGAACGTCTGCTTCCGCCTCCCGTCCGACGACCTCGAAGCGACGTTCCTCGCGGACGCAGCCACACACGGCCTCGTCGCGCTCAAGGGGCACCGCTCCGTGGGCGGCATCCGCGCCTCGATCTACAACGCCGTCGAGGAAGCCTCCGTGGACGCACTCGTCGCGTTCATGCGCGAGTTCGAGCAAACCAACGGATAGCGGACTTCAACAGGGCGCGGTCGCCTACTGCCGGTCCAGGGCGACGGTGCCTCGAATCCCCCGGGTGCTCTCCCATGTCCCGGACAGCGCACCGCCGCGCCCGTTGACCTCGTGGAAGTAGAACCCCCGCGACCCGAAGTCGAGGGTGTAGGTGACGGTACCCTCGACCGGGGCGTTGCCGACGAGCGTGCCCGTGATCACGTCCGTGGGATAGCGCCACGTGCCCGTCCCGGCGAGCACGCCGCCCGTCTCCGACATCACGAGCGTGAGCGTGCCGCTAAAGTCGGGGTTGGGGTGCGTGATCGGCCCTATCCACGTACCAGCGAGGGCGCGAGGACCGTCCGGGGCCTCCTCGTCGGCGGTGTCGCAGCCCGCGCTGAGGACGAGGAGCGGGAGGAGAGCGAGGAGAACACGGGCGGAGCGGAGCATGACGATTCAGGAGTAGCGTTGAATAACGAGGCGAGTGGGGCAGCGCTGGCGCCGAACAGGGCAGCGCTCAGTAGAGCCAGTTGCCGTGGAGGACGGCGGTGAACCCGCGATCGCCGCGCACCGTGAGGGCATCGCTGGTGGCGTTGTCGAGGGCGTAGAGCGAGGAGAGCCGGACGCTGGCCTGGACCATCGTGGTATTGCCGCCCACGTCGTCGTCGACGAGGCTGAGCGTGTAGGGCGTGCCGTAGTTGGCCGTGAACGGCACGCCGGGGTCGTTGAAGGACGCGGCCTCGTCGAAGGTGTAGTCCCGGCTCGCGCTCGCGTCGTCGTGCACCTCGGAGACGAAGAGCACGCCCGGCAGCCCGCGCGCGGGGTCCTGGAACTGCACGTAGATGTCGGGACGGCGCGGCCCTGCGGAGAACGGGTCCCAGTCCCATGTGCTGCCGTCGGCCTGCGTGCCGGGGAAGTCGGTGACGACGATGCGCTCGACCCGGAAGGCGCGCGGCGTGTTGACCTCATAGCGGTAGTCGAACGCGGCGGAGGTTCCCCGTGTGGTGCGCCCGTCGAGGTCGCGCACGCGGTCGGCGGTGACGCTGTGCGAGCCGCTGCCGAGGCCGGGTTCGCGCAGCGTGAGTTCGACCGTGTTGGACGCCCCGCCGACGTAGCGCTTGGAGACGGTGCCCTGCGAACTCGTGCGCCCGTTGTCGAGCGCCGACGTGACGCGGAAGGTGCTCGTCTCCAGCGAGGCCGCGTCGAGAGGCCGGTCGAAGTGGACGAGCACGCGCGTGAGCGAGGTCGCCTCGGCGCGCACCAGCGCCGGTGCGTCCGGGGCCACTGGGGCCTCGGTGCCCTCTTCGGTCATGGTGTCGCATGCTGCGCTTAGAACGAGCAGGCATGCGAGGACGAACGCGGTGGTAATCGAGCGGGCGGTGGAGCGGGCAAACAGCATGGCGAGCCTCGGGAGGATGTCGATGACGCGGGGAGGACTGCGCACCCATCCCCCTTCATCCCTAGAGGCAGGGTCTGCGCCCAAACCTGTCAGCGCCCCTCGAAAAAAAACGAGGCAGGCGTCCCGAAGAACACCTGCCTCGCCGTCAGAACCGAGCCGGAGTGGTGGCTACTCGAACGAGAGCGTACCGTCGCCCAACTCGTCGATGTCGAAGTCGTCGGAGAAGGAGCGGTTGGCGTCGTTGTAGATGGTGTACTCCGTGCCATCGCGGTTGAAGAGGTAGACCAGCCCACCCACGTTCACCGCGGCCCCGACACTGGCGATGGGCGTCCCGCCGCCACCGAAGTCGGTGAGGAAGCTGAAGAGCGACGACCACGATTCCTGCTCGTAGTTGTAGGCCTGGTAGCGCGTGCCCTGCTGGTCGAAGAGGAAGAACTGCGCGCCAATCGCGAAAGCAGCACGGACCTCCTCGATGTCGGCGTCCACGAAGTCGGTGTCGTCTTCGCCGAACTCCTCGGACTCGTCGAACTCGGACTCGTCGCGCTCATAGACGGCGTAGTTCTCGCCGCGCGTGTCGAAGAAGTAGGTCTCTGAGTTGCCGGTGGTGCTCACGGCGGCGCCGATCTCGCCATAGGGGAGGTCGCCGTTTTCGAGCGTGCTCACGTTGCGCGCGTTGGAGAAGGAGCCGTTCGAGGGGTTCCACAACACGAAGCGGTTGCCGTCGGCGTTGACGAGGATGACGCGCCCGTCGGCGGCGTTGGGGTAGGCGGCGCCCACGGCCACCTCCTCTTCTTCGGGCGGGTCCACAGGCGGCGGATCGACGGGCGGCGGGTCTACCGGGGGCGGGTCGACGGGCGGGGGCGTGACCGGCGGCGGATCGGTGGGGTCGGTCGGGGCGGCGCTGTCGCAGGCAGCGGTCATAAAGAGCAGCCCGAACGTGACCACGAGGGCTAGGAAGCGGGGGAACGAGAGCGTCAAGCGGGAAGCAGCGTAAGGCATGGAAACACCTCAGTGGGGTCTAGGGAGGAACGAGCGGCGCGCCAGCAAGCGCAGCGTGCCGAGTGCGGTCGTCCGTAGAGGCAGCGTCCCCCGCCGAAAGTGTCAGCCCAGGCCGAGAAAAAGTCAGACGGCAGCCTCAAACCGCTTGTTTTTGCCTATCTAGTCCCAGTTTCATCCTCGCCCTTGCCCTCGTGCGCCATGCCGACCTCGAACGACCTGACCCGCCTGCTCGGCGACCTCAGCGACGGCAACCAAGCGGTCGCCGACGAACTGCTTCCGCAGGTCTATGACGAGCTTCGGGCCATCGCGCGGCGGCAGCTCCGCGGCGAACGAGCCGGGCACACGCTCGACACCGTGGCGCTCGTCAACGAGGCCTACCTCAAGCTCCTCGGCGGCGCGGAGATCGACTGGCAGAACCGCGCGCACTTCTTCGGCATGGCCGCGCTCGCCATGCGGCGCATCCTCATCAACTACGCGCACCAGCGCCGCGCCGAGAAACGCGGCGGCGGCCAGGCCCTCGCCACGTTCAACGACGAGGTGGTCAGCGGCGGCGCGCGCGCGGAGCAGCTGATTGCGCTCGACGAGGCGCTCACCCGGCTCGAAGCGTGGAATGGGCGGCAGGCGACAGTCGTGACGTATCGCTTCTTCGGCGGCCTCACGCACGAGGAGGTCGCCGCCGTGCTCGACGTCTCCGTCTCCACGGTCCGCAGCGACTGGCGCATGGCGCGCGCCTGGCTCCGCCGCGAGCTCGACGACGACACGCTCTAGACCTCAGAGCCGAGGCTCATAGACGAGCTAGCCTGCCACGCGCTGGGCGGCTGACGCCTTGGCCTGACACCCGCGTCCAGAAATCCTGCCTCTCCAGACAGACGCCCTCCGTGCCCCCACGCTCACCACGCCGACGCCCATGGACGCCGACCGCTGGAACCGACTCTACGCCCTCTTCGACGACGCCTGCGCCCGCCCGCCCGCCGAGCGCCTCGCTTTCCTACGCGCCGCCTGCGGCGACGACGACGCCCTCTACGCCGAAGCCGCGGCCCTCGTCGCCGCCGATGCCAACACGGACGTGCTCCTCGACGGCGTCGCGCTCGATGTCATCGCCTTAGACGACGTCGGCAGCGCAGCGGCGGCCCTGCTCGGCGACCTCGACCTCGTCGGCACGCAGGTCGGCCCCTACCACCTCGTCCGCCAACTCGGCACCGGCGGCATGGGCGACGTCTACCTCGCCGAGCGCGCCTCGGCCGACGAGCAGGCGCAGTTCGAGCAGCAGGTCGCGCTCAAGCTCGTCAAGCCCGGCATGGACTCGCGACAGGTGCTCCGTCGCTTCCAGCAGGAGCGCCAGATCCTCGCCCGCCTCGACCACCCCCACATCGCGCGGCTCTTGGATGGCGGCGTGACCGAGCGGGGGCAGCCCTACTTCGTGATGGAGTACGTCGAGGGCGTCCCCATCGACGCCTACTGCGACGCGCACCGGCTCACCGTTGATGAGCGGCTCGGGCTCTTCCAGGACGCCTGCCGCGCGGTGCTCTATGCGCACAGCCAGCTCGTCGTCCACCGCGACCTCAAGCCCTCGAACATCCTCGTCACGGAGAGCGCCGACGGCCAGCCCGGCCCCAGAAAACCAATAGTCAAGTTGCTCGACTTCGGGATCGCCAAGCTGCTCGCCGAGGACGACGACGCCACGGCGCTCACGCGCACGGGCGGGGCGGTGATGACGCCGGCCTACGCGAGCCCCGAGCAGGTGCGCGGCGAGCCGGTCGGGACCGGGACGGACATCTACTCGCTCGGCGTGGTGCTCTACGAGTTGCTCGCCGGGCAGCGCCCCTACGCCCTCCCCGAGCGCGACCGCCTGGCCGCCGTCCAGATGCTGGCGCAGCAGGAGCCCGAGCCACCCTCGACCGTCGTGCGCCGCGCCACGACGGGGGCTGATGCTACGGGTCCTGGCGCCACCGGCACGCAGATCACGGAGGCCCGTCGCACGCAGCCGGAGCGCCTCCGCCGCCGCCTCACGGGCGACCTCGACGTGATCTGCCTCACGGCGCTGCGCACCGAGCCGGAGCGCCGCTACCCGA
The DNA here is from genome assembly GCA_039821555.1 of Bacteroidota bacterium. Lineage (NCBI taxonomy): Bacteria > Pseudomonadati > Bacteroidota > Bacteroidota bacterium. The sequence continues at coordinate 274,211 of JBCBNX010000005.1, forward strand.
CCGTCGCGGCCTTGCTGGACGACGTGCGGCGGCACCTCACGGGGCTCCCCGTGACCGCCCGACGCGACACGGCGGCCTACCGCCTCGGCAAGTTCGTGCAGCGGCACCGGGTCGGCGTCGTGGCGACGGTTGTGGTGGGGGTGCTCTTCGCGGCGCTCGCGAGCTTCTACACGGTGCGGCTGGCGGCCGAGCGCGACCGCGCGCAGGCCGAAGCCGCGAAGGCGACCGAGATCGCGGCGTTCCTCGAAGGCATCTTCGAGGTGGCCGACCCGTCGATCGCCCAGGGCGACACGGTGACGGCACGAGCACTGCTCGACGAGGGCGCGGCGCGCATCGAGACCGAGCTCGCCGGGGAGCCGGAGGTGCAGGCACAGATGATGACCGTGATGGGCAACGTCTACCGCAGCCTCGGGCTCTACGAAGATGCCGAGCGGCTCTATACCGACGCCCTGGCGCTGCGCGAAACCCTCTTCGGCCCGCGCCATGCCGATGTGGCCAGCTCGCTGGACGACCTCGGAGCCATGGACTACGCACGGGGCAACTATGCACGAGGCGCCGAGCGCTACCAGCAGGCGCTCGCCATCAAAGAGGCGCTCTACGCCCCGACCGATGCCGAGGTGCTGACGAGCCTCACAGGCGTTGCGCGGGCCATGCACTGGCTCGACAGCCTCGTCATCGCCGAGTCGCTCTACGTCCACGTCCTCGACCAGCGCCGCGCGCATCACGCCGCCGACACGCTCGCGCTCGCCAACGCGCTCCTCAACGTGGGCGCGATCAACCAACTGCAACGACGGTTCGAGGAAGCGGAGCCCTACTTCCAGGAAGGCCTCGCCCTCCTGCGCGCGCACAGCGACGCCTCCCCGCTTCAGATCTCAGAGATCACGAACGACCTCGGCGTGCTCCTCAAGAACCTCGAACGCTACGGCGAGGCCGAGCCGCTCTACCGCGAGACGCTCGCCATCCGGCAGCGCATCCTCGGCGACACGCACCCGCGCGTGGCGACCTCGCTCAACAACCTGGGCGCGTTCCTCCGAAGCACGGAGCAGTACGAGGAAGCCCTCGACGTGAGCCTCCGCGCTGTGGAAGTCTACCGCGCTGCGCTGGGCGACGACCACCCCGAGTACGCCATCGGCATCAACAACCTCGCCTCGTCCTACGACGACGTGGGCGACACCGACCAAGCCCTGCGGTACTACCGCGAGTCGCTGGACGTGATGGAGCGTGCGTTGGGGTCAGAGCACACGACCACGAACGCGCTGCGGCTCAACCTCGGCAGCATGATGCTGGACGTGGAGCGCTATGCCGAAGCGGAAGCCCTCCTGCGCACGGCCTACGGCCACCTGCTCGCCTCTCAGGGACCGGACGCGCGCTATACGAAGCTGATCGTCCGGCGCCTGCACCAGGTCTACGAAGGCTGGGGCCGCCCCGAGCGCGGCGCCGACCTGCCGCCGCTGCCTACGGAGGCGTGACGGCTTGCGCTCCGGGAAGACGCTCAGGATCACATCCGGACCGCGCAGGAACCCGTGGGGGCGGTCGCGCGAAGCACTTTGGATAAGTCGGGGATGTGCTCTAAACTCCCCCGTCACTTCACCCCGCTGCCTCTCTCGCCCCCATGCCCCTCGTCCTCGGCGTCCCCCGTGAAACGGCCCCTGGTGAAACGCGCGTCGCGACGACGCCGGACGCGGTCCAGCGGCTGAAGAAAAAAGGCGTCACCGTGCGCGTCGAATCCGGCGCGGGGGCCACGGCGGGCTTTCCCGACGCGGCCTACAGCGACGTAGGGGCCGAGGTCGTGGACCGCGCGGCGGTCTACCAGGCCGAGGTGGTTGCCAAGGTCGCTGCGCCCAACGCCGACGAGCGCAAACTCCTGCGCAGCGACGGCATCCTGATCAGCTTCCTCCGCCCGCTCGATGACCTCGGCACCGTGCAGGCCATCGCCGAGACCGGCGTGACGGCGATGGCGATGGAGATGGTCCCGCGCATCACCCGCGCGCAGAAAATGGACGCGCTCTCGGCGATGAGCACCGTCGCGGGCTACAAGGCCGTGCTGCTCGCCGCCGACACGCTCCCGAAGTTCTTCCCGCTCCTCACGACGGCAGCTGGCACACTACGCCCGGCGAAGGTGTTCGTGATCGGCGCGGGCGTGGCGGGCCTCCAGGCACTCGCGACAGCGCGCCGCCTCGGCGCGATCACCTTCGGCTATGACATCCGCACCGCCGCCGCCGAGCAGGTCGAGTCCGTCGGCGCCGAGTTTGTCACGCTCACGCTCCCCAGCGATGACGCCGAGGACGCGGGCGGCTACGCAAAGGCGCTCGGCAAGTCTGAGGCCGAGCAGCAGATCGCGCTCATGGCCAAAGAGGTCGCGAAGTACGACGTCGTCATCACGACGGCGCTCATCCCCGGCCGCCCCGCGCCGCTGCTCCTCAACGAGGACGCCGTGCGCAACATGCCTGAGGGCAGCGTCATCATCGACCTCGCCGCGCCCAACGGCGGCAACTGCGCGCTCACGGAGCCCGACGAGGTCGTCCACCAGCATGGCACGACGATCCTCGGCCCGACCAACCTCGTGGCGTCGATGCCGCTGCATGCCAGCCAGATGTACGCCCGCACCGTCATGGCGATGGTGCTCGACTTCCTGACGGACGAGGGCACCTTCCGCCGCGACTTCGAGGACGAGGTCTTCGTCGGCGCCTGCGTCACGCACGAGGGCGAGGTCGTCCACGAGCGAGTCAAAGGCAAAATCGAGCAGGCAGCGGGATGACTGACGAGGCTGCCTCATGCATGTCATCCCGAGCGAGCTTTGCGAGCCGAGGGGTCTACGTTCGCCTCGATGCTTTGACCGCGACTTGAACGCTGACCCTCAGATCCTTCGACTTCATCCGCTGTGCGGATTCCGCTCAGGATGACACTGACTGTTACTCCCCAACCGCTCCACCGATGGATATCGCTCTCATTGTGGTTTTCGTGCTCGCCTCGTTTGTCGGGTTCGAGATCATCACCAAGGTGCCCGCAACGCTGCACACGCCGCTCATGTCGGGCTCGAACGCCATCAGTGGCATCACCATCGTGGGCGCGCTGATCGTGACGGCGGGCGTCGACGCGCCCTGGGCCAAGTGGGTCGGTTTCGCGGCCCTCGTCCTCGCCACGATCAACGTGGTCGGGGGCTTCCTCGTGACGGATCGGATGCTCTCGATGTTCAAGAAAAAGCCCGAGAGGGCAGAAGGATGAAGGCAGAAGGCAGAAGGCAGGACAGCCGCTTGAGCAGCCTGCCGCCCCCGCTTGAGGAGCGCACCCTCGCCTACGGAACGCGCGCGGTTGCGCTGTATCGGCATCTGTGCCGGCAGGAACGCGCAGCACGACGCCTCGCCGACCAGTTCCTTCGAGCTGCTACCTCCGTCGGGGCTAATCTCGCCGAAGGGCGTTCTGGAGAGACACGCCGCGACTTTATTCACAAGCATAGCATTGCGCTCAAGGAAGCACGGGAAGCGCTCTACTGGCTTCGCTTGTTTGTCCGCGCCGATCTCGTTGAGGAAGGTAGGGTAGCGTCCTTGATGGACGAAACCGACCAACTCATCGCCATTCTCGTCACCATCATCACCCGGGCGAAGCGAAACGGGACCGTCCGCACCGCGAACGGACGGTAGCCTTTTTTCATCCTTCTGCCTTCACCCTTCTGCCTTCCCATGGACGCACTCATCACCATCGCCTATCTCGTCGCGGCGTCGCTGTTCATCTTCGGGCTGAAGCGGCTCTCGTCGCCGCGGACGGCGCCAGGCGGCAACCGGATGGCGGCGGTCGGAATGCTCGTCGCGGTGGTGGCGGCGCTCGTGGAGGCGAACCTCCTCAACCCCATCGAGATCGTAGCGGGGCTCGTGCTCGGCGGTGGGATCGGGCTGCTCTTGGCGAAGCGCATCCAGATGACCCAGATGCCCGAGTTGGTAGCGGCATTCAACGCGTTCGGCGGCGGCGCGAGCGCGCTCGTCGCGGCGGCGGAGCTGCTGCGCTGGCAGACGGACCCCACGCCTGCCGACGCGGCCGCGCTTCCGCTTGCCCTCTCGATCACGGCGCTGCTCTCCGTCGTGATCGGTGCGGTGACCTTCTCGGGTTCGTTCGTGGCGTTCGCCAAGCTCAACGGCTCGCTGCGCTCGATGGGCTTCCCGGGCATTCGCTTCGTGACGTTTGCGCTCGCGGGCGGGACCATCGCCGCGGCCGTGTGGCTTGCCCTCTCAGGCGGGGACTACCTCGCGAATCCGGAGCCCGTCTACATGGCACTTGGCATCGTTGGTGCGGCGGCGCTGCTGCTCGGCGTCGTGCTCGTGGTGCCCATCGGCGGGGCCGACATGCCGGTCGTGGTGGCGCTGCTGAACTCGTACTCCGGCCTCGCGGCGGCGGCGGCGGGCTTCGTGCTCACCAACTACGCGCTCATCGTCTCGGGGGCACTCGTCGGCGCAAGCGGCCTCATCCTCACGATGATCATGTGCGACGCGATGAACCGCTCGCTACTGAACGTGCTCCTCGGCGGCTTCGGCGCGGACGCGGGCACCGCCGTCGCGGCAGGCGCGGGCGACCAAGAAGGCAAGCAGGTCCGCCAGACCTCCGCCGACGACGCCGCGGTGCTGATGAGCTATGCCGGGCGCGTCATCATCGTGCCGGGCTACGGCCTCGCCGTCGCGCAGGCGCAGCACGAAGTCCGCGAGATGGCTGACCTCCTCCAGAAGGAGGGCGTCGACGTGCGCTACGCCATCCACCCCGTCGCGGGCCGTATGCCGGGGCACATGAACGTCCTCCTCGCCGAGGCCAACGTGCCCTACGACCTGCTTTTCGACATGGACGACATCAACAACGAGTTCGACCAGACCGATGTGGCGCTCGTGGTCGGCGCGAACGACGTGGTAAACCCCGGCGCGAAGACGAACCCGGCCAGCCCGATCTACGGCATGCCGGTCCTGAACGTGGACGAGGCGCAGAACGTGATCGTCCTCAAGCGCTCGATGCGCCCCGGCTACGCAGGCATCCAGAACGAGCTCTTCTTCCGCGACAACACGCAGCTCCTCTTCGGCGACGCGAAGGACTCCATCGGCAACATCGTCGGCGAGTTGAAAGAGCTGCAGAAAGCATGACTAAAAGGGAGCATCGCCCCCAGGCGGCTGAGGATTTGATTTGTATCCAGATGCTTGATATTGCAAATTTTCGAAGCGTCTGTATCTGTTGACGTAAGCTATTTGCACAGTCCCAATAGGCCCTTGGCTTTGATTGCTCACTATCAATTCTGCCAAGCCTTCGGTCGAGTTTCCGTGCTCATCGGTTGTGATGCCGTAGCGTTCAGCCCGGTGCAGAAATACTAGCTGATCTGCAACCTTTGCAGTCGAGTCATAGCCATCTGTGAGAATAGGGCGTCTGTCTCCACCTCGCCGTTCGGTGGAGTCGCTGAGCTTAGATGTAGCAAGTACGGGGATCTGAAGTTCGAAGGCGAGTTCTTTGAGTCGAGTCAGAATCTCCTCAACTTGTCGATCTCGCCAGTCAGTTTTGAGCGTGGGAGTCCTGATGAGATCAATCCCATCAATAATTAGAAGCTGCCCATTGACGGCTCGAACCTCAGCACTGACTTCAGAAGCAATCAGGTCAATCGAGGACGGGCCAAGTGAGAGTAGTGAGAGCGGGGCGTTAAACAGCACACCTGTAGCATGTGCGAGACGAGGCCAGTCTTCATCTGATAGCCCTCCGCGTCGTGCCTCGTCAATCGGTACCTGTGCTTCGGCACAACAGAGGTGTCTTGAAAGCTCTTCCTGGTTATGCTGAGTCGAGACAAAAACAGTCGAGGCAAAGGTCTCAGGATGCAGCGCTGCATTTCTGGCAATGGTGAGCGTAAGCGAGGTAAGACCCATCCCAGGGCGGCCGGCTAGGATGGTGAGGGTGCCTGGCGCGAGCCCACCCACCATGTCGTCTAGCTTGTGAAACCCTGTTGGAACATGGTTCGGTAGCAGTCCACCCTCGGTATGGACTCCTTGGAGATGACCAAGCGCTGCATTAAGGTCCTCACTAATGGATGCTTGGCGATGAAAATGCTCTCTGGCCCCTTCGTCATGTAGGCTCAGCCTTCGATGAAAGTGTGAGTGGCACAGATTACAGAGAGCAATCATGTCAGTCAGTCTCTCTTCACCGAGCCGTGCGTACGTGCGATGGTGTACTTCTAAGTCATGAGGACTGAAGCACAACTCGCAACGATGCAACGCGAAAATTAGACGCTCCTTTCTCTTCTCGCGCCATTCGGTGGACTTGATGTATTCCTGGTAGATCATCTCTCATGAATCAGGTTCTTCGGACCCTAGAACATAACCTTCTCAAAAATGACAAGCATATCTGATCTCAACGAGCTCCTCGCTTCGATGGAGCCGGTCCTGCAGGACGGCGCGTTCGTCTTCGTGACGGTGCCGACGCGGGGCTTTGCGCTGGCAGCCGAGACGAATCCGGTCGCGGCGGTGATGGAGGCCGAGGGGCTGACGCTCGTGCTCCCGCAGGCCCAGGCCGACGCGCTGCGCTTCGGCTACGGCACGGTCTTCCGCCAACTCACGCTCACGGTACACTCCAGCCTCGACGCTGTCGGGCTCACCGCGGCCGTAGCGACGCGCCTCGCCGCGCACGGCATCCCAGCAAACGTCGTAGCGGGCTATTACCACGACCACCTCTTCGTCCCGCAGGACCGCGCCGAGGAGGCGCTGGAGGCACTACGAGCGCTGGGCCGGGAGCGCGCGGCTTGAACCGTCAACGCTAACGCCGTACGTTATTCTGAGCCGTCAGATTCTAGCACGCATCGCGCCACGACCATGAGCGCTTCTCACTCATTTCAGCAAGGCAGCTTTGCCATGACGCTGCTCTTCGCCGCACTTACCGTCTTCTTTGTGGTGTACGGTGTACTCGGCGGCGGCAACGCCTCCCTCTTCTTTGCGCTACTGGGCGCGCTGGGTACGTGGCGCCACTACGCCGTGGGCCGCCGTCGCCGGAGGCAAGGCGGGTTGGATCTCATCGGGACGGAGGACGCCGCCGGCGTGTGAAGGAGCATATCAGGTGGGCCCCTCGGGCTGTTCGGATCTTGCCGCCCCCCACACGCTCACACCCCCATATCCTGGAACCGCCCTACCTCCCGATCCTCTATCGCGACGACCGGCTCGTCGCCATCGCGAAGCCGTACGGGATCCACGTCCACCGCACGCGGCTCGACCGGCAGGCGCGCGTGTTCGTGCTCCAGACGCTGCGCAACCAGATCGACCAGCACATCTTTCCGGTCCACCGCCTCGACCGCAGCACGTCCGGCGCGATGGTCTTCGGGTTGGACTCCGAGGCGGCGACGGCGCTCGGCGCAGCGTTCCAGGAGCGACGTGTCGAGAAAAGCTACCTCGCGGTCGTGCGCGGGCACCCGCCTGAATCCGGCGTGATCGACCGGGCGCTCCGGCTGCCGGACTGGCCGAAGGAGCGCGGCGAATCGGGCCGCATGGACCCAGACGCGCGCCCCATGCAGCCCGCTGTGACAGCGTACCGCACGCTCGCCACGTCGGTGCTGCCCGTGCAGGTGAGCCGCTACCCGGAGAGTTGGTATGCCCTCGTGGAGGCCCAGCCGAAGACCGGGCGCTGGCACCAGATCCGCCGCCACCTCGCGGGCATTCAGCACCCCGTTCTCGGCGACCGCCGCCACGGCGACCACCGGCACAACCACTACCTCCGCACGATCCTCGGCCACCGGCGCCTGCTCCTCCACGCAGCCCGCCTCACGATCCCCCACCCCGACGACGGCCGCTTCGTGACGGTTCATGCTCCGCCTCCCGACGCCTTTGCCCAGGCAGCCCTGGCCCTCGGCGTACCCATTTCCAACGAGGCACAGCTCCCCAACGAGGCACAGCCGCCCTCTGGATCCAACCCGGCGGCGGAGTAGTTTCGACGGGCCGTCCACCACCACGCCTCGTTACGCATGTCCCGCCTCTTCCTTCTCGCTGCGCTCCTCGCCCTGCCTGCCTGCAGCTTCTTTGGTAGCGACGAGGAAGTCCGGGTCGTCGCCTACGAGGGCGCCCCGATCACCGCGGCCGATGCCCAACTCTTCGGCGCCGACATCGCCTGGACCGCCCGGCTCGACACGGACCCTGAAGGACGCCCGCGGGTGGCGCTCAACCTCCGCCGCATCGGCGCGGACGAGGGCACCGGCGAGGAGTACGAGCTTCGCCTCATCGACGACGGCGACAGCCTCCCGCGCTTCGACGCGGGGCGCTACGAGCAGCGCACGGCCACCTCGGGCGGCGGCTTCAACGAGACCCGACGCGGCCTTCGCAGCGGCACCGTTGCCATCCAGGACTTCGATGTCAACGGCGTCGTGAGCGGGCAAGTCTCCGGCGACCTGACGTTCACGTTCTACTACGATTTTGGAGAGTAAGGCGGTGCTGCCGTGCGACAGTGCTCTCACCGCTTCACCGCGACACCGCTTCACCGCGACACCGCTTCACCGCGACACCGCTTCACCCTTCGCCACGAGCCAGGCCGCGAAGGCGTCGCGCTCCATCGCGTTGAGGCACTGCGCAGCGGTGAGGCCCCCCTTGCGCGCCACGGCGACGCCCCATCGGATGAGGTCGAGTTGCTCGATCGAGTGCGCGTCGGGGTTGATCGCGACCAGGACCCCCGCGTCGGTCGCGGCGCGCACATAGCGCCAGTCGAGGTCGAGGCGGTAGGGGTTGGCGTTGAGTTCGAGCGCGACGCCGTGGGCGGCACACGCCTCGATGACGGCGGCGTGGTCGAGCGGGTAGCCCTCGCGGCGCAGCAGCAGGCGGCCCGTCGGGTGGCCGAGGATGTGGACGTGCGGGTGCGACACCGCGCGGACGATCCGCTCCGTCGCCTCCGCCTCGGTCATGGAGAAGTGCGTGTGGACGCTCGCCACCACGAGGTCGAGCTCCGCGAGCACCTCGTCGGGGTAGTCGAGGCTGCCGTCCTTGAGGATGTCTACCTCCGAGCCTGAGAAGACGCGAAAGTCGATGCCGGCAGCCTCGTACTCGGCGTTGAGCACGCGCACCTCCCCGATCTGCTCGCGTAGGCGCTCGATGGAGAGGCCGTTGGCGACCTTGAGCGAGCGGCTGTGGTCGCAGATGCCGAAGTAAGTCAGCCCGCTCGCCCGTGCGGCCTCGGCCATGTCGCGGAGCGTGTGCGCCCCGTCGCTGTAGGTCGAGTGGTTGTGCAGCGATCCGCGCAGGTCGGCGAGCGTGACGAGGTCGGGCAGGCTGCCCGCTGCGGCGCGCTGAAGCTCATCGGTGCCCTCGCGCAATTCCGGGGGGACAACGGCGAGGCCCACGCGCTCGTAAACCGCCGCCTCGGTGTCGGCCTCATCAGGCTGCCCGTGCGCTTCGACGAACGCGGCGACGTGGTCGGGGCTACCGGTGCGCACCCAGAGTTCGACACCGAAGCGGCTCGCCTCGGTGTGATGCACAACGAGAGCGAGCCCGTCTGGCAGCGCGCCCTCGAAAAACGCACCGTCCGTTTGCGCGCCCGTGCACCCCTGGGCGTCGAGCACCGCGCGGACGGCGTCGGCGTTGCCCGCCGTGACGAGTTCGACCTCGCCGACCGTCTCCAGTGCGCGGCGGAAGGCGCCAGCGGGCTCAACGGCGGCCACACCATCAGCCTCGCGCAGCGCCGCCAGCAGCGGGGCCACGTCCGCATGCGCCGTCGCGAAGTGGCGCCGTCCCTGATAGGTCCGCAGCGTGTCGATCTGCGCCTGGATCGTGTCCTGCGTCTTCGCACCGAAGCCGTCGAGGTCGGCAATGCGACCGGCGACGGCCGCCGCTTCGAGGTCGTCGAGCGAGGTCACGCCGAGGTCTTGCCAGAGCCGCCGCACCTTCTTCGGGCCGAGACCCTTCACGCGGAGCACGTCCGGCAACTCGGGCGGCAGCGTCGCGAGCAGCTCATCGCGGACGGCCAGCGTGCCCGTCTCCACGAGCTCGCGCACGTCGCCCGCAATCGACTTGCCGATGCCACGGACAGCGGTCAACTCGGCGCGCGTCAGTTCGGCAGCAGACTCCTCCATGCGTTCGAGCGTACGCGCGGCCGAGGCGAAGGCGCGAGCGCGGAACGGGTTGCCGCCGGTGAGCTCGATCAGCGCGGCGGTGTCTTTGAGCGGGCGGGCGAGGGCTTTGTTGGTCACGACGTGGACGTGCAGAGTGGGGAGAGACGGGCGAATAGCGGGTGCGCGTACGCGGCGGAGCAGAGAGACTACGAACAGGCTTGACAGGCTCCGGCCGTCGCGGCACCTTTTCGACCTTCGACCTTCGACCTTCGACCTTCGACCTACCCCGTCGTACGGTTCACACAAATCGCAGGGTGGCCGACGTTGTCGCCGTGTAGCTTCCCAGCCGAGCCAACCTACCAACCTCCGACCACTCATGCGTCTCCGCTCCTTCGCCTTCGTGGCTGCGCTCCTCGCGCTCTCCGTTCCGTTTGTCGGCTGCGACTCCGACGACCCAGACCCGATCGACGACTTCGACCCGTCGACGGTCGACTACAACACCGTCACCTCGCTCTCCTTCGCCGAATTCGTGCGCCCGCTCCTCGAAGCGCGCGACGTGTTCGACGGCGCGCCCTACGACTTCGACGCGCTCTTCGCCAGCGACGCCGGTGCCTTCGTGATCCCGTTCGACGCGGACGGCTCGATCCTCTTCCGCGTCATCGACGCCGGGGCGAGCGTGAACGGTCTGAACGTGGGCAACCTCGAAGCCGACGAAGTCGCCTACCTCCGCCGCTGGGTGGACGCGGGCGCACCGGACACCGACGGCTCGATCCCGTACGAAGGCGCGACCGAGTTCGCCCTCGTCTGCAACCAGCTCGACGGCAAGGTGTCGGTCATCGACATCCGCGAGGGCCGCGTGATCCGCACGCTCGACTTCACCGACCTTGGCCTCCCGGCCACGATCAAGCCGCACGACATCGTCGCGGAGCCGGACGGCAGCGCCTGGTACGTCGCGCTCATCGACGCCAACAGCGTCCTCAAGTTCTCGACCAACCTCAACGACTTCGGCGACGGCGCCGCCGCCTTCATCGCGCAGACGCCGGGGCCTGTCAACGCCTTCACGACGCCGGGCATGCTCGCCCTCGACCCGGACGGCATGCTCTACGCAGGCCGCTCGTTCGCGGACCAGTCGGGCAGCCAGAGCATCGCCATGATCGACCGCGCGACGATGGCCGTGGACGAGATCGCGGTGCCCTTCACGCGCCCGCACGCCCTGGAGCAGGTCGGCGACTACGTGCTCTCGTCGTCGCTCTCGGAGAACACCGTCGTCTCGATCGACGTGTCGGACCCGCTGCTGCCCGAGGTCGTGGACCAGATCTCGCTCGGGGGCGGCATGAAGTCGCTCGTGATGTTCGACGTGAGCCCCGACGGCCAGCAGGCTGTGCTCACCGCGCAGCTCTCGCAGGAGATCTACCTCCTCGACCTCTCCGACCCGACGAATCTGCGCATCGCCGGCATCATCGCCGTCGGCGAGCAGCCGTGGCACCCGACCTACAGCCCCGACGGCGCGACGCTCTACGTGCCGAACCGCCTCTCGAACACGATCAGCGTGATCGACGTGGCCACGCAGTCCATCACGGCGACGATCACGGACCCGGCGCTCTCGCAGCCGCACGGCTCCGCCATCACGCCCGACGGGCGCTTCCTCGTCGTGTCGAGCCGCAACACGATGGGCGGCTACACGCCGTCGTTCCCGTACGCGGGCAGCCAGGAGAACCCCGGCACGGTCGTCGTGATCGACACGCAGACCAACGCGGTCGTGCACGTGATCGAGATCGGCGCGTTCGCCTCGGGCGTGGAGGTGGTCACCCTGTAGTTGACGTTCCTAGATCGTAGTTGACGTTCCTGGATCAGCTTTTCACGGCCTCCCCCTGGTTTTCAGGGGGAGGCCCGATTATTCTGGGGCTCCCTTGATCGCATCGCCGTGTCCCGCCTCGCTGCCCTGGTCCGCCTCGCGCTGGTGCTGTGCCTTGTCGCCAGCACGCAGAGCCTGCTCGTGGTCCAGGGCATCTTCACGCTGCGGCAGGACGTGATCGCGGAGCGCTTCTGTGAGAACCGCGACCGTCCCGAACTGGACTGCGACGGCGTGTGCTACCTCACGAAGCAACTCAAGGAGCACCAGGACCGCGAGCGCGAGCAGAACGAGGCCGTCCTCGAACTCGCGCTCACCTTTCAGCTTCAGATTGCCGAGGGCATCGCATTGGACGTGCCCACCGACGGCATCGAGGCACGCCGGGGTAGCATCGCGCTGCTCGGCTGGGCGGCTGGGGCGCCGGATGAGGTGTTCGTCCCGCCCCGTGGGTGAGCGACTGGGCTTGAGTGTGACGCGGCTCCCCCCTCCTCCCTGAAGGGTCGAAAAGCTGTCCCCCTCAGAGATGAGGGCGACCGTCTGGGTGGATCGGAGAACCACGCGACCGTCCACCCAAACGGGGGGAGCGGTCTTGCCCCAAGCCCCACGGACTCGCTGCGCGCTAGCACTGGGCTAGGGCGCCCTTTACTGCTTTCCACTGTGCGCTGCAGGACTCGCTCTGTGCGCGTGCTGGTGCCGGACTCTCTTCCCATGCTTCGAACGATGCTCTGCGGCGCACTGCTGTGCGTCCTCGCCCTTCCCTTCTCTGTTCAACCCTCCTGGGCTCAAACCCCCTGGACGTCCCACCGCCCCGACGGCCACGCTCCCATCGGCGTAATGGGCGACCATACGCACTCTGCTGGTGAGTTCATGGTGTCCTACCGCTTCATGGCGATGACCATGGCCGGCAACCGCGACGGCACCGAGTCGCTGTCCGACGCCGAGGTCGTTGCTCCCGACGGGGCGAACTTCCTGATTGCGCCCACCGAGATGCCGATGCAGATGCACATGCTCGGACTGATGTATGCCCCCACGGACCGCCTCACGCTCATGGCGATGGTGCCCTTTGTCACGATGTCGATGGACCACCTGACCCGCATGGGTGGCACCTTCACCACCGAGGCAAGCGGTCTGGGCGACCTCGGCCTCGCGGCGCTCGTGGTGCTCGCCCGGCCCGAGCGTCAGCGGCTCCACGCCAACCTCGGCGTGCGCCTGCCGACGGGCTCCGTCGAGGAGCAGGACGTGACGCCCGCGAGCGCCCCCAACGAGACGACGCTGCCCTACCCGATGCAGACCGGATCGGGGACGCTCGACCTTCAGCCGGGTCTGACCTACCTCGGCCAGACCGACCGCCTCTCGTGGGGCGCGCAGGCCCTGGGCACGATCCGCCTCGGCGAAAACAGCAGCGACTACCGCTTCGGCAACGTCCTCGACGTGACCGCGTGGGGCGGCGTCAACGCGACCGACTGGCTGGGCGGCTCGCTGCGCCTCGCGGCCTCCACCTGGGGCGCTGTCTCCGGCGCCAACCCTGCCTACGCGGTGGGCGTGACGAACCGCATGGTGCCGACCGTCTTCGCCGACCTCCGCGCTGGCACGCGCGTCGACCTCGGCCTAGGGACCAACGTGCTTGTTCCGAGCGGTCCGCTCCATCACCTCCGCATCGCTGCCGAGTTCGAGCTCCCCGTCTACCAATCGCTCGACGGCCCCCAGCTCGAAACCGATTGGACGCTCACGCTCGGCGCGCAATACGCCTTCTAGCCTGGCAACCCTTGTCTTTTTTCCCTTCGTTTACGGTCGCTGCCCCGTCGCGGGTAGCTGCCAGCCCGAATTGACTCTGATGAAATACCACTTACTCCTTGGGCTCTTGCTGAGCCTGCTTCCCGCTACGCTGCACGCGCAAGCACTCCAGGGGGCCGTGGCTAGCGCGAGCGGCACGCCCCTTGGCGGCGTCAACGTCGCCGTGCTCAACACGCCGTTTGGGACCGTCACCGACGACGATGGACTGTTCGTACTCACGCTGCAAGCAGGCACCTACACGCTCTCGTTTACCGCGATCGGCTACGCACCCCAGCTGGTCACCGTGGCCACGCCCGCCCAGGGCGCGCTGACTGTCACGGTCGTGCCGCGCACCGAGGCGCTTGGCGAACTCGTCGTCTCGACGCAGCGCACTGACGCGGCCCTCCTGGACGCACCTGCTGCTGTGACCACCCTCGATGCCGACGAGATCGTCACCTCGCAGACGTGGAGCCTCGCTGACCTCACGGGCCGCGTCCCAGGATATCTCTACCAAGAACTGGGCGTTGGCTTCCAGGCGCTGCAATCCATTCGCGGTGTGCAAGTCTTTAGCGAGAACCCCGCTGTGGCGACCTACGTGGACGGCGTCAATGCACTCGACATCCTCGCCGGCGGGCTGGCGCTCGTGGACGTAGAACGTGTCGAGGTACTGCGCGGGCCTCAGGGCACGCTCTTCGGGCGCAACGCGCTCGGCGGCGTGGTCAACATCGTCACGCGCCCGCCTACCAACCGCCGCGAGGTCTTCGGCGAGGCGACCGTGGGCAATCTCGGCCTTCAGCGCTACGCTGCAGGCGTGAAGGCTCCGCTGGTGCCAGGCCGCCTCTTCGTAGGCGCGACGGCCCTCTTTCAGGACCGCGCCGGCTATTTCGAGAACGACACGACCGGACTTGCCCTCTTCGCTCCCTCGGGGGACGTGGTAGGCGAAGAGGTCGGCGGCGAACAGACGCTCTATGCGCAGGTCGGGCTGCAATGGCTTCCGTCAGAGGTCGTGCGCGCGCGGCTCGACGTGAAGGTGCAGCGCGACCAGTCGGACGCTAGCGGCTTCTTCGCTGGGGCTCCCGACGAGGCAACCGCGTTCGCCAACCCGGATGCGCTCTTCCTCGCACGCATCGGCGAGCATGAACGGACGCTCTTCAACGGGGCCTTCGCGCTCGATATCTACGGACCTGGCCTCACGCTCGCGCTCGTCACAACCCTGCAGCGCATCGGCCTCTCGTACGCGGACATCTTCGACGGCAGCGGCGTCTATTTCTCGTACGACCTCGACGGCAGCAGCGCCGACCTTGGTGCGACACCCGACCCGCAGGTGGTCTTCAGCCAAGAGCTGCGGGCGACTTCCAGCGGCGACGGGCCGCTCTCTTTCACCGCTGGGGTCAATGTGTTCAGCCAGAATGCGTTCGAGCCGACGACCAATCTGGCCGTGGAACTAGGACCGGACACCTACGCGCTCTTCCGCAACGAGGGCACCAACGCCGGCTTCGCGGCCTTCGGGCAGGCTACGCTGCGTCTCTTCGACCGCCTCGACGTGACCGGCGGGCTGCGCTACGACGTGGAGGACCGCCAGAGCACCTTCAACGGCTTCGGCGACCTCGTCTTGCAAGACGGCGAACTGACGGAGTTTCTAGCGGACACGACCGTGAGCGGGGCCTACAGCGCACTCTCGCCCAAGGCGGCGCTCGCTCTCGATGTCACCGGCAACGTCCGCGCCTACGCGAGCTACACGCGGGGCTTCCGCGCGGGCGGCATCAACGCACAGCGGCTACCAGACCGACTGGAGGGAGCCTACGAGTTTGCCCCCGAATACTCCGACAACATCGAGCTTGGGCTCAAAGCACGCCTCGGCGACCGGCTCTACGCCGCCGCGACGGGCTTCCTCATCGCGTGGACCGACCTCCAGTTCTTCAACCTCGTCGCGCCGCCGTTCACCTTCGCCCGCGAGAACGTTGGCGACGCACGCTCGCAGGGCATCGAACTCGAGGTGGCCGCCGTGCCGTTTGAGCGGCTGCGCCTCGACGCGACGCTCAGCCTGACCGACACCGAGTACGACGGCTTCGTGCTCCAGCGTCTCGATCCGGACACGTTCCAGCCCATCAGCGACGACATCTCGGGCAACCGGCTCGCGAACGCCCCCGGACGGACGGCCTTCTTCGGAGCCGAGTGGCGACAGCCCGTAGGCGGCCCGATCGATGGCGGCGCGGCGCTCGTGCTGCGGGGCGAGGTGCGCAATGTGGGCGGGTTCTTCACCGACATCCAGAACGACCTCCGGCAGGACGCCTATACCGTGATCAACGCGCGGCTGGGGTTCGAGACGCAGCGCGCCTCGGCGTTCTTCTGGATCCAGAACCTCACCGACGAGCGCTACCTCATCTACGGCGCGCCCGACACCAGCTTCAACCGCCGCTCGGTGATTGCACCGCCGCGTACGCTCGGCGTGACGCTCCGCCTACGACGGTAGCAGACGCTCGCATGCCCCCCTACTTCGACTCTACAGCTTTAATGTCCATGCTCCGACTCTTTCCTCTCGTGGTTGCCCTCGTGTTGACGGGGTGCGCGACCAACGCCGACACGCCTGCTGACGACGGCGCAGCGCTCGCGCTGCCCGACAGCCTCCCTGAGATCACGCCCGAGAACCACGACGCGGTGATGGTCGACCTCTTCGGCGAAGCGACGCACGGCATCGAGACCATCGGCATCCTTGTCTACGACGGCGTCAACGACCTCGACGCGCTCGGACCGCGCTACGTCCTCGGCCAACTGATGGGCGTGAACCTGCAGCTCATCAGCATCGAGCCGGGCACGATCACAACCGTGATGGGCACCGAACTCGTCCCGAACACGACCATCGCCGAAGTCGACTCGCTCGACCTGCTCGTCATCCCCGGCGGATTTCGCGGCACGATCGACGCGACCTACGACGAGCCACTCCACGACTGGATCCGCCGCGTCGACGCGACGACGACCTACACCGCTGCCGTCTGCACCGGCGTCTGGGTCCTGGGCGCCACGGGCCTCCTTGAAGGGCGAAACGCGACGACGAACTGGTACCGCGCGGAGGAAATGATGGCGCGCTACGGCGCGACGTTCACCGACGAGCGCTACACCAACGACGGGAAATACTGGACCGCTGCGGGCGTAACGGCGGGCATGGACATGAGCCTCGCGCTGATGAACGAGGTCGCGGGCGCGGCCTACACGCAGGCCGTGATGCTCGACATGGAGTATGACCCTGCTCCACCGATTTCCGGCGGCAGTCCTGAGGCGACCGATCCGGGTGTGTTCAACATGATGAAGGCGATGTACGACATGGGCGTGCAGACGCGCCTCGACAGCCTAGACGCCCGCGCTGCGGGAGGTAAAACCGATGCCTAAATCTATCCTGCCCCTTCTCCTGTTCGTAGCCCTATCTGCACGCGCGCAACATGCACCCGCCGCTGCCCCCGACGTCGTCGAAACATTCGTTGTGGAGGGCTTCCGGCTGGGCGACGAGGTCCCGGCGGGGAGCGCCGTCGGGCGGGCCGGGCTGCGCTACGCCGACGGCGGCTACGTCCACGTGGTCCACGGCAAGCCCTACGTGCGCGGGCGGCAGGTCTACGGCGGCCTCGTCGGCTACGGGGCCGTCTGGGCGGCGGGCGCGCACCGCGCCACCGAACTGGTGACCACGGTGCCCCTCGCGTTCGGCGACACGCGCATCGAGCCGGGAGCCTACAGCCTCTTCGTGACGCCGGGCTCAGACCAGTGGACGCTCCACGTCAACCGCGCGCTGGGCATGCACCTCGCCGACGAGTACGACCCCGCGCTCGACGTTGTCACCGTCGAGGTCCCACCCGAGGTGCTGGCAACACCCGTTGAGGGCCTCACGTGGTCGTTCGCCGACGACGGCACGGCGCTACGGCTCGCCTGGGCCGACGCGGCCATCGCGGTCCCGTTCCAGCGCGCCGCCCCCTGAACCGCCGCCCCCTGAATCGCCGCGCTTCCGTCTCTCGGGTCGATGCGCGCAACGTCGCAGCGTGGTCGCCCTGTTCACGTTCGCCGCGACGGCGAACCTTCCCTCGACTGGCTCGTTGGGCTTGCACACGCTCATCGTCGCCTGTGCTTGCTTTCCGTTCCCTCGTCCTCGTGCTGGTCGCCAGCCTGCTCGCAGGCCCCGCGACGGTGCTGCTGTGTCCGCATGGCACCGCCATTGAGGCCGCCGCGATGCATGCTGCAGCGCACGGGGTGCCGCATGAGACGCACGGCCACGCCGAGGTGCGTCCATGCCACCGAGCACCCGCACCGGAGGCCCCCCAGAACACGGCACAGCATCTCCCCGAGGCACCGCTTCCAGACACGACGGAGGGCGAGGTCTGCCTCATGCCATGCTGCGACGCGGCATGGGCCACCGCGACGCCTGACATCCGCTTCGACGGCTCCACCGAGGCCATGGTGGTGGCGTGGCTCCCCGCCCCGCGCGTGCAGAGTGGAGCGCACCCGGTCCCGTCGCCGACCGAGTCGCCGCCGCTGCTGCGAAGGCACGTCATGTTCTGCCGGTACTTGATCTGATCGAAGGAGGCCTGCGCGTCTGTGCAGACGGATGCGCGTGACGCCGTGGCCCGAGAGGCTGCGATGTCCTCGGCAGCGCTGTACGTCCAGCGCTGGATGTGTCCCCTGCACCGCGGCCTCGGGGCTGCGGTGTCCCCTCCTTCGATTCCATGGTTCGACTTGTTGCCCTCCTCCTGATGGGAGGCCTCGGCGGGTGTGCGCCGACGACTTCGGTCGCCTTCCCCGACAGCCACCCTGCTCACCCTGACGCCGCTGCCGCGCCGTTCGTAGCCACGCCGACCCTCACCGCGTTTGACGCGGCCCGTTCTTCCACAAGCCCCGACGCCCCGGAGGCCGATACGCTCTTCGCCTTGGCGCCTGAGGGCGAGGCCGCGCTGCGAGCGGCACTCACGGCCTACCTCACCGTTGCGGAGCGCTTAGCCGCCGACCAGGCCGACCTCCTCGCAGCGCTGGCCGGCTCGTTCGCAGCGGCGCTCGACGCCCTCGCCGACACCGAAGTTGTGGACCGTCCGCACGCCTGGCACGAACGGGTCGAGGCCTTCGCGACGCTCCGTTCACAAGCCGAGGCTCTGGCCGCCGCCCCGGACCTTGGCGCGGCCCGGTCGGCCTTCGGTGAACTCAGCCGTTCCTTCGCCGACCTCGTCGCGGCGACGGGCGCCCCCGATGGCGTCGCGCTGACGCGGTTCGTCTGCGGGATGGCCGACGCCCCCAGCGGCGGCGTGTGGCTCCAGGCCGACGAGACGCCGCGCAATCCCTACTTCGGCAGCGCGATGCTGATGTGCCATCGCTCGAAGGCCCCCGTCCCAGGTAGCGCCGGCGTGCCGGAGTCGACCGGACACGACGAGGGGCAGCCATGAAGCGGTGCGTTCTCTTCCTGCTGCGCGTCTCCCCTCTTCTCGTTGCCGCCGTCGTGGCAGGCTGCACCTCGGTCCCGCGCGGCGCAGGCTTCGGCGCGGTGCAACGAACCGTGGCGGAGCGCGCCGGTGCCGAAGTGCGCTGGTACCAAAACGCGGCGCTCGATGGCGAGGCCACCGCGGCTGTGGCGGCGCTGCTCGGTGACACGCTACAGGTCGACGAGGCCGTGCAGGTGGCGCTGCTCAACAACCGGCGGCTCCAGGCGACCTACGAGCGGCTGAGCATCGCGCAGGCCGACCTCGTGCAGGCGGGGCTCCTCCGCAACCCCGTTTTCGGAGCCGGTGCGCTGTGGTCGCTCGCGGAGGCCGAACCGCCCGACCTCGCCTTCTCCGTCGCGTTCGACTTCCTCGGCCTCCTCACGCGTCCGCTCCGGCGCGCGGTCGCCGCGGCGGCGTTCGAGGCGGAGCAGGCGCACGTGACCGACGCCGTGCTTCGGATCGTCGTGGGCGTGCAGGCGGCGCATACCGAGGCCGTCGCAGCGCAGCAGGCGGTCGAGCTGCTCACTGCGGTGACACAGGCCACCGCGCTGAGCGCGCAGACCATGCGGCGGCTCTTCGACGCGGGCAACGTGACGCGCCTCGAACTGCTGGAGGAGCGGGCGCTGCACGAACAGACGCGGCTCGACCTCGACGCAGCAACGGCCGAGGGCGTCCTTGCCCGCGAGCGGCTCACGCGGCTGCTCGGGCTGACGGGGCCTGCGGCGACGGCCTACCGCCTGCCGCAGCGCCTGCCGCCCGTCCCCCGGGACTCGCTGGCGTCTCAGGCTCGCGCGCTCTCCGACCTCGAAGCCGAGGCGGTGGCTCAGAGCCTTGCGCTCGACGCCCAGCGCCATGCGCTCGACGCGGCGGCGCAGCGCCTCGGCCTTGCCGACGCTACCGCGCTCGTCGGGGACCTCGAAGCCGGGGCCGAACTCGAGCGGGAGGAGGGCCGCTGGGAGCTCGGCCCGGAGGTCCACCTCCCGCTCCCGCTCTTCGACCAGGGACAGGCTCGGCGCGCGGCGGCGGACGCCGAGGTCCGGCGGCTCCGCGCCGACTACTACGCCCAGGCCGCCGAGGTGCGCTCGGTGGCGCGGGCGGCGCGCGAACGCCTCCTCGTGGCGCAGCGGCGGGCGCTCCATCTCCAGGAGGTCGTGCTGCCGCTCCGCCTCGACATCACCGAGCAGACGCAGCGCCAATACAACGCCATGCAGGTCGGCACCTTCCGCCTGCTCCTCGCCAAGCAGCAGGAGATCGATGCCGCGCGCCAGACCGTGGCAGCGCTCGCGGCCTACTGGCAGGCCCGCGCTGCCGTGGACGCGCTTCGCGCCGGGCACCTTCCCGATGTGCCCGCTGCCCTGTCCCCGGCAAGCACCGCCGTGCGCGCGATGGCGGTCGACGACCATTGAACCAACGAACCGACTTCCTACGATTCCGATGAACCGACGAACCTGGATCAAGACCGGAGCCGCCGCGCTGGGCGGGGGCCTCATGCTGCCCACGCGCTCTGCCGCCGCGCTGCCTGCCACCTTCGACCACGAAGCCGCGCGCACTGCCCAGGAGCACCTGTGGCGTGGCGAGGCCCTACCCCAATCGGCCTCCACGCCCAACACCGCGTCGCCCGCTGCCGAGGGAGGCGATCGACCAGCGCGGGTCGTCACGCCCAACGGCGTCTCGCTCACGGGCCGCCGCGCCGACGACGGCGCCTGGGTCTACCACCTCCTCGCCGAGGAGGTCGAGCACGAGTACGCCCCCGGCCTGAGCGCCTTCTGCTGGGGCTACAACGGGCGCGTCCACGGTCCCACCATCGAGGCCGTCGAAGGGGACCGGGTACGGATCTACGTCACCAACCGCCTCGGCGCGCCAACGACGGTGCACTGGCACGGACTCTTCCTCCCGAGCGGCATGGACGGCGTCGGTGGCCTCAGCCAGCCGCCGATCCTGCCCGGTGAGACGTTCGCCTACGAGTTCACGCTCCGCCAGCACGGGACGTTCATGTACCACAGCCACCACGACGAGATGACGCAGATGGCGCTCGGAATGATGGGGCTGTTCGTCGTCCACCCGCGCCGCGCGCTGCGTCCCGTAGACCGCGACTACGCGATTATGCTCGGCGAGTGGTACCTCCGCCCTGGCACGCGCCGCCCCGACCCCAACGCGATGGGCGACTTCAACGTGCTCACGATGAACGCGCGGTGCTTCCCCGGCACCGCGCCGCTCGTCGCGCAGACTGGCGAGCGGGTCCGCATCCGCTTCGGCAACCTCTCGGCGATGGACCACCACCCGGTCCACCTCCACGGCTTTGCGTGGCGCGTCGTGGAGACCGACGGCGGCGTGCTCCCCGAGGCCGGACGCTGGCCCGAGACAACCGTCCTCGTCCCGACTGGCTCCACCCGCACGGTCGAGTTCGTGGCCGACGCCCCCGGCGACTGGGCGATGCACTGCCACATGACCCACCACGTGATGAACCAGATGGGCCACGGCATCCCCAACACCGTGGGCGCGGACCTCGGCCCGCTCGATCCGCCCACGCGGCACCTGCTCCCCGACTACATGGCAATGGGCGAGCACGGCATGGGCGAGATGGCCGAGCACATCGGGATGGGCCACATGGACGTGCCCGAGAACTCGATCCCGATGGTCGGCGGGCGCGGGCCGTTCGGCACCATCACGATGGGCGGGATGTTCACCATTCTGAAGGTCCGCGACCGACTCACGGACGCGCCGGGGTGGTACGAGAACCCCCCGGGCACCGTCGCCGCGCTCGCCGACGCTGAAGCGCTCGCCCGCGATAGCATCGCCACCTAGCCACGACCTCGCGCTGCCTGTCACCAACCCCTACGCCCATGCCTCGCCTTGCTCTTCTCCTCGTGCTGCTTTCCCTCGCCGCGTGCGGGTCCGACGCGCCTGCCGACCCCGCTGCGGGAGACGACGCCGCGATTGCCGAGTCGTACACCGTACGGGGAGTCTACCACGGCCCGCGCCAGGACGGGGCCGCCGTCGCGGTCACGCACGAGACGATCCCCGACGTGATGGACGCTATGCGGATGACCCTCCGTCTCGGCGAGGACGCCGACGTGAGCGAGCTGTCCGAGGGCACCAAGGTGCGCTTCACGGTTGCCTTCGACGGCGGACGGCTGGTCGTGCGCGACTTCGAGCCGCTCCCCGACACGACCGCGCTGAATCTGCCGGAGGACCTGCGACCCGCCGTCGCCAACGCCGACACCACCGGAGCATAACTCGGCAGCAGCACCGAGGGCGTTGAGCGGCCCCCTCGCCCACACGTTCAGACCTCCGCCTACTCCTACACCGACGGCACAAGCGGCGTCGGTCTAGCCGATCCAGTGGCTCACCTTGACGAGGAAGACGTTGGTCGGCGTGTCCGTGAACAGGCCGCGCAGGTCGCGCCCGACGCGGAGGCGGCCGTCGTCCGCGAAGCCGCCGCGCTGCTGCTGCCACACGAAGAAGAACGCGCTGCCAGGGCGGTATTCCCAGCGGAGGACGGCGTTGCCCTGGAGCGAGCGCACCGTGAAGTCACGGGCGAGGGTGAACGCCGCACCGCCGTCGCCGGGGTCGATGCGCGTCGAACCGTCGGCGTTCTCGGTGACCCTGCCGCGCTCGGTGCCGTACTCCAGGAAGCGCAACGCACCGGGACGATTGGCTTCCTTGAAGGCGGAAAACTGACCGCGTGAGGCGAACGGGCGCACGAAGAGCTGGAGCGAGAGCCGCGGCATGAACGTCCAGTCCACACGCGCCGCGAGCGCGACGGAGGTGGCGTCGAGTTGCCCGAAAACATAGCGCGTGCCGAAAGTAGCCTGGGCGGCAGGGTCGGCGAGCGCCGTGACGTACTGCCGAGGATCGCCTTCGACCACGACGCTCGGCTCCAGCGACACCACGAGCGCATCGCTCGGCCGCAGTTCGACGCCACCCTCGATGGCCGTGCGGACGCGTCCGAGTTCGCTGCGGAGATGCTGGCCCGAAGCGAAGCCCACGACGGAGCGCCGCGCGTCGGTCGAGAGGCGGAGGCTGAGCGAGCTGCTGGCGTCCTGCCGTGCGAGCGGGCCGCCCCGCGTCAGGCGGTCGTCGTCGCGCCGCGGCTCGAATTCGGCGCTCAGGCCGAGGTCCCAGAAGCTGCGCAGTTGTCCACTGAGATCCGCCGACACGAGGCCGCCCACCCGCTCGCCGCCGAAGGTCCAACCGCTGCCGCCGAGGAGGCTCGCGCTCCACGACTGGAAGAGGCCGCGCGCGCTGGGCTCGGTGTAGGTCGCGCGCGCGTCTACGCTGGCGAGGTCGGCGCGGCGCTGGAAGCCGAGCGCGTTGGCGTCGAAGCCCGGCGAGGTCGCCGCGACCTGGAGACCGCCCGTCCAGTGCGCGCCATCGATCTTGACGGCGTTGACCTCGGCGGTCCAGCCCGTCAGGCTTGTCCGGGTCGTGTCGAGGCCGAGGTGCGGGGCATCCGGACGTTGGAGAAGGCGCGGAAACGCCTGCTGGAGATCAGCGGTGGCTGAGGCGCTGCCCGTCGTCGCACTGCCCGCCGTCTGCGCCGTCAGCAGCCATTGGTCGCCGACCGGCTGCTCCACGTCGAGCCCGGCGACCGTCGCAGTGGTGGCGAACGCGGCATCGATGTCTGGATCGCTGGTGTCACGGAGGACGGACGTGAGAAACCCGCCGACGACCGTGGTGCCGAACGTGCCACGCGTGCGCCCGGCGAGGTAGTTCGAGAGCGGCTCCACGAGCGCACGCCCGTCGGCTACCTGATTGGTGCTGGCGTCGAACGCGGCAAACCGCGCGGTCTCGGCGCGGGTGGTGGCGTTGAGCAGGCCCACCGAGAAGCGCCCGACGCGGCCCGAGAGCTTCGCAGCGCCTAGGATCGTGCTTTGCTGCGGCACGTCGGTGTAGACCGTGCCGTCGTCCCCGGCATCATCGAACGCAGATGTGGGCACGAACGCGGTGCGTTGCGGGCTACGACCGATGCGGCGGGTGTAGAGCAACTGTGGGCGATCCGTGTTGACACCGCTGCGTGGTGTTAGCGAGAACACGTCGGTGCCCTCGGTGAAGAAGGGCCGCTGCTCGGGGAAGAAGAGTTCGAAGCCGCTCAGGTTGACCTGCGCCGGGTCGGCCTCGACCTGCCCGAAGTCGGGGTTGAGCGTCGCGTTGAGCGTGACCGCGCTCGTGAGCCCGAGCTTGAGGTCCAGCCCCACGCGCGGCGCGAGGCCGGTCGCCTCGTAGAAGGGATCGGCGGCCTCGCCGGGCGCGCGGGTGAGCGCAGCCGCAGCGTAGGGGACGACCTCGAGCCGCCGCGGCGTCGGCAGCGCGCTGGGGAGCACGAGCGTGCCGAATTGGCTCACGTAGCCCGCCGCGTTGGGCGGGCGCTCCGACCAGTACGACACCTCCTGCGTGCGGAAGTGGACCCGCACGAACTGCAGCCCCCATCGGTGCGGACCGGGGCCGCTGGTGTAGCGGAGTTGGGCGAGCGGGATCTCGAACTCGGCCGTCCACCCCGTCTCGTCGCGCGTTGTGGCCACGTCCCAGACGGCGTCCCAGGAGAGGTCGGCCTCGGTGTCGTCGAAGAAGAGCACGTCGCGCTGAATGCCGCCCGGCGTGATCATGAACAGGAAGCCGGTGCGCCCGTCGCCGTACGAGTCGAGCACGACGATGGCGCGGTCGGTGACGATGCCCGCATCACGGCGGGCAAGGCGCGCGTCGATGCCGTCGGGCTGGCTGTCGGTCATCCGCATCCCGACGTAGAGCGCCGACGGACCGATGAGCACCCGCGCCTCGGTTGGTTCCGTGAGCGGCGCACCGGGATTCGGCACGTACTGCACGAAGCCGGCACCGACCTCCGCCGAGACCCACGCCGGTTCGTCGAGGACGCCATCGACGCGAATCGCCCCAGCCTCGACCGGGAAGGCCATGAGCGTTGGCTTCGGTTTCTGGGCGAAGACAGGGCAGGCCGCCAGCGCGACGAGCCAGCACGCACTGATACCAGATACGAGAAAGAGGAATGCGTTGCCTCCCTCCCACATGCTCGTCATCCCCGACTGGATCGGGAGCCGAAGGTCGGCGCAAGCCAATCCATGCGAGACATCGCATGGAGCCCCGCCTTCGCGGGGATGACTCTGACGTGGGTTTGCACCACCATTTCTCGTAAACGGTATCGTAAACGGTATGATGTGCAGGGCGCGAGCCATCGTCGTCCTCATCATTGCGTCACCCCCCAGCCCCAGACGATGCTCGTGATGAGCCAGCCGTCGCTCGTCCTGTGCAGCGTCATGAGCTTGTACTCGGCCTGCTCCCGCCGCTGATTCTCCAGCCGCAGGCGCGCCAGGGCCACGTTCTCGTAGATCTCCACGCCGAGCAGTTCCTCCGTGTACAGCGTGTCGCCTCGGCTCTCGACGAGTTGAAACGGGCTCTCCTGGTAGGCCCCGTCGCGGTCCACGTAGCGGTAGGCCCCGCCAGGGTGCATCGACGCCAGCTTTTGATCGAGGCGGCCCGTGTGGTCGCCGACGTAGAAGGCCTCGATGGTGGTGAGGATGGCCCGTCGGTCGGCGAACGCGGTGGTGTCAGGCTTTGCGAGAGGGCGGGCGACCTGGCTGTCAGGCGGCAGCGTGGTACCGGCAAGGGTGGCTCCCACGAGGAGGACAGCGACGGCGAAGAGCGAACGGGGCATGGCAAACGAGGCGGGTGTGGTCGGATGGACCGCTAGGTAGCCTGCTCGCCGTGCTGGTTGCCTGATGGGGAGCTAATGACTAGGTCCAGAACCCTGATGAACCGCTCGTTTTGCGCTAGCACGCCCGGTTCTCGACTGCACCCAATCGCGTGATGCCGTCGTAGATTCGCCGCCCCGCGTCCCCTGCCTGCCGCTGCTTCGCATGGAAGCCGACCTCCTCTCCTCGGATCAACCGTATGCCGTCGGAGAATGGCACGTGCAGCCACTCTTGAACAGCGCGACGCGACGCAGCCAGGCCGTGTCGGTGGAGCCGCGCGTGATGGCGGTGCTGACCTACCTCGCGCAGCACGCCGGTCAGGTCGTCACGCGGAGCGACCTGCTGGACGCCGTCTGGGCCGACGTGGTCGTCAACGAGGACGCCCTCACACGCGCGGTCTCGGAGCTGCGCAAGCTGTTTGGCGATGACCCCCGTGCCCCACGCTTCGTCGAGACCGTCCGCGGACGAGGCTATCGACTCATCGCGCCCGTGACCTGGGCGGCGGACACCACCCCAACGCCGGGGGAGTCGGCTCTGAGCAGTCTGGTCGCAGTCACGACGATGCGCGCCGGATCGGACTCGTCAAACCGACGCGGTTGGCTCGCGGGCCTCGTTGCGGGAGCCGTCCTGGCGGGCCTCGCCGTGGGCCTCTGGCTCGGCCGTGACCTGCTCGCGCGGGCGCCTACCGACGTGGCCTCCTGGGATACATCCGTGTGGGAGCCTGCCGTGCCGTTCACGAGCTACCCTGGCCGCGAGATCCAGCCCGTGCTCTCGCCGGAGGGCGCCCGCGTCGCCTTCGCGTGGGACGAGGCTGGCGGTGACAATTTCGACGTGTACGTGAAGCAGGTTGGCAGCGAGCGACCCCTGCGGCTCACGGAGCATCCGTCCTCGGAGGAACTACCGACGTGGTCCCCCGACGGCTCGACCCTCGCCTTTGCCCGCGACGGCGAGGCCCGCGGGATCTACACGGTGCCGTCGATGGGCGGCCCGGTGCGCCTCGTCCACGCGACCGCCGCCGAGGTGAAGGCGCTCGACTGGGCTCCCGACGGGCAGACGCTCGTCTTCACCACGCCTGCGCCGGAGACGCCTGGCTTGCAGCTGCTCGACCTCGCCTCGGGAGCGGTCCGCACGCTCACCACGCCCGACGACGTGCTGCACCGCGCCACCACCCCGCGCTTCTCGCCCGGCGGCACGCGCATCGCCTTCGTCCGCCGTGGCCCCGGCAGCGGCCGTCCCGTCTTCCTCATCGATGTCGCCGACGGCACCGTCACGCCCGCCCCCGGGGATGCCACCGCCGTGCGCCACCTCGACTGGATCGACGACGAGACGCTCGTGGTCGTGTCCTACCGCTCGGGCGCCAACGGGCTGTGGCGGCTCGACCTCCAGACCGGCGCGATGACGTGGATTGCCACGCGCGGCGAGTGGAGCTTCTACCCGTCCGTCGCGGCAGAGTCGGGCGCGCTGGTCTACCAAGACCTCTACTTCGAGAAGAACATCTGGCAGGTCCGGCTTGACGCGCCCGGCGGTCGCCTGCTGAGCACGGAACCGCTGCTCACCTCGACGTGGATGGACTGCGAGGCGCAGTTCTCGCCCGACGGCACGCGCCTTGCGTTTATGTCGTCGCGCTCGGGCTTTCTGGAAGTATGGCTCAGCGGTGTGGACGGCGATGATCTCGTCCAGGTCACCCAGTTCGAGGGCGCGTTCGTCGGCAACCCGCGGTGGTCGCCGGATGGCATGCGCCTCGCCTTCAACGCGGCCCCGGAGGGCGACGCGGCGGTCTACGTCGTGGACGTGCGTGGCGGGCCGCCGCAGGCCCTCACGCCGCCTGGCCGGGGCGGGCGCGTGACGGGCTGGGCACGCGACGGCACCGCGGTCTACGCCGCCACCCGGCGCGGTGGGGACTGGGGGCTGTGGCGCGTCCCCGTGAAGGGCGGAACGCCGGAGCCGGTGGGCGCGCCGAGCGCGTTCGCGGGCGCGGAGTCGGTCGATGGGCAGGCGCTCTACTTCACCCGCGCGGGCATCCCAGGTCTCTGGCGCGTGCGGCTGGTCGGCGGACGTGCTTCGGGGACGCCTCAGCGCGTCTTCGTCAACGCTCCCGTCGATGACGCCCTCGATTGGGTAGTCACGCCCGGCGGGCTCTACAGCCTCGACGAGCGCCCGGAAGGAACGTTCGTGATCTACGCCGACCTCGACGCCGAGGCGGTGACGACCATCGCCGAGGTCACGGACATCGCCTCGCCGAGCCTATCGGTGTCACCCGACGGCACCACGCTGCTCTATGGCCGCTACGAGGACACCAGGAGCGACCTCCAGTTCCGCGCGGCGGCGGACTAGACGCCGTTGTCGGGGCGTGGCCGCGTACGGAGCTGCTACAGCGTGGCGAGGAAGCGGTGGATGAAGTGCACCGTGATCGAGCCCTCGCCGACGGCTGAGGCGACGCGCTTGACCGAGTCGCCGCGCACGTCGCCCGCGACGAAGATGCCGGGCACGTTCGTCTCGAAGAGGAACGGATCGCGTTCGAGCGGCCAGTCGCGCAGGTGCTCGTCCGTGAGCATCGGGCCGGTCAGCAGGAAGCCCTTCTGGTCACGCGCGACGGCGTCGCCGAGCCACTCGGTGCCGGGCGCGGCGCCGATGAAGACGAACAGGAAGCTCGTGTCCACGACCTCCGTCTCGCCCGTCGCGTTGTCGATGAGCGTGACGCATTCGAGGTGGCCGCTGCCCTGGCACGCCTGGATCTCGGTCTGCAGCCGCACGTCGATGTTGGGCGTCTCGTAGATGCGCGTGACGAGGTACTGGCTCATCTTCGCCTCCAGCGAGTCGCCGCGCACGACCATCACGACGCGGCGCGCGTAGTCGGCGAAGAACATCGCGGCCTGCCCGGCCGAGTTGCCCGCGCCGACGATGTAGACGTCCTCGTTCTTGCAGTTCATCGCCTCGGTCATCGCCGCGCCGTAGTAGACGCCGCTTCCGGCGAGGCTGTCGGCTCCCTCGGCCGGAAGCCGTCGCCAGTCGACGCCCGTCGAGATGATAAGCGCGTGGCACGTGATCTCCGAGCCGTCGCCGAGGGTGAGGGTCTTGTAGGGGCCGTCGATGCGCAGCCCCGTCGCCGTCTGCGGGGTGAGGATCTCGACGCCGAAGCGCCGCGCCTGCGTGGCCCCGCGCCGTGCGAGGTCGGCCCCGGAGAGGCCCTGGGGGAAGCCGAGGTAGTTTTCGATGCGGCTCGACGTGCCGGCCTGTCCGCCGGGTGCGTGGCTCTCGATGAGGACGGTCCGCAGGCCTTCGGACGCGCCGTAGACCGCGCCTGCGAGCCCTGCCGGTCCCGCACCCACGATGGCGAGGTCGTAGAAGTCCTTCGCCGCGTTCGTCTGCAGGCCGACGTGCTCGGCGAGGTCGCTCGGAGCGGGTGCGAGCAGCCTTTCGCCGTCGGGCAGCACCACGAGCGGCAGCACGTTCGCCGCCGCGCCGTCGCCGCCTGCCTCCTTGCTATAGGCACGGGCTTTCTCCGCGATCTGCTGGGCCTCATCGCTCGCCTCCACGTCGAGGAACTCGTAGGGGATCTGGTTACGGGCGAGGAAGTCTTTGATCGCGTGCGACTGCGGGGACCAGCGGTCGCCGACCACGCGCAGGCCGCCAAAGCCGGGGCGGTAGCTCGCCTGCCAGTCGTCGAGGAGATCATCGAGGACCGGGTAGAGGCGCTGGTCGGGCGGGTCCCAGGGCTTGAGGAGGTAGTAGTCGATCTGCGAGTCGTTGATGGCTGAGATCGCGGCCTCCGTGTCGGCGTAGGCGGTGAGGAGCGCCCGCTTCGCCTTCGGTGCCAGCGCACGCGCCTGCTGGAGGAAGCCGACGCCGTCCATCTGCGGCATCCGCTGGTCGGAGAGCAGGAGCGCGATGGGGTCGCCCCGCTCGGTGAGCGCCTCGACGGTGTCGAGGGCGGCCTGGCCCGAGTCGGCGCGGACGATGCGGTAGGTCTCGCCGTAGCGCTTGCGGAGGTCGCGCGCGACGGCGCGGAGCACCTGCGGGTCGTCGTCGACGGCGAGGATGACGGGCTTGGCAGCCATGGGGCGGAGTGTGGGGGTGGACGAGGGTGAGGAGAGGGTCGGCGAGTCCGATGCGTGGACCCCGCAACCTTACGCCAGCGCGGCGTCTTCTTGCTGCGCGGCGACTTCCTGCGTGTCGGCCTCGGGCGCCTCGCGGCCGTTGACGGGCAAGCGGACCCGGAAGTGCGTAGTGCCCGGCTCGGACGCCACGTAGATCACGCCGCCGTGGCGGTTGCGCACGATCCGCAGCGCGATGTCGAGGCCGAGGCCGGTGCCTTCGCCGGGGCCCTTGGTGGTGAAGAACGGTTCGAAGATGCGCTCCTGCACGTCGGGCGGGATGCCCGGGCCGTTGTCGTAGAGGTCGACCTGCACCATGCCGCCGCCGCTGCCGTCGCAGGGGTCGTAGCACGTGACGAGCCGGATCTCGCCGCCCTCGTCGGGCACGGCTGCGATGGCGTTGTCGAGGAGGTTCGTCCACACCTGGTTGAGTTCGCTGCCGTAGGCGAGGAGGTCGGGCACGTCGTCGCCGAACTCCTTCGTGAGGCGGATGCCCTTCTTCTTGAACTTGTGCTTGAGGATGATGACCGTGTCGATGATGCCACGCCTGAGGTTGACGCGCTGCTGCTGGCTGTCCTGGTCCATGTAGGTGTAGGACTTCATCGCGCCGACGAGCTCGGAGATGCGCGTGGTGCTCTCGGCCAGTTCCAGGCAGAGCGCGCGCATGGCGGTGTCTTGCACGATCCAGTTGATTGTGTCCACGCGGAACTCGGGCGCCATGCTCTCTAGGAAGCCCGACAGGAACTCGGCGGTGAATCCGGCAGCCGTGAGCGTGGAGGCGGCCTCCCACGGCTGCGCGACCTGCCCGAGGCCACGGTCGGCGAGGTCGTCGAACCAGTCGGTGAACGCGTCCTCGCGGTCGCCTTCGTCGAGCGGATCGAGGTCGGGGTCTGGGGCGAGGATGACGTCGTAGACCGGCTGGAAGGGGTCGCCCTCCGCTTCGAGGGCGGGACTGGCTCCGTCGCCCGCGCTCACCGCGGGCCCCGTCATCGAGGCCCCTGTCATCGGGGGCAGCCCATCGGGGAAGATGAGCTTGCGCAGCAGCGTCGAGGCGCGCTCGTCGAACGTCTGGAGCGTCTCGCAGAGCGTCTCGGCTGCGCGCTTGGCAGCGGAGGCGGGGTTGTTGAGTTCGTGCGCCAGCCCGGCCGCCATCGTGCCGAGCGAGACGAGCTTCTCCTGCTGGAGCTTGACCCGCGCCTCCGTCCGGCTGCGGTCGATCATGAGGTGGGCCAGCCGGGCATCGAACTCCTGCAGCTCGCGGACGAGGTCAGGGAAGTGCCGCTTGTGGAGGCGGGCCACCCACACGGGCGTCGTCGCGCGCGACTGCGCCGGGAAGGTCTCCATGCGCGAGCGCGGGAGCACGCCGGCCACTTGGCCCTGCTCGAAGCTGTAGGCCGCTACCTCGCGCTCGCCGTCGCGGACGAGGGCGCGCACGTGACCGTCGAGCATGAGGTACATCCACTCCGCCGGGACGCCCGCGTCGCTGAGCAACTCGCCCGGCTGCAGTCTGACTTCCTCGGCCCGCTCGGCGATCCAGGCAAGGTCGGCGTCGGGGAGGTCGGCAAGGAGGTCGACGGCGCGGAGGTCGGCAGGCGTGAGCATAGCGGCACAGGAGCAGGAACGACAGCGGAGGACGAACGGGCCTCGCTGCAACGCGCCAAGAAACAGCGCGGTCCCGCCGGGGAGCCTACCCCTTCGGATAGGCCCACCGCCCTATGCACCCTTGACTACGCCCCCGGCCAGCAGGCTCCTAGATTCATCTTGGAAAGCCGGGCTCGGCCATGACGCGCTGTGCTTGCGCGAGGTGGCGCGCCTGGTGCGCCGCCATCGCCTCGAACCACGCGCCGACCGGCATCTTGAAGATGCGCGCGGCCGGCGAGGCCATCTTGCCCTTGCTCAGGTCGAGCCCCTCGGCGGCGTCGAACAGGGCCACGAACTGGTCCTGCAGGTCGGCGAACTCGCCCACGAGCGCCTGCGGGTCGAACCCCGAGGCGGTCGGCCCGCCTTCGGAGCGCGGCTCGAAGACGCCCGGCGCCTTGAGCTTCATCGACGAGTCCGGGCCGAACGAGCGTACGGTGAAGCGGGCAAACCAGCCGTAGGTGAACGGCGGCTGCCCCGGCGGCAGGTCGCCCTGCGCCAGCCGCGCCTTGAGCGCCGGGACGTAGATGCCCGTCGTCCGGTTGAGGTGCTGGATGCACTCGGCCACCGACCACCGCTTCGGCGACGGCTTCCAGTTGAGTTGCTCGGCGCTGAACGTGTCGCGCCAGCCCTCGGCGATGGCCTTGTGGTCGAGGAACGTAGCCGGGACGGCAGCAGTGGGGATCGTGGAGAGCGTAGCCATGAGCACAACAGACGATGATGAGTGGGGCAGAGAGCGCTACGGCGTCGTCGCGCGCACGTTGCGCCGCAGCCGTACGAACACCAGCACGTGCGCAACGATCACGAGCGGGACGACGAACAGCGGCAGCAACGCAAGCGGCAGCTGCGTGAACGGGACGACAAGATCGGGCTGGGACACGGCATACCGTGCACCGTTGCCCAGCACCGCGAGGATGTCGACCAGCCCGAGCCCATTCCACACGAGCAGGGCTGCGTGCTGCCACGGCTTTCGTACTGGCAGCACGACCGCGAGCATCAGCAGCGCACCGACGCCTACCGCGACATCGCCGATACCTGCGGGCAGGGCGAAGTCAGCGGGCAGGACGCCCTGTGCGTGGAGCCGCAGGAAGTTGCCGCCCGCCACGATGCGGAGCACGTGCCACCCGACGAGCACGCCGAGCGGGATCGCCGCAAGCCGGTCGCGGAAGCCAGGCAGCGCGGCCCGGGCGAGCAGCACGAGGCCCGCGAGCAGGATCGCCAGCGCAGGCGCGGGCACGGGCACGCTAGCCACCGCTCCCGAGAGCACAGCGCCGAGCACGACGAGAAACCAGAGGACAACGACGACGAGTAGCGGGCGGGCCGACACGGTCGACACCGAGATGGTTGGTGTGGAGACAGCAGCCATGATGAGGGGGGGGTAGGCGAACAATACGGTGCCCTAAGCAACACACCTTAGCCCAATGGTCGGTTACCCGAAATTGCTGAACTGCCTGCTACGCGGCGGCTCGGTAGCCCGACGGCGACACGCCGACGACGCGGCGGAAGGCCCGCGTGAATGCGCTCGGCTCGTCGAACCCCACAGCCAGGCCGACCTCGGCGACAGCCAGCCGCGACCCGGCCAAGAGCCGCTGCGCGCGCGCGATGCGGAGCCGCGTGTGGTAGCGGTGCGGCGTCGTGCCGAACGTCTGCCGGAAGGCGCGGAGGTAGTGGTACTTCGAGAGGCAGGCGGCTGCCGCGAGGCCGTCCAGCGGCAGGGCCGCCTCGGGCGTCGCGTGCATCAGGTCCACCGATCGAACGAGGCGCTGGTAGACCTCGGCGCGCGTCACCGCGCGGGCGGCAGGCACCCGCGCCGCCTCGTGGAGCGCCCCGCGGTGCACCGACAGCAGGTGTACGAGCACGTCGGCCACGGCCTCGTCCAGCGCCGCCGGCGTCGCGCGGGCCGCCTCGAACGCACGGGCCAGCAGCCGGTCGAGCGTGGTCGTTCGCGTATAGAGGCGCGGCACGACCGTCAGCGGCCGTCCCTCGGCGTCGGGTGCGTCGAGCAGGTGGTCGTCCGGGGTGACGAGGGCGCGGTAGATCGCGCTAGCCGTCGCGCCGCGCACGTGCAGGTTCTGCGTCTCCGCGGCCCCTTCGATCTCCAGCGTGTACGGCGCACCTGCGTTGGTGAGCGCGTAGGTGCCCGGCGGGATACGCGTCGCCATGCCCTCGGAGCGGATGACGCTCGCGCCCGCGACGTTGGCGAAGAGCGACAGCGGCCCCAGCACGTCGGGGCGGTAGGCCTCGTGCGCCTTCACCTGCAGCAGCACCGTCGGCCACGCCCGCGGCGTCGCGATGCGCGACTTGAGGCAGGCGAGGTCGGGAAACGAGGTCAGCAGCACGGGAGCCGTCGCAGGTCGCAGGTCGCAGGTCGCAGGTCGCAGGTCGCAGAAGGTGCGGCTTACGGACGAGCGTAGTCAAGCCCGATGACCACCCCGCCGATTGCCGTCTCAGCCAACCTTCCGCAGCCGCGCACCGAATGCGCCGTCGGTGCCGTGCACGTGCGGCAGCGCGGCGTAGAAGCCGTCCTCAGTCCGCATCGCAGCGGGGACGTACGGGGCCGCGTCTTCGAGCGCGAAGTCGGGGCGGTCGGCGAGGAAGCGGCGGATGCGCTCGGCGTTTTCCTCCGGCTCGATGGAGCACGTCGCGTAGACGAGCACGCCGCCGGGTTTCACGAGCGCGGCGGCCGCGTCGAGCAGGTCGTCTTGGAGCGCGACGAGTGTGTCGAGGTCGTCCAGCGTGCGCCGCCAGCGGAGGTCGGCGCGCTTGGCCAGGACGCCCGTCCCCGAGCACGGCGCGTCGAGGAGCGCGCGGTCTGCCAGTTCGACGTCCGGCTGCGCGGCCAGCGTTTGCGCCTCGATGGCTTGGGTGTCGACGCTCGTCAGCCCGTGCGCGGTGGCGGCGCGCTCGATCAGCCCAGTGCGCGCCGCGTGCGGGTCGCTGGCGAGGACGCGGCCGTCGTCGTCCATGCGGAGGGCCGCATAGAGCGCCTTGCCACCCGGCGCCGCGGCGATGTCGCGGATCGTCTCGCCAGGCTGTGGATCGAGGAGGCGCACGACCAGCCCGGCGGCCTCGTCCTGCACGGCCCACGTCCCATCGGCCAGCCACCCCTTGCGCACAACGGGTTGCAGCCGCTCCGCGCGCACGAAATCGTCGAGGTAGGGCGACGGCTCCCAGTCGAAACCCTGCCCCTCGCCCAAGTCGGCGCCGAGTTGCGTCAGCATCGCGTGGCCTTCGGCGACGGTGTGGCGCTGCGTGTTGAGGCGGAGGCTGTAGGTCGGCGGCGCGTTGTCGGCGAGCAGCAGCGCCTCAGTGTCGCCGGTGCCGAAGCGGGCGAGCCAGCGGCGGACGAGCCACGTCGGGTGCGAGTGCCGCACGGCGAGGTCGCGCGCCGCCTTGCCGGTGTCGGGCTGCGGGAGGGCGCCCCGGCGGCGGTCGGCGGTGCGCAGGATCGCGTTGACGAGCTTCGATGCGCCGGGGTTGACAGCCGCTCGTGCGAGGGCGACGGCCTCGTTGACCGCGGCGTGCGGCGGCGTCTCCTCGACGAGCAGGTCGAAGAGCCCGAGGCGGAGCACGTCGCGAAGGTCGGGTTCGAGCGTGGCCGGGTTGCCGTGGTAGAGGTGCGCGAGGAGGAAGTCGAGCCAGCGCCGGTGGCGCGTCACGCCCGCCGCGTAGCCCACGGCCTGCCCCGAGGCGCGCGCGTCGGCTGCGTCGTCGTTGTCCAGGGCGGAGCCATTCGGGTCGAGACGGTCGGCGTAGGCCCCGTCGCGGATGCGGGCGAGGAGGCGAAGGGCGTCGCGGCGGGCAGGATCGACGGGCACTGGGGTGTAGGTATGTAGTTGGGGAGGGCAACCGAACAGAGTAGGGTACGCCGAGGGCCCAACTATCGCCGCGCGGTGAATCCGACCAGAATCCTCGCCCAGCGCCGTCAACACCGAGCGCTAAGGAGAACGATCTTGTGCCCCGCTGCTCTGCTCTCATCCCTTGCCGTTCCCCCTCCCCGGTGCGCGCTGATCTCCACACCCACACCACCGCGTCCGACGGGCGGCTCTCCCCGCCAGGGCTCGTCGAGAAAGCGGCCCTCCGCGGGATCGAGCGGCTCTCGATCACGGACCACGACACCGTGGCGGCCTACCCGCTCGCGCGGATCGCTGCGCAGCGGCTGGGCGTGGCGCTGCTGCCCGGCGTCGAGCTGTCGGTGCAGGTCGACGACCGTGACATTCATCTGCTCGCCTACGGGTTCGACCTCGCCAATCCGGCGCTCGCGACGGCGCTGGAGGCCTATCGGCGGAAGCGCGTCGAGCGGGCTGAGGCTATCGTGGACCGGCTTGCCGGACTCGGCCACCGGCTGCGTCTGGAGCGCGTGCACTACCACGCCAAGGGCGAGGTCGTCGGACGGCCGCACATCGCCAAGGCGATGCTCGAAGCGGGCCTCGTGTCCACGTTCGGCGAGGCGTTCGACCGCTTCCTCGGCACGACGGCCCCGGCCTACGTGCCTAAGACCGACCAGCCCGCCTCGGAGATGATCGCGCTCGTCCACGCGGCGGGCGGCGTGACGGTCCTCGCCCACCCTGGCATCGCGCTCGATGAGACCATCGCCGCGATGCTGGTGGCCGACGGCCTCGACGGCGTGGAGGTGGTGCACCCGGCACACGACCCGATGGCGGAGCGCCGCTGGGCCGCCTTCGCCGCGCGCCACGACCTCCTCACAACGGGCGGCTCGGACTACCACGGCTTCGGCACCTTCGAGGACGACAGCTTCGGCCGCTACGCCCCCGACCCCGCCTGGGTCGCCCGCCTCCTCGGCGCTGTCGCCCACCCCGACGTGATCGTCTGACGTGATCGTCTGACATAGTGGCTTAGAAGCCCATTGGGCGTGGCTAGTCCTCCAGCCCGGTCAGCTTCTCGAACGTGATCGGCGCGTTGCCCTCGCGGATCACGGCGGCGAACCGCGCGGCGTCCTCCATCACGGCCTTGATCGCGGCATCGTCCATTCCGCGCTGGCGCAGCTCGGCGGCGAACTGCTCAACGTCGTAGTCGCCTGCCTCGAAGAGTTGCGCGAGCGTGTAGACGCGCGGCAGCTCCTTCCCGCGCCAGACGAGCGCCGCGACCTCCCCATCGCGGCGGAGGAATTCCATCGTGCTCTCGTCGCCCGACTGGAATTCGCCGTTCACAACGCGGTAGTCGTACGCCTTCGGATAGTACCTCCGCGGCTCGAAGACGTACTGCACGCGCGGGAGCCAGTCGCCGTCGTAGTCGTCCTCGAACTGGACGAAGCGGCCGTCGCGGATGACGTAGAGCTTGCGCCCGTCGGAGTAGATGCCCTCGTAGTCGTCGGCGGCGACGGGCGCTCCGGTGGGGGCGGCGTTGGGCGGCGGCGGCGGCTCGGGGAGCGTCAGGCCGCGGATCACTTCCGCGAAGCGCGGCGAGCCACCGCCCGCGCCGCGCCACTGGTTGCCAGGTCGGAAGGCTGCGTCGGCGAACGCGGCATCGTCGAGGCGCGCGGCGACCTGCTCCGGCGTCCAGCCTTCCAGGTCAACGACCTCCTGCACCGCGTCGTCCACGTCGAGGCCGAACAGCGTGAGGAGGTCGCGCAGCGTGGCGACAGACTCGCACGGCTCGTCCTGGAGCAGTAGCGTCCCGTCGGCGAAATCGACCGCGCTGTTGCCGGAGTTGAAGGCCCCATCGCGCGTTTGGTAGCCGCCGCCGCTCCGTTGGCGCAGTTCGTCGTCAAACGGGAAGTCGTCGGCGTTGAAGAGCTGATAGGTGGTCCACTGCTGGTCGGCGCGGGTGCCCGTGCCGACGGTCCCGATCCAGACGACGTAGCGCTCGTCGCCGTCGAGGTTGCAGCCGTAGAAGCCCTCGTAGGGGTCGGGGGACGTTGAGGTGGCAGGGGCGCTGAGCATCCCCAGCGCGAGGAGGAAGGCAAGCATGGGGCGGGCTAGCGGGTGGACGAGATCGGGTAGAAGAAGGCGCGGTTGAGCCCTTCCAGGAAGGCGGTCGCCTCGGTGCCTGCGCGCACCTGGTCGCCGACGGGGACGAACTGCCCGCCGCGCACCTCGAAGGGGATCGTCTCGCGGAAGTCGCCGCCGTTGAAGTCGTCGGCCTTGACCACGCGGCGGATCTCGTAGGTGCCGTCGTTCATGTCGCCGCGGTGGATGCGTGACTCGGCATGGCTGGAGTTGGGCCGCTCGACCGCCTCGAAGGTCTGCGTGGCGATGGTGAGGCCGTCCGACGAGACGCCGCTGTCGGTGACGGTGCGGCCGATGAGGCGACCGTCGCGGCGCAGCTCATAGCGGACCTGCTCGAAGACGAGCCGCTCGCGGTCAGCGTCCATGAGTTGGTCGTAGTAGTTCCACTGGAGGTGCGGCTGGCGGCCGGTGGCGTCGTCCTCGTAGTCCACGAAGCCGTGCGTCATCCAGAGGCCGTCCACGGCGAAGCGCGGCGGCGTGTCGGCGTAGGGGTCGCTCGACGTGATGCGGACGACGCGGAACGGGAAGCGCGTGATGACCTCGCCGCCGTGCTCGATGTCGAGCGTGTAGGCGCCGGACTCTTCGAAGACAGGTTCTTCGCTGGTGCGGCGCGCGGTGGGTAGCCCGAAGCGCCCGCCGCCGCCTGAGTCCTTGCGGAAGATGCGGGCGGTGCGCGTGCCGTCGCGCTGGCCTTTGTAGCCCCGCTCGAAGACGATGTCGCCGTTTGCGTCGCGGACGATGGCCTTGGCGCGGTCGCCCCGCGGGAAGGCGATCGTGAAGCGCGGCAGGCTGAAGCGCCCGGTGCCGTCGTCCACCTTCAGGGCATCGAGGAGGACCTGCGTGACGGCGGCCGAGGGGAGGTCTTGCGCCTGCGCCGGGAGCGCGAGGAGCAAAATGAGAGCGAGGAGAGCACGAGGCATGGTGGGTCCGGCTTGAGGAGCACAAAAAGAGCGCACTCATGGTACCGGGTACCCTATGTGCGACCCATGGTCCGAAGGATGCAATCCCACCGGTCCGAATGGCGAAAACTCGGAACCGGACTCGCTTGCCTCACGCGGGGAGTGCCTGCCGCAGCCACCGTAGCCAGTTGCCGCCGAGGAAGCCGGCGCGCGCTGCCTCGGGCACGGCGTCGCCGAGCTTTGCGAAGTCGGCCCCGCGCTCGATGCCGAAGGGCGTTTCCTGCTTGCCGAAGCCCCCGTCGAAGTCGCTCCCGATGCCGAGACGGTCCCAGCCGAGGCGCCCTGCGAGGTGCGCCGCCTGGGTGCGCACATCGTCCAGCGTGACGCTCTCCTCCGGGTCGTCGCGCGCCACGCCGTTCTTCACGAACGGGTTGCCGAGGACCACACCCACCACCGCGTCCCGCTCTGCGAGCGCGTCGAGCATGGCGTCGGTGAGGTGGCGGTCGGTAGGGACGAGCGC
Organism: Bacteroidota bacterium; assembly: GCA_039821555.1. Taxonomy (NCBI): domain Bacteria; kingdom Pseudomonadati; phylum Bacteroidota; species Bacteroidota bacterium. The sequence continues at coordinate 313,140 of JBCBNX010000005.1, forward strand.
GGCGGCGTTGCTGTGGCTCGCGCAGACGTGCGCGGGGTTCGTGCTCGCATCGAGGACGTCGAGCGCGTCCCAGACGGCGTCGTGGGCGAGGTGGCTCGCGTCAAGCGCCACGCCCGCCTCGGTCATCGCGCGGACGAGCTCCCGCCCTATCTCTGTGAGCGGACCGGGCGCGAAAGTCCCGCCCGAATACCGCGTCCGCTGCCACGCTGGGCCGACGAGCCGGACGCCGCGCTCGACCCACCACGGCAGTTCGTCGGGCGTGCGGATCGGGTCGGCGCCTTCCATGAGCAGCACGAGCCCTGTGGTGCGGTCACCCTCGGCCCACGCTGCCTCGTGTGCGGCGAGTTCGGTCTGCGAGCGGAGGATGCGCAGCCAGCCGTCGTCCTCCCAGCGGCGGTAGACGTCCAGTTGCTCGACGCCCTTCGCGTGCGCCTCGTCGGGCGTGCGGTACATCAGCGCCTTCTGCTTCGCCGTGAGCGGCTTGCGAGCACCCGGCCGCTTCGCGTGATGCCGCAGCGTGAAAATCGTCCCGAAGACGATGCCGACGCCTGCCCCTTGCAGTTCGGGCAGCGTGACCATCACTTCTTGCGCCGCTTTCGCCTCGGCGGCGCGCAGGCCGGGCACAGTCCGCGTCAGGTCCCGGCCGTGCGCAACGACGTTGAAGGCGAGGTCGAGGTGGGCGTCGATATACATGCGTGGGGGCTGTCGGCGTTCGGCTGTCGGCTATCTGGAAATCCGTCTCGCTCGTGTCATCCTGAGCGTAGGTCCGCAGGACCGAAGCCGAAGAGCTTGCCCTCGCGAACGCGGGGGATCTGCGGGTCAGCGTTCAGGTTTGTCCGGAGCGCCGAGACGGACAGAGATCCTTCGGCGCGCTGCGCTCGCTCAGGATGACATGCGTAGGGGAAGGGGTGCGTCGTGGACGGATTGTGCTACCCCGCCGGTCCCAGTAGGAAATCCATCGCGAAGTGTAGGCGGTCGCGCCAGGCGATCTCGGAGTGGCCCGCGCCCTGATCCTCGACGTAGCAGAAGTCGTGGTGGCGGCGGTAGCCCTTCGACAGGATCAGTTCGCGGAGGCGGCGCACGTCGGCGACGGTCTGCGCGCCCTCCTTCGTCCCCACGTCGAGGTAGATGCGACCGGCGTGCTTCGGCGTCTCGCGGACGATGGGGAAGATCGCGCGGTCGGCGAACCAAAGCGACGGGCTCATCACGCCCGCATGGCCGAACACGTCGGGGCGCTTCAGGAAGGCGTAGAGGCTGATGAGCCCCCCCATCGACGAGCCCGCCACGATGGTGTCCAGCGGCCCCGTGCGCGTGCGGAAGTCGGCATCGATGCGCGGCTTCACGGTCTCAGTGAGGAAGGCGACGTAGGTCTCGCCGCGCCCGCCGCGCTCCTGCTGGTCCTTGACGGGGCTGTACTCGTGGATGCGGTCGACGCCCGTGTTCGGTACACCCACGACGATGGCCTCGCGGCCCGTGACGGCGAGCGCATCCATCGTATTGTCGACCTGCCACTCGCCCGCGAACGCGGTCGCGTCGTCGAAGAGGTTCTGGCCGTCGTGCATGTAGACGACCGGGTAGCGGCGGTCTGGCTCGGTGTGGTAGGACGGCGGGAGGTAGACGAGCAGGTCGCGGTGGTTGCCGAGGCGGGGGCTGTGGATCTCGGGTAGCCGCCACAGGTCGCCGACGACGGTGTGGTAGCCATCGTCGTCCGGGTAGGACTTCCAGCCGAGCGCGACGAGGTCAGGAGCAGGGGTGAGGGTAGGCACGGCACTCAGGTAGGCAAAGGGGCCGAAGTTTAAGAATTGAATGCGCTTCTCATCGTTCTGTCGTCACTCCTCCATTCATCGGTTCGCGCGTGCGGAGTATGTTGCACGCGCGAAGATAGCGCCGCCTTTTTGCGCGGCCTCGTCTGCGTCCACCCCTCGTCCCCACACCCGCCGACTTACGCCTCATGCACCGCGAATACCACAGCTGGCACAGCCCCTCGCTCGGGCGCACCATGGAGACGCTCGTCTTCGGCCACGCCGGGGCGCGCGTCGTTGTCTTCCCGACCTCGCAGGGCCGCTTCTACGAGTGGCAAGACCGCGGCATGACCGATGCCCTCGGGGACCACCTCCGCAACGGCTGGATCCAGCTCTACTGCGTGGACAGCGTCGACGCCGACAGCTGGTACGCCCGCTGGAAGCACCCTGCCGACCGCGCCCACCGGCAGGAGGACTACGAGCGCTACCTCCTGCACGAGTTGCTGCCGTTCAGCTACCACAAGAACCCGAACGACTTCCTCATCATGACGGGTGCAAGCTTTGGCGCCTTCCATGCCATCGACTTCACGCTGCGCTACCCGCAACTCGTCGGGCGCGTGATCGGGATGAGCGGGCTCTACGACATCCGCATGTTCTCGGACGGCTACTACGGCAACGAGCTCTACCGCCACAACCCGTCGCACTACGCGATGGATATGCACGACCACGGCCACCTCGAAGCGCTCCGCCACACTGACATCATCCTCGCCACCGGCAGCGACGACTCGTTCCGCGAAAACAACGAGCACCTCTCTCGCGTCCTCTGGGAGAAGGGCGTCGGCAATGCACTGCGCCTGTGGGACGGCTGGGCGCACGACTGGCCCTACTGGCACCAGATGATCCGCACCTACATCGGCGGATCAGACTGACCCCTACAGCTTCACTTCTCTCTTTTCTAGCTTATCGCCACGTATCTCATGCCTAAGAAAGTCGGATTGATCGTCGGCCGCGAGTGGTCGTTCCCGCCCGCCTTCATCGAAGAGGTCAACAACCGCGACGCGGACGTGGTCGCCGAGTTCGTCAAGATTGGCGCGCCGCACATGGACGCGCCGCTGGAGTACGACGTCATCATCGACCGCATCTCGCACGAGGTACCGTTCTACCGGACCGTCCTCAAGCAGGCCGTCCTCGCCGGGACGACGGTCATCAACAACCCGTTCATGTGGACGGCCGACGACAAGTTCTTCGGGGCGGCGCTGGCCACCAAGCTCGGCATCGCGCACCCGAAGACGGTCGTGCTGCCCAACAAGGAGTACGTCCCCGGCATCGTCCACGACGAGTCGCTGCGCAACCTCGAGTATCCGCTCGACTGGGACGCCATCCTGGACTACATCGGCCTGCCATGCATCTTCAAGGACGCTCACGGCGGCGGCTGGAAAGAGGTCTACGTCTGCCGCTCGAAGGAGGAGCTCATCGGGCACTACAACAACGCGGGGCTGCTCACGATGGTGCTCCAGGAGTTCATCGAGTGGGAGCACTTCGTGCGCTGCATCTGCCTGGGCCAGGACACGATCCTGCCGATCAAGTACGACCCCCGCGAGCGGCGCTACCATGTCGAGCACGACCACATGAGCCCCGAGCTCGGCGCGCGCGTCGTCGCAGACGCCACGAAGCTCTGCACGGCGCTCGGCTACGACATGAACTCGATGGAGTTCGCCGTCCGCGACGGCGTCCCCTACGCCATCGACTTCATGAACCCGGCGCCGGACATGGACATCAACTCGCTCACGCCGCACTACTTCGAGTGGGTCGTGCAGCACATGGCCGACCTCGCCATCGACCGCGCGCTCAACCCGCGTCCGCAGCTCCGTGAGCTCCGCTGGAACGAACTCATCGCCGCACCCCTGGCCGACCCAGCCCCCGCGAAGAAGGCCCCCGCGAAGAAGGCCCCCGCCATGGAACCCACGACGGTGAAACCCACGACGGTGACCAAGAAGACGGCTGCCAAGACCACCGTGGCTGAGAAGACCACCGTGGCCAAGAAAACCACCGCGCGCAAGACGACCGCGAAGAAGTCGGAGTAGCCCGCCCGGACGCCTCCCCCCGTTCTCATCGTCTCCGCGTCTGATGACGCTCCGCTCTTCGAACTGTCCCCCTCACGCGTGAGGGGGACAGCCCCGCGACTCCTCGCTAGAGGAGCGGGGCGGGGGGAGCCGGATTGCTATCCACCCAGCCACCCAGCCACCTATGGCCATCCAGGCCGCCATCGACGCCTACCATACGCTGCTCACCGACGACGACCTCGCCGGGGCGTCGCAGGACCAGCTCGACGACCAGCTCCGCCGCCGGGGCCTCTTCTTCGGCGAGCGCCCGCTGTGCAGCGTGCTGCGGCCCCGCTTCATGACGCCGGGGCAATACAAATTCCTGAAGCGCCGCACCGCCGTCCTGCTGCGCGCCTTCGGCAAGGTCTACCGCGCCGCCATCGCTGACACGGTCTTCCGCAAACAGTTCAAGCTCACCGACTGGGAGGAGGCGCTCGTCCAGCACGACCACGGCTTCGCGACGGCCAGCCCCGTCTCGCGCCTCGATGCATTCTTCGTGTCGGAGCGCGGCGGGATGAAGATCACCGAGTACAACGCCGAGACGCCCGCCGCCGCGGCCTACAACGACCACCTCGCAGCGATCTTCTTCGGGCTGCCGGTGATGCGGGAGTACCTGAAGCAATACGAGGTCCGCTCGCAGCCGTCGCGCCATAGCGTGCTCCACGCGCTGGTGAGCGCCTACCAGCAGGCGACCGGGCGCAAGCGGCATCGTCCGACCATTGCCATCGTGGACTGGCGGGAGGTGCCGACCTACTCGGAGTTCGTGATCTCGAAGGACTACTTCGAGGCGCTGGGCTTCAAGTGCGTCATCGCCGATCCGCGCGAGGTGGAGTACCGCGGCGGCAAGCTCTTCGCAGGCGGCATCCCCATCGACGTGATCTACAAGCGCGTCCTCATCTCTGAACTCGTCGAGCGCGGCGGGATGGACCACCCCATCGTGCGCGCCGTGATCGCGGGCGACGTGGTGATGGTGAACTCGTTCCGCTGCAAGATCCTCCACAAGAAGGCGAGCCTCGCCGTGCTGAGCGACGAGCGCAACGACAGCCTCTTCACCGCGACCGAGCGCGAGGCCATCGAGGCGCACGTGCCGTGGACGCGCGTGGTCGAGGAGCGTACGACCATGTTCAAGGGTCTGCTCATCGACCTCATCCCGTATGCAGCGAAGAACAAGGACCACCTCGTCCTCAAGCCCAACGACGAGTACGGCGGCACCGGCATCGTGCTCGGCTGGGAAGTCGACGACGCCCGCTGGCAGGCCGCGCTCAAAGAGGCCCTCGCGGAGCCGTTCATCATCCAGGACCGCATCCACCTCCCGCACGAGACCTACCCGAGCCTCGTCGACGGGGCCGCCGCCTTCCACGACCGCATCATCGACACCGCCCCGTTCGCCTTCTACGGCGACTACATGGACGGCTGCCTCACCCGCCTCTCCACCGACTCGCTCGTCAACGTGACCTCCGGCGGCGGCTCCAGCCTCGCGACGTTCGTGGTCGAAAAACGCTAGCGCGACTCCTCACTCTCACACCCCTAGCCCTATGAAAGCCCCGTCCCTTACCATCGGCGTCGAGGAGGAGTACCAAATCATCGACCCCGAGACGCGCGAACTGCGGTCGTACATCACCGAGATTCTCGACGACGACCGGATGATCCTCGGCGAGATCAAGCCCGAGCTGCACCAGTCGATGGTCGAGATCGGCACGCAGGTGTGCAACACGCCGGGCGATGTGCGCGCCGAGCTAACGCGGCTGCGCGGCACGGTGATGGAGCTCGCCGACCGCAAGGGGCTCAAGGTCGTGGCCGCCGGGACGCACCCGTTCTCTAGCTGGCAGGACCAGGAGATCACGCCGCTGGAGCGCTACATCGGCGTGCGCGAGGACATGCAGGACGTGGCGCACCAGCTGCTCATCTTCGGCACGCACGTCCACATCGGCATCGAGGACAACGAGTTCCTCATCGACGCGATGAACGTGGCGCGCTACTTCATGCCGCACCTGCTCTGCCTCTCGTCGAGCTCGCCGTTCTGGATGGGCCGCAAGACCGGGCTGAAGTCCTACCGCAGCGTCATCTTCCGCAACTACCCGCGCAACGGCGTCCCGCGCATCATGCGCTCCTACGGCGACTTCCACGCGCTCCGCGAGAAGCTCGTCCACACCGGCTGCATCCCCGACGGCTCGAAGATCTACTGGGACGTCCGCCCACACCACAAATTCCAGACGCTCGAATTCCGCTTCCTCGATGTCTGCACGCGCGTCGAAGAGGCCGTCTGCATCGCGGCGATCCTGCAGGCGATCGTGCTGAAGCTCTACAAGCTACGGCGCGACAACACGACGTTCCGCGTCTACCCCGCCGACCTCATCGAGGAGAACAAGTGGCGCGCCGTCCGCCACGGCCTCGACGGCAAGCTGATCGACTTCGGTAAGGAGCAGGAAGTCCCCGCCCGCGAACTCATCCTTGAGTTGATCGAGTGGTTTATCGGCGATGTCGTCGACGAGCTCGGTAGCCGCGCCGAGGTGGAATATGCCTACAAGATCCTCGACCAAGGCGCCAGCGCCGATCGGCAGGTCGCCACGTTCGAGCAGACGGGCCAGCTACGCCCGGTCGTGGACCAACTCATCGCCGAGACCGAGGAAGGCGTGCGATAGGGAGCCAGGCGGCTCCCCCCGTTCTCATCGCCTCCGCGTCTGACGACGCTTCGCTCTTCGAACTGTCCCCCTCATTTGTGAGGGGGACAGTTTTTGGTGATAGGGGAGCTTAGCGACCGTCACCAAAAACGGGGGGAGTTGTCACACCACCGCCACCCAATCAGCGGCGCGGCGGGCGGGCGGGGCGCTCTTTCCCGGCGTGACCGAATCGGCGGCCGCCGCGTGGACGAACGAGCGCAGGAGCGCGTCGAGCTTCTCGAAGTCGACGAGGAAGGCGTCGTGGCCGAAGGGCGAGTCCAGTTCGAGGTAGGTGCCATTCGGCAGCGCGGCGGCGAGCGCCTGCTGCTCGTGCGGCGGGTAGAGCACGTCCGACGTGATGCCGACAACGACCGCTGGGATCGTAACCTGGGCGAGCGCATCGGCTATGGTGGTACCGGGGCGGTCGCGGGCAACGTCGTGGCTGTCCATCGCCTCGGTCAGGCGGACGTAGGTGACGGCGTCGAAGCGCTGGACGAGCTTCTCGCCCTGGTGCTGGAGGTACGACGCGATCTCGAACGTGCCGTCGCCGCGCTGCGTGCGGGCGAAGCGCTCGGCGAAGAGCAGAGGGCTGCGGTAGGTCATCATCGCCATCTGGCGGGCCGCCGCCAATCCAGCGCGGGGCGGGTCGTAGGGCGGGTAGAAGCCGCCGCGCCACCGGGGGTCGGCCGTAATCGCCGAGCGCTGCGCTTCGGAGATGCCGATCTGCCACGCCGTGTGCGCCGCGCCTGCCGCCAAGACCGCGAGGCGTCCTACGAAGGGCTGTCCATCAGGGCCGCCCCCTTTGAATTCGTCCTCCTCCAGCGCGTCCATCGCGGCCCATTCGAGCGCCTGCATGCCGCCCATCGAGCCGCCGATCACGAGGGCGAGCCGCCGCACGCCGAGGTCGTCCAGGAGGCGCCGTTGCAGCCGCACCATGTCGCGGATGGTGACGTGCGGGAACGCACCGCCATAGAGCTCGCCCGTGACCGGGTTGCGGCTGCGCGGCCCCGTGGTGCCGTAGCATGACCCGAGTGCGTTCGTCGCGATGACGAAGTGCCGCGCTGGGTCGAGCAGCTTGCCTTCGCCGAGGAGGTCGCCCATCCACTCGTCAGCGGCGGCGTGGCCCGTGAGCGCATGGCAAATCAGCACCGCGTTGTCGGCGGCGGGGCTGAGCGTGCCCCAGGTCTTGTAGGCGACCTCAGGGGCCTCGAACGTGAAGCCGCCCTCGGTGGTGAACGGCTCCGCGAGCCGGTGGGTGGTGACGCCGTCGTTCATCGTTTCGGTGTGGACGTGTGCGCGTGTGAAGGTGTGGACGTGGAGGGAGCCCGGAGCGGGATTCGAACCCGCGCATAGCGGTTTTGCAGACCGCCGCGTTAGCCGCTTCGCCATCCGGGCGGGTCACCCCCTGGTCTCGCTCTGCTCGACCTGTCCCCCTCGTGCACGAGGGGGACAGCGTTCCGACCGCCCTGACGCTTGCGGAAGGGGGGAGGAACGCAGGGGGTACAAGCCGCTAGGCTTCGACGAGCAGCGTCTCGAAGGCCTGTGCGAAGTCGGCGGTAAGGTCGTCGATGTGCTCGATGCCGACGGACACGCGGATCAGCTCCGGGCGCACGCCGCTGGCCTGCTGCTCGGCTTCCGAAAGCTGCTGGTGCGTGGTCGACGCCGGGTGGATCACGAGCGTCTTCGCGTCGCCCACGTTCGCCAGGTGGCTGGCGAGGTTCAGGCTCTCGATGAACTGCTGCCCGGCTTCCTTGCCGCCGCGGATGCCGAAGTTGAGCACCGCCCCGAAGCCGCGCGGGAGGTATTGCTTCGCCGCGTCGTGGTATTCGTGCGACTCCAGGCCCGGATACCACACCCACTCGACGGCGTCGTGCGCCTCCAGCCAGCGGGCGAGCGTGAGCGCGTTCTCGGCGTGGCGCTCGGCGCGCAGCGAGAGCGTCTCCAGGCCCTGCAAGAGCAGGAACGCGTTGAACGGCGAGAGCGCGGCCCCGAGGTCGCGCAGCCCCTCGACACGAGCACGAATAGCAAACGCCACATTGCCGAGGTCGCTCTCGGGGTTGAACACGTCCGTGAAGCGGAGGCCGTGGTAGCCCTCGCTCGGCTCGGTGAAGTTGGGGAAGCGCCCGTTGCGCCAGTCAAAGTTGCCGGAGTCCACGATCACGCCGCCGATGGACGTGCCGTGCCCGCCGATCCACTTCGTCGCCGAGTGCGTGACGATGTCGACGCCGTGCTCGATGGGGCGGAAGTAGTAGCCGCCCGCGCCGAACGTGTTGTCCACGACCACCGGAACGCCCGCGTCATGCGCGACGGCCACGATGCCCTCGAAGTCGGGCACGTTGAGGCGCGGGTTGCCGAGCGTCTCGAAGAAGACGGCCTTCGTGCAGTCGTCGATCTGCGCGGCGAAGTCGGCGGGGTCGTCGGTTTCCACGAAGCGCGTCTCGATGCCGAGGCGCTTGAGCGCGACCTTGAGGAGGTTGTAGGTGCCGCCGTAGAGCTTGCTCGACGCGACGATGTTGTCGCCCGCCTCGGCAAGGGTGGTGAACGCGACGAGGTGCGCGGACTGCCCGGACGCCGTGGCGACCGCCGCCGCCCCGCCCTCGAGCGCCGCGACGCGCTGCTCGAAGACGTCGGTCGTCGGGTTCATAATCCGGGTGTAGATGTTGCCGAACTCCTGGAGCCCGAAGAGCCGCGCGGCGTGCCCGGTGTCGTCGAAGGTGTAGGACGTGGTCTGGTAGATCGGGACAGCGCGGCTGTTGGTGGCGCTGTCGGGCTGCTGGCCTGCGTGGAGCTGCAGGGTCTCGAAGCGCAGCTGTTCAGGGCGGAGGGCGTCGGGCGTGCTCATGGCAATGGAGACAGGTTGGGGGGCGTGGACAGCGAGCCGGGGGTGCAGAAACGCAAAAACCCTCCGGGCGGGCGGCCCAGAGGGTTGGCAGATCGGCTTGATGGCGGGAGGTCTTACCCGCCGGATCCACACACGCCCTCGAGGCCGCCGTCGCGACAACACATCATCCCCTTCATCGCAATAGCGATGGGAGCAGGGGCGATGTGGAGGTCGGCGAGGCGCACGAGGCAGAGCGGATGGATGTGGTTTCAGAATAGGGCGGCCCGCTGGGATGTTCCGCACGCCTACTGTGGGGTTTGTGTGAACGAAACCGCTTCCAGGTGCTTCCGCGACGCAGACGGAGGCTGCACTCGGTGCATGGAGGCCGGAAGATGGAGCCCCGCAGCAGGTCCGTTGTCACTGGTGCGTTGTCCGCGGCGCGAGCCTCGCTCGCCCCCCCACTCCGACTCCCACACCCTCACACGCCCTCACTCGTATTCTTCCCCGTCTCCTCGCCTCCCCGTCTCCTCGCCTCCCCGTCTCCTCGCCTCCCCGGCTCTTCGCTCCCTCGTCTCCCTGGCTCATCCGATGCACCTCGCCGACCTCCCCTCGCCCGCTCTCCTCGTCGACCGTACCCGCCTCGACGCCAACCTCGACGCGATGCAGGCGCAGGCCGAGGCGCAGGGCGTGGCGCTGCGGCCGCACGTCAAGACGCACAAGTCGGTCGAGATCGCGCTGCGGCAGCGGGAGCGCGGGGCCGTCGGGCTGACCGTCGCCACCGTCGGCGAGGCGGAGGTGTTTGCCCGCTTCGGCTTCAACGACCTCTGCATCGCCAAGCCGCTCGTGGGGCGCGACAACCTCGCGCGGGTCGCGAAGCTGCTCGCCGGGAAGACGCGCGTGACGTTCTGCGTGGACACCCTCGCAGGCGCGCGCCAAGCCGATGCCTTCTTCGCCGAGCAGGGCCGGACCGCCGATGTGCTGCTGGAGGTCGACACCGGGCACGCACGCACAGGCATTCGCTGGAACCACCCGGATGCGATGTCTCTCGTGCGCGCCCTCGCGGAGCTACCGTCGCTGGCGCTCGTGGGTCTACTGACGCACGGCGGGCAGGTCTACGGCGGTCCCAAACAGGGCGAGACGAAGCAGGACGCCTTGCGGCGCCACATGTCCGAGGAACGCGACCGCCTCCTCACCTTCGCGGCGACGCTCGGCGGGGCCCGCCTCCTCACGCCGGACGCCACCCTCTCGCTCGGCTCGACGCCTACGCTGAGCGTCTTCGAGAACGCGACGCACGACGGCTTCACGATCACGGAGGCACGCCCCGGCAACTACGTCTTCTACGACCGCCAGCAGGTCATGCTCGGCACGACGACGCTCGACCGCTGCGCGCTCACCGTGCGCGCCACCGTGATCGCGCAGCACCGCACACCCACGGGCGGTGAGATGGCCTACCTCGACGCGGGCAAGAAAGTCCTCACCACCGACCTCGGCTGGAACGTTCGCGACCACGGCCAAATCCTCCACAGTCCGCACACGATGAAGCCGCTCCCGCACGCACGCATCGCGCGGCTGAGCGAGGAGCACGGCTGGGTGCGCGTCCCCGGCGCGACGACCTTCGACGTGGGCGACACGGTCCGCATCGTGCCCAACCACGCCTGCGTGACGATGGCGACGCAGGATCGCTTCTACGTCATCGAGCGCACGGGCAAGGACGGCGAGGAGGTCGTCGCCGAGTGGGCCGTCGACGCGCGCGGCGCATGAGTTACCTCGAATACCCATTCTTGTCATCCCGGACTCGATCCGGGATCTCCAGCGACTCGGGTGTTTCGGTGCTTCGCTGAGATCCTGAAAGCGAAGCTTCACGGAGTAAACGAGTGCAGGATGACACGAGAGCGACATCGTAACACGCCGCCTAACCCAGGCCACCGTCCTGGCTGTCTCGCGCGGTGGGCGCGGCGCGACCTCGTGCTGGCCGTCGTGACCACGCTCGTGGTGTGGCTCGGCAACGACGCGCTACGGCTCGTGGAGTCGGACACGCCGAGCGTGAGCATCGGGACGCCGCAGGACGGGCGGCTGGCGCACGGCAAGCGGCTGCCGTCGTCGGGGGCCAACTTCCGCACGTACTCGCGCCTGGGCTCGTTCCTCGGCCGCACCGCCGTGCACGACGCCGTCCGCGACGCGACGCTGGCGGCCTACGAGACGCTCGCAGCAACGCGGCCTGAGACGGTCTACGTCTACGGCGAAACGGGCTGGCCGCGCGGCGGGCGCTTTCGGCCGCACCGCACCCACCGCAGCGGCGTCTCGGTGGACTATATGACGCCAGTGACAAACCGCGAGGGCCGCTCCGTCCCGCTCCCGACGTGGCCGTGGCTGCGCTTCGGCTACGACATGGCGTTCGAGCCCGACGGCTGCACCTCGGGCGGCTCGCTGTGCATCGACTATCCGGCGCTGGCGGCGCACCTCAGAGCGTTGCACGCGGTCGGCCACGAGCACGGTGTCCGCATCGGTCGCGTCATCTTCGCACCGGACCTGCAAGCTGGCCTGTTCGCCGCCGACTCGGACTTGCGTGACCTGATGGCGTTCTCCCGCAACCCCTCCTGGGTGCGCCACGACGACCACATCCACGTCGACTTCGTGCTGCGGGAAGACGGCTGAGGCGCGTCAGCGTGCCCGCGTGAGCCGTCCTGCCTCGGTGTGCCGCTGCCCATCTGCACCCACGGCCACCAGCCGCCACACGTAGACCCCGCTTGCGAGCCCCGCGCCGTCCACAGCCGCCGTGTGCCGCCCCGCCGCCTGCTCGGTGCGCACCTCATGCACCACGCGGCCGAGCAGGTCGTAGACGGCGAACGTGACCGTGGCGCCAGCGGGCAGGTCGTAGACCACCTCGGCGGCGTGGGCGAAGGGGTTGGGGTAGGCTCCCGCTACAGCGAACGCCTCGGGCGCGGCGACCTCGACGCGGACGGTCTTGGTCCAGGTCTGGCCGTCGTCGGTGGCGATCTCGAAGGTCATGGCGCCAGGCTCGGCAACGGGCGCAGTGTCCGCCACGTCGAAGGCGAAGCGGGCGAGGGCGTCGGTGCCGGGCGCGAGGGCGTCGAGAGTGAGCGCGGCGGGCGTGACGGCGAGCCAGGCGGGGGCGTCGGTGAGCGTGACGGTGAAGGCTGCTGCCTCCGCGCGCTCGTCGTCGTAGTCAGCATGGGCGACTTCGAGTTCGAGGGCGTGGCCAGTAGAAGCGAAGGGTAGCGCGTGCGGCTCGGCTTCCTGTGCAAGCGTAGGGAATGCGCACAGCGCAATGAGAACGAGGACTATAAGGCGAGTCATAGCGAGTGAAGATGGCAAGGGACTTTTATAGCCAGGTTTCGAGTTGTTCATCGTAGGTGAGTTGTCCCCACTCCCGAATTTCATGAAGAGGAACTACGTAGACCAATTCAGGTAAATCTTGCACCTCTAAGCCATTCACCTCTCCCCTGCCCAATATTCTCATTATTATAGCAATCGAATAGAAATTCACATAAAAGCCCGGAATACACAACCTAGATCCATCAAGTGAAATATCATATTCATAGTATAGATTATTATCTCTTATTGTGATTATTTTATCAAATGAATAATTATTATTTCCTGTAATTATTCTTATTAAACCTCCGGTATCCGACCTACCCTTCAACCCACACATATCTTTATAAACTTCAAAATCATTTCCTACACTATCCCGAATGATGCCTATCTCTATTGGAGATGTATTATACGTTTGTATTCTGCTCAAAATTCTGCCTGAATTAAATATAGATTTGAAGTTTAAATAATCTAGAAAATCATCGTCTGATTCCGAGACAATCTCAAGTATGCTAGACCCTTCCTCTGTGCCCACGACAGACACCTGGACTCTGTATCCAGAAGATTCGAATGATGTCATACTACTGCTCACGAAGGAAGGCCTGGTATTCTAGTGACTACCCATTCGACCACAATGTCTGGGTGAATCTTTTCTACATCTCTGACAAATCGGTCAGTATCAAGGCTGGGATTTGCTCTAAACTCGTCTGGTACAGCAATTACTGGTATCAGTCCATTTCTATGAGCGTCTTCTCGAAGAACCCTAAGAAGATCGCTTGTTATTTTATCACTAGACCTAACTATAGGCTTTGTGTGTTTCGAGGACACCAGGAATGAGTCTGTCAACGTGTCTACGTCCCCTGTAAATCTCGGGTCATTCCCAGGCTCTATCTGGATACCCACGAGCCTATCACTCCTAAAATGCTCCATTACGTCAAACTCGAATTGGGTTCCTTTTCTTCCAAATTCCAAAGTTCCCATCTTTGCATAGTGGACAGATCCCGGATTACCAGGAATGTCGGAAACTCGGTCGAAATGGACCACCCTCAGGTCGGAAGCTCCGAAATGATTGACCTTCTCCAAGTATTTTGTCGCCGCTACGGCGTCCCAGTTCGCCTTCGCAGCCGCACGCGCCACGATCTCCATCTTGCCTGCTGCTCTCAGCCCATCTACCGTCGCGGCATCAAATTCTGACCCAAGCGCCTCAAGAACACGCCGTAGGTCACCGTCATCAATATCAGCCTGGACAGTAAGCCTCGCTAGCAAGTCTTCCGCCTCCGCATCCCCTATGCGATTCCTCAGCGAGGCGTAGTCGCCCGCTGCTTGCTGCCCGAGGCGATTCAGAGTGCTCTTAAGGCAAAATGCTGCGCTACTCGCTGCCGCACTTTCATAGCGTGCGCCCGCACACTCGCGCGTCAGCCGACTGAAGAACTCTCCGTTGCGGCTGAACCAACTCGTGTCGTTTGTCCGAAGCGCCGCCGTGATCCCTTCGAGCGTGTTTCGGAACAACCACCGACGCAGCGGCCCTACAGGCACCGCCTTGATCGCGTTCTTGAGCGCCGACACCGCCGCGTTCACCCCCACGTTCAGCGGCGGCACTTCCGTCGCGATGCCCAGCGCCGCCAGCGCGAACACCGCCCAGTCTGGGT